>NZ_CP139286.1:1536975-1844370 GCF_034067285.1 Acinetobacter pittii
ACCTAAAGCTTTAAGTTCTGCCGAAGTACAACAAACAATTGATGACTTTGCCAACTGTGCCAAACTTGCTCAGTATGCGGGCTATGATGGTGTAGAAATCATGGGCTCTGAAGGTTATTTAATTAATGAGTTTATTGCAGCTCGTACGAATCATCGTGATGATGAATGGGGCGGTAGTTACGAAAATCGTATTCGCTTTCCTATCGAAATTGTAAAGCGTACCCGTGAATTAGTAGGTGAAAACTTTATCATCATTTATCGTCTATCTATGCTTGATTTGGTTGAAGGCGGCTCAAGTTTTGATGAAGTGATTCAGCTGGCAAAAGAAATTGAAAAAGCTGGTGCAACAATTATCAATACTGGTATTGGTTGGCATGAGGCGCGTATCCCAACTATTGCAACTAAAGTTCCTCGTGCTGCATTTACTTGGGTGACTGAAAAGCTTAAAGGTGAAGTTTCTATTCCTTTAATTACCTCTAACCGAATCAATACGCCTGAAATGGCTGAGCATGTATTGGCATCGGGTCATGCTGATATGGTGTCGATGGCACGACCAATGCTCGCTGATGCTGAGTTTGTTTTGAAAGCAAGTGAAGGCCGTAGTGATGAAATTAATACTTGTATTGGGTGCAACCAAGCTTGTTTAGATCATATTTTCTCAATGAAAATTGCAACCTGTTTAGTCAACCCTCGTGCGTGTTATGAAACTGAACTGATTTTTAAAGAAGCTCAGGTTAAAAAGAATATCGCTGTGATTGGCGCGGGTCCGGCAGGGCTGAGTTTTGCAGTATATGCAGCCGATCGCGGGCATCAAGTTAAAGTTTTTGAAGCAAGTCATCAAATTGGTGGTCAATTTAATATCGCAAAAACAGTTCCTGGAAAAGAAGAATTCTACGAAACTTTACGCTACTTTAGCCGTCAAATTGAATTGAGACCAAACATTGAACTTGTATTAAATCATCAGGCGACTTATGACGAATTAAGCCAAGCAAGTTTTGATGAAATTGTAGTTGCAACAGGCGTGACGCCTCGTCAATTACAATTTGAGGGAATTGATCATCCTAAAGTGCTGAGCTATTTACAAGTTCTAAAAGAGCGTGTGCCAGTAGGACAACGTGTTGCCATTATTGGTGCAGGTGGTATTGGCTTCGACACAGCTGAATATCTTACTCACGAAGGTGAAAGTGGTAGTTTAAATCCAGAAAAATTCTATGAGGAGTGGGGAATCGATACTCAATATGAACATGTGGGTGGTTTAAAGCAGCCAAAAGTTGAGGCATCTGAACGAGAAATTTATTTACTGCAACGTAAAACTGCTGCTGTAGGAGCCGGTTTAGGTAAAACAACAGGCTGGATTCATCGCACAGGACTTAAAAACCGTCAGGTCAAAATGTTTGCTGGTGTGCAATATGACAAAGTAGATGACCAAGGTTTACATATAACGATAGACGGGCAACCAAGTGTACTTGAGGTCGATCATGTTGTGATTTGTGCGGGGCAAGAGTCATTTACTGCAATGTATGATCAATTAAAAACAGATGGAAAAAATGTTCATTTAATTGGTGGTGCTAAAGAGGCAGGAGAGCTAGATGCAAAACGTGCAATCCGCCAAGGCGCTGAATTAGCAGCAATACTCTAAATTTTAGCTGGGCATTTCTTTTAAAGAGAAATGTCCATTAATTCATTAGTAAATTATAGGATGGAAAAACAATGGTACTTGAAACTACAAAACAGTCTTTAGAAAAATGGCATCAAATGGTTCAAGCCGGTAATTTATCAGATCTAAATGATTTGCTGGCAGATGATGTAGTTTTTCGCTCACCAGTTGCTTACAAACCTTATGAAGGAAAACAGGTTGTTTTCTTCATTCTTACCAATGTCATCCAAGTGTTCGAAAACTTTACCTATCATCGGGAGTTCTATACAGAAGATGGTGAAAATGTAGTACTTGAGTTTAGTGCCAATGTCAGTGGAAAATCATTAAAAGGTATTGATATGATCCGTTTTAATAACGAGGGCAAGATTATTGATTTTGAAGTAATGATCCGTCCAATGAGTGGCTTAGCAGCATTGGCTGAACAAATGGGTATAAGAATTGCCAAGTTTCAACCCCAATAATTTTAGTAAATAGCCTAAGTAATATAGAGATCAATAAAATGTGGTTAAAGCTTTCAACTGTTGCATTGTTGCCTGTCCTTTTTGTGCAGGGAACAAAGGTTCGTAAGAATACACCACGCTTGCTAGAAGCCAGTGGTGAAAGAGAAGGCATAGTGGGTAAGGGAAAACCCTTATCATTACTTATTTTGGGAGATTCTGCTGCTGCAGGTGTTGGAGTTGAAACCCAAAAAGATGCTTTATCTGGTGCTATTATTTCTGAATTGCAGAATCAATATTCAATACGCTGGAAACTACATGCAAAAACAGGTGATACAACCAAGCAAGTTTTCCAAGCGGTACAGCATTTAGAGCAACAGAGTTACGATGTGGTTGTTACATCGATCGGGGTTAATGATGTCACCAAACTTACCTCAGCAAGTTCATGGATAAAACAACAAAAACAATTATTTCAATATATACAGGCACGTTTTCAGCCTAAACTCATTATTGTGTCTGGTGTTCCGCCAATGCAACATTTTCCAGCTTTATCCAATCCATTGGCTTGGTTGTTTGGAAAATATGCGGAAAAAATGAATCAGACACTAGATAAATGGTTAGAATCACAAAACCAATTTAGATTCATTCAATATGATATTGAGAGTTTTCAAGCGATGAATTTGCCTATGGCAAGTGATGGCTTTCATCCGAGTAAAGAAATTTATGCAATTTGGGGACAGCAGGTTGCAGCATTAGTGCGGCAATCATTTAACTCATAATCAGAGGTCGTGATTGGAAATGGGCATATCTACTTTAAATAAAATTAAAGCTTTCGGTTCGGAATTGTTTGATTCAGTATTAGGTGCTGAACAACCAAAAATCTATTATGATCCAAATGGGAAAATAAAAGATATTCTAGATAAATTGCCCCAGCTCAAGCAAAAATATCGTCCTACACCGTGGTTAAGCAATAATCATGTTCATCTTTTGTACTTTGATATTATTAGAAAAAAAACCATTAAACTTGAATATGATCGAATTGATCAGCTCACCATGAAAGATGGTGGCGTAACTGCCATCGCGTGGTATGGGTATGATCTCCCTGCAGATACTCCAACAGTTGTTATTATGCATACCATTACGGGAACTCCTGAAAGTATGCGTGAACTTGTGAAAGATATACATCATTATACGGGTTGGAGAATAGCGCTATGCTTACGCCGTGGGCATGCTGGTTTACCTATGCCTGTACCACAGATCTCTCTTTTTGGGTCAACGAGCGATCTTAAAGAGCAACTTGCACATATCCAAAACCTGTTTCCAAAATCAGATTTATACGCCGTAGGTTCCTCTGCGGGAACAGGGTTATTGGTTCGTTATTTGGGTGAGCAAGGCGCAGATACACCATTTAAAGCTGCTTTTGCAATGTGTCCAGGCTACAACACGGAGATTGGCTTTAAGAATGTTCATCCGTTTTATAGCAAAATGATGACCAAAAAGTTATTTAAATATTTTATTCATCCTTATCAAACTACATGGAACCAACTTTCTTCTATAGAGAAAGTTCTAGCGACCACAAGTCTAGAAGAATTTGAAAAAGAATATTTTGAAATGGCTGGCTTTGAGGATTATCAAAGTTATTGCCAAGCTATTAATCCAATTTATGTATTTGAGAATGTCAAAATTCCATTGATGATTCTTAATGCTGAGGATGATCCGGTCTGTTCTATTAAAAATTTGGAGCCTTATAAAGAAACGATTCAGCAAATGAGTAATATTGCGGTAATCACTACAAAAAAAGGAAGTCATTGTGGCTTCTATGAAGGTTGGAAAAGTACTTCATGGGCTGCCAAATTAATATCAAATTATTTTATGGTCGAACATAAGCAATAACGGTAAATTTGCAATAAATTAAATAAAGCCCATTCAATAGATGGGCTTTATGATTTTATTTGGTCAAGATAAAAGTAAATTGGGATCTTTTAGTCCAATTTTGATTTTCGTGCTGGCAACGAGGTCTTTTTCGTCTGTCTGATTAGGATGAAAATCAAAGCGATAATAATCAAAAAATTTAGGGGTCAATGCTCTATATTGTTTACTAGCAAAACTAAAGAACTTACGCCAAGATTTAAAATTGAGAAGCTGATGATCTCGCTTCATTAAAATAAATTGATAAATTGTTGAAAAGCCCGTAATTAAAAATAAACTTAAAGTAAAAACTGTAATGCGCGGAAGGTAGGCGCTTAAGCCGCTTCCATATAAATGTTGATAGAGATCAAAGGCAACAGTTTTATGTTCTGTTTCTTCAATACTGTGCCATAGCCACAAATTACGTATAGTTGAGTCGGTCATTAACTCATTAACAGATTCCATCATGCTAACCACGAGTACTGCTGTGTAGTGTTCTAGACCTACGGTTACAAGCAAATTCCATTTTTTACTAAAAACTTTTTCAATCGTTTTTAAAACGATGCCAGTTACTTTTTCTAAAGATTGAGGATCTAAGCCATATTGCTGTGCACTTACATGAAAAGCATGATGTTCTTTAGAGTGCATAGCTTCTTGGCCAATAAAAGCACTGATTTCACGATCTAAGATTTCATTCGACTTTGCTTTTGCGCGTAAAGCTCGAACAGAGCGAACGAAATATGATTCACCTTCAGGAAACAACGTAGATAAACCCGTAAAATAGTGGGTGAAAGTTGGTTCGTTATTACACCAATAACGAGGTGTATTTTCAAAATTATAGTCCATACGACGGACCGGAAACGAGGCAGGCACACGGTTTAATACAGTATTCATTTTAAGCTCCAATCTTCTTTTAATTAGGGTTCCAAAAAGGAACTTGATAAAAAACTACATCGCTCTATATCTATCGTCAATGCTTTTTGGGGTCGAAAAAGTAGATTGTCCCTAATTGATATCTAAGAAAACTTTAAAGATAAATAGAAAGAAAAATTAAAACTTATTACTGAATTGATAATTTGAATAATAATTAAAAAGCCCAAACCGATGGTTCAATTTGGGCATATTCGAGAACGAACTTAGTTTTTAAGCGCTGGAGTAGCAGCAGCAATTGCAGCGGCAACAGCATCATCTTCAGTTTGAGATGGTTCAGCAGGCTTAGCTGGTTTTGACTGAATCTTTTCAGGTTTTGGCTCTGCTTTTGGCTCAGGCTTAGGTTCAGGTTTTGGCTCAGGCTTAGGTTCAGGTTTTGGTTTCGGCTCTACTTTAGGTTGCTCAGAAACTGTTGTTTGTGAACCTTGATCAGGTTGGGCAGGGCGAGTTTCACGGCGAATTTCAGTTGTCGTATTCGCTGTTTCTTCACGGTGAACTTCAACTTGCGGTGGTTCCTGAGTTTGAGCTTCTTCAGTTTGCACACTTTCTAAAGACTCAAATTTTGCAGGTTCAGCAGGTTTAGGTTCTGAAACAGCAGTTTCAACCTTTTCTTGCTCTTCTTCTTTGGGTGTTTCTTTTTTGACACATGCGGTTAACAATAGTCCAGCAGCAATTGCAGCACAGATTAAAAGTTTTTTATTTGCCATTGTCCTAAACAACATTTAATTGAGGAGTTGGCATTATAACAGCAAAAGAGAATGAAAAAATCATGTGAGATTGACCTAATTTTTTATTAAAAATGCTGATAGAATAGCCAGTTGTTTAATGATCTTTGAATTGATGCGGTTTGACTTTGCTTTATAGGGGCAGAGTACAGTAAAATTGCCAAACATTGTAGGCCGATTTCGGCTTGATTGTACGAGAAACTTAATGACCCATTTTATTTTTGTCACTGGTGGTGTAGTTTCATCGCTAGGTAAAGGTATTTCTGCTGCTTCAGTTGCTGCACTTTTGGAAGCCCGTGGCTTAAAAGTCACAATGGTTAAAATGGATCCCTACATTAATGTCGATCCAGGGACAATGAGCCCTTTCCAACATGGTGAAGTTTTTGTCACAGAGGATGGTGCCGAAACTGATCTAGACTTGGGTTATTACGAACGTTTCTTACGTCGTGCGAAAATGACCAAACTTAATAACTTTACCAGTGGTCGTGTATATCAGGACGTTTTAAACAAAGAACGTCGTGGTGACTATCTTGGTGGTACAGTTCAAGTTATCCCACATATTACTGACAATATTAAAGAACGCGTACTTCGCGCAGGTGAAGGCTACGATGTTGCTATCGTAGAAATTGGCGGTACGGTAGGTGATATCGAATCATTACCGTTTATGGAGTCAGTTCGTCAGTTAATGGTTGAGCTTGGTCATAAAAGAACCATGCTTATGCATTTAACTTTGTTGCCATATATCAAATCTGCAGCAGAGCTTAAGACAAAACCAACTCAACACTCTGTAAAAGAGTTGCTTTCAATTGGTATTCAGCCAGATATTCTTATCTGCCGTACTGAATATGATGTTGATGCAGACACGAAACGTAAAATTGCTCTATTCACTAATGTAGAAGCACGTGCTGTTGTGGTATGTAAAGATGCAAAAACCATCTATCAAATTCCACGTGGTTTCTATGAGCAAAATGTAGATGACCTTATTTGTGAACGTTTTGGTTTCAATGATTTACCAGAAGCTGACCTAACTGATTGGGATAATGTAGTAGAAGCATTACTAAATCCAGAATACACGGTACGTGTAGCAATGGTTGGTAAATATGTTGAATTACCAGATGCTTATAAATCTGTGAATGAAGCATTATTACATGCTGGTATCAAAAATCGAGTGAAAGTACAGATTGACTATGTCAATGCTGAAGAACTTGAAAGCCAAGATGTTTCTATTTTGCAAACAGCTGATGCAATCTTAGTCCCAGGTGGCTTTGGTGAACGTGGTACTGAAGGCAAAATGAAAGCTATCCAATACGCACGTGAAAACAAAATCCCATTTTTGGGTATTTGTTTAGGTATGCAATTGGCTGTAATCGAATATGCCCGTCATGTTGCTGCTATGCCAGAAGCATCTTCTACTGAGTTCAACCGTTCTACAAAATATCCATTGATTGGTTTAATTACTGAATGGTTAGATGAGCGCGGTGAATTACAACAACGTAGCCTTGAGTCTGACTTAGGTGGAACAATGCGTTTAGGTGCACAAAAATCAGAATTGGTTGAAGGCACAAAAACACGTGAAGTCTACGGTAAAGCTGAAATTACTGAGCGTCATCGTCACCGTTATGAAATGAATAACCGTTTCATCGAGTCGATTGAACAAGCTGGTATGAAGATTTCAGGTTACTCTTCAGCACAACATTTAGTTGAAACTGTAGAAATTCCTGAACATCCTTGGTTTATTGCTGTACAATTCCACCCGGAATTTACAAGTTCACCACGCGATGGACATCCATTATTTGCTAGTTTTATTGACGCTGCAAAAACACAGCATCAAAAAAGTAAATAATGCGATTTTAAATAAACTGGGAAAGTTTAAATGTCACAATTAAAACCACAAGAAGTTGTACGTTTAGGCGATATACAAATGGCAAATCATTTGCCATTTGTATTATTTGGCGGAATGAACGTACTTGAATCAAAAGATTTAGCTTTTGAAATTGCAGAAACTTATGTTGATATTTGCAAACGCTTAGATATTCCTTATGTATTTAAAGCGAGTTTCGATAAAGCAAATCGTTCTAGTCTGCATTCATTCCGTGGTCCTGGACTTGAAAAAGGTATCGAATGGTTAGGTGATATTAAAAAACATTTTAATGTTCCTATCATTACTGATGTACATGAGCCATATCAAGCTGCACCTGTTGCAGAAGTAGCCGATATTATTCAGTTACCCGCATTCTTAAGTCGTCAAACTGATCTTGTTGAAGCGATGGCGAAAACACAGGCTATTATTAACATTAAGAAAGCCCAGTTTTTAGCACCTCATGAAATGCGTCATATCCTGCATAAATGTTTAGAAGCAGGAAACGACAAACTTATTCTTTGTGAACGTGGTTCGGCATTCGGGTATAACAATCTTGTTGTAGATATGCTCGGCTTTGACACCATGAAAGAAATGAATGTGCCAGTTTTCTTTGACGTGACACATGCGTTACAAACCCCTGGTGGTCGTTCTGACTCAGCAGGTGGTCGTCGTGCTCAGATTACAACTTTAGCACGCGCAGGAATGGCAACTGGTTTGGCTGGATTGTTCTTGGAAGCTCATCCAGACCCAGAACATGCAAAATGCGATGGACCTTGTGCATTGCGTATGTCGCAACTTGAACCATTCTTGGCACAAATAAAAGAATTGGATACTTTAGTTAAAGGATTCAAAAAGTTAGACACCCATTGAGTTGTTTTATAACCCTTACGCTGCTTTAACCGCAGCTCATATTCATTCAAAGAGGAATTGTTCATGAGCCAAATCGTTGACATTCGTGCACGTGAAATTTTGGACTCTCGTGGTAACCCAACCATCGAAGCAGACGTAATTTTAGAATCTGGGGTTGTTGGTCGTGCATGTGCACCATCTGGTGCTTCAACTGGTTCTCGTGAAGCTTTAGAACTTCGTGACGGTGATAAATCACGTTACTTAGGTAAAGGCGTTCGTACAGCAGTTAACAATGTAAACACATTGATTCGTGATGCTTTGTTGGGTAAATCAGTTTTTGAGCAAAAAGACATTGATAACACAATGATTGCGCTTGACGGTACTGAAAACAAAGAAAAATTAGGTGCTAACGCAACTTTGGCTGTTTCATTGGCTGCGGCGCGTGCTGCTGCTGAAGAAAAGAAACTTCCTCTTTTCCAATACATCGCAGATCTTCGTGGTCAAACAATTTTGACAATGCCTGTACCGATGATGAACATCTTAAATGGTGGTGAGCATGCGGACAACACTGTTGATATTCAAGAGTTCATGATCGAGCCTGTAGGTTTTACTTCATTTGCTGAAGCTTTACGTGCGGGTGCTGAAGTATTCCATTCTTTAAAATCAGTTTTAAAGAAACAAGGTTTGAATACTGCTGTCGGCGATGAAGGTGGTTTTGCTCCTAACTTACGTTCTAACGAAGAAGCAATTCAAATCATTTTACAGGCAATTGAATTGACTGGTTATAAAGCTGGTTCAGACATGATGCTTGCATTAGACTGCGCATCTTCAGAATTCTACAAAAACGGTCAATACGTTTTAGAAGGTGAAGGTAATCGTGCATTTACAAGCCATCAGTTTGCAGATTACTTAGCTGGTCTTGTAAATCAATATCCAATTATCTCGATCGAAGATGGTTTGGATGAATCTGATTGGGAAGGTTGGAGCTACTTGACTTCAATCCTTGGCGATAAAATCCAGTTGGTTGGTGATGACTTGTTCGTAACTAATCCTAAGATTTTACAACGTGGTATTGATGAGAAGGTTGGTAACTCAATCTTAATTAAATACAACCAGATCGGTACTTTAACTGAAACTTTAGATGCGATCTATCTTGCTAAGGCAAATGGTTATTCGACTGTTATTTCTCACCGTTCTGGTGAAACAGAAGATTCTACTATTGCTGACTTAGCAGTAGGTACAGCAGCTGGTCAAATCAAGACTGGTTCACTTTGCCGTTCTGACCGTGTTTCTAAGTACAACCAATTACTTCGTATTGAAGAATTGACTAAAGCTGCTTACCGCGGTAAAGCTGAGTTTAAAGGTTTAAACTAATCTTTAAATAAAAAGTTAAAATTAATTTTTTAACATTTTGAAGGTGCTTTTTTCTGTTTTTAATAGGAAATAGCACCTTTTTTATTATCCTAATCGGCGTGTTTTCAAAGATTCAGCCCAACTATGATGTTTGCAGCGGATACATTCTTGATCAATCTTGTTTAAAATTTTAGTTTCACCACATTTCATACATGAATAAAAAGTATTAAGTTTAAGTACATCGGCTTTACAGTAGGCGTCAGGGAATAATGGCAGGCCCCATCTGACATCTTCATCCTCATAATAAAGTAAGCTCAAAATGCCGTCGGATTCCAACAAAGCTGTTCTCACTTGCCCAAGATGTTCAACATTTTGCTGACGCATTTCCGAGAAAAATTCATCATGTGAATATGTTTGTTTCTGGAAATCTTTGTAGACTAAAAGACCTTCTTTAACTACACATAAAGCTTTCCCTTCCAGTAAATCCTCAATTTTTTTATTCTTCACCATGGCCCAGGTTACAAGTCGGTATAGAAAAAGAATAGCCATAAAAGCTACTAAAGCATGGGCAATAGGTAAGTCCTTAGTGAACATCGGGTCACCAGCGGCTGAACCTAAACATAAAATAATGGCAAGTTCAAAAAGTGAAAGCTGCCGAATTCCTCTTTTACCCGATAATCTTAAAAAACTGATAATAATAATAAACATTACAAAACATCGAACTAAAATTTCTAAAACAAAGTTCCAGGTCGTATCGCCGATGAAAATATTAAAAAAATCCATTTTTTTCTCCTTATTAAAATAGTTAGAAGAAATCCTTGTAAAATTTTTACCAAAGTAAAAAATAAAAAAATATACATTTTAAGTAGTTATTAGTTAAAAATTAGAAATATATGTGATTTTGTATGAATCTCACGTTGAAAAAAGATTTATGAAGGAAGTTGTAAAGTTGTGCGAGATAATATTTGCAAGAGAGCGGGGGAAGCATTAGAAACTCTATTCCAAAGCGTGCTTTCTTATTGTTAGATAAATTAAGCGGAATAACGGTGCAGGCTATAAATATGGTAGATCATAAGAATAAGAAGATCGATTAATGACAATCAGAGGTATAAGGGATCGCGTCTAAACGTGTCTGAAAAATAGAAGAGTTCATAACGTTTTCATACATTTGCTGATATGTTTTTTTGTGATCTTCTATGTTGTGATAATCGATAATTTCTTGGAGTTTATCTTTATATTCTATATGTCCAGCATGGAACATTGCTGCGTAGTGGCCCCATAAAGCATATTGATATCTCAAAGCAGCTTTGGGGATTAAATTTATCTCATTTAAGTAACTATTAGCGGTTTTTTCATAACATGCTTTTATTTCATGAGCATCTTTTTTCATTTTACTCAAGAAAATACATTGCATCTCTTGTAGCTTTGAACTTTCTGTTTTAGTGAGTATTTTTTCTGTGACGATATAAGCCTCATTTAGACAACCTAAATGTACAAGTATTTTACGTTTAGTTTTTAAAATATTTAAGTTGTCATCACTAGATGGCATCTTTTTTAATAAAGTTTTTAATTTTAAATGAGCTGTGGCTTGGTCTTGTTTAGTATTTAGTCCATAAATAATATCATTATATTCATATATATAAGTGTTAATTGGTTTATATTGCTTTTGAATATCCTCCATATAAATTATTTTTGATGGACTATCATCTGTAGGATTATTACAAGCACTTAAACCTATGCTTACTAAAGAAAATACTAAAACTTTATACACTACAACTTATACCTTTATTCTCTTTTATGAGATTTGAGAAGAATAATAAAATATAAAAGAAAATACTGTTTAGTTTGTTATTTTTGAGTTAGTCCTAAGACTATTCTAAACATTGTATTCATTAATCTGAGGAGTAATAAATTTAAAAGATCTGGGGATTAAGCAAGTTTGGTAGGGAATGAGGGATATAAATAATTAGAAATATTGATAATTTTTTCTACATAAATAGGAATAATTATTAATATATTGTTGATAACAATTATCGTTCGTGTTAGTTTTTGTGCCGAACTTTTGCTGTTATGTAACAAATAAAAAGCAGTAAAAGACTAGGGATCTCGCACAGCACACTCGTTATTATGGAATTTTCTTATGTACACTTCGCCCTTTGGAAAAGTATTTAGAGCTCATCCTTTAGCATTTGCTATGGCTTTAACTGTTCCTTCATTTGTTTATGCAGATGAGAAAAATGGTACAGCCACTTTAGAAACGATAAAAGTACAAGCAGAACAAGAAAATTCCGCTGTTACCGAAGGTTCGGGCAGTTACACAGTTAAAAGCTCAAATACTTCTACAAAATTAAATTTATCACTTCGTGAAACACCTCAATCGGTCAAAGTTTTAACTCGTGAATATTTAGATGATCGAAAAATCGATTCTTTTCAAGATTTAATGAATAATATTACGGGTGTTTCAACCTCACGTACTGATGAGCGCCAAAGAGTTTATGTACGTGGTTTTGAAGTGGATTATTACTTAATTGATGGAATACCTAGTACTACAAACTTAGGCACTGGAGATTTAGATTTAGATATTTATGATCGTATCGAAGTTGTAAAGGGTGCCAATGGACTAACCACCGGTGCTGGAAACCCAGCAATGGCGCTGAACATGATTCGGAAACATGCAAACTCAAAAGAACTCACTGGTAATGTCAGCACATCTTTAGGCTCGTGGAACTCTTGGAGTAGCTCAGCAGATGTTTCCACACCACTTAATACAGATGGATCATTGCGTGGCCGCATGTTTGTAAAACATTCTGATGAAAAATCATTTATGGATTTCTATGAGAAAGAACGCAATGTATTTTATGGTGCGGTTGATTATGACTTGAGTGATAAAACAAGCATGTCACTTGGGGCAACTTATCAAGAGTTACATCGTGATGGTATTCGTTGGGGGGGGACACCTGCTTTTTATACTGATGGGACTCGTACCAATTTTTCCAGAAGCTTAACAGTAAGTGCACCTTGGACCTATTGGGATGTAAATACAACGGCAGTATTTGCAAATTTAAAGCAGAATTTATTTAATGACGTTAATTTAAATGTTGCTTATACCTTCCGTAAAGAAGATACCGCTTCTATGTTGTTGTATACAGCTGGAAAAGTAGACAAGGCAACCAATACCAGTCCATTAGAAAATCCAAATGATAATCAGCTGAATAAAACTGATTATGTTTCTGTATATGGCGCAAAAGCTGCAAATGAAGAAAACAATATTGATGTTTTTATCAATGCTCCATTTACGCTATTTAATCGTCCGCAAGAAATCATTATTGGTGGATCGTGGAATAAGAATGAAAAAACAAAAGATATTTTTGGTGGATCTAACACAAACCAAGACATTGAAAAGTATTTAGGTGGACCACTTAACTATAATGATATGGCTCAAGAGTTGCTTCAGCCTGTTGTTTTAAATGGTAAAAATGCGCTAAATGAAACCACACAAACTGCCGCTTATATTGCTGGTAAATTTCAGATTCTGGATCCTTTGAAAATTATTGCTGGTGCACGTTTATCTAACTGGGAATATAAGTCTGAAAATGATAAAGGTAACCGTGAATTTAACAATGAATTAGCACCATATGTGGGCGCTATTTATGATTTTGCCCAAGATCATTCTGTGTATGCGAGCTATACAGAAATTTTCAAACCTCAAGAACGTAAAGATGTAAATGATCAATATATTGATCCGATTACAGGTAAGAGTTATGAGGCTGGCTTAAAGAGCGAATGGTTTGGAGGACGGTTAAATACGGCATTGTCAGTATTCCGAATAGAACAATCTAATTTTGCTGAGTTGATACCGGGAGTATTTATTGTCCGCAATGGTACACAAACTACAGAGCAGGCCTATCGCGCTGTAGATGGTGTTGAAAGTAAAGGTTTTGAGTTTGAAGTTGATGGCGAGATTAATGACAATTGGGGTATTAACTTTGGTATTGCTAATTTTGAAGCAAAAGATGCACAAGGCACAAAAGTTAATACGACAAACTCTCGAACAACCTCGAATCTATTTGTTAAGTACAAACTTGATCAGTGGAGTGCAGGACTAGGTTTAAATTATAAGAGTAAATACTATACGGGTAGTGGAAGCTCTCGTATTGAGCAAGATGCGTATGTTTTAGCAAGTGCGATGCTTGGCTATCAAGTAGATAAAAATATCAAACTTCAATTTAATATCGACAATATTTTTGATGAAAAATATTATGAAGGTATTGGTGACAACTCAATGAATTGGGGCACACCACGAAATGCAACGGTGAGTGTTCGTTATAACTTCTAATTACTGGTTCTTTTAAATCTTTATTGATAAGTCCTCTTCGGAGGGCTTTTTTCTATTTATTCAACATAATTTCTTGATACGCAGAATAGCTTTTATATACATAGAGTGATTTATAAGCAGTTGTACTTATAAATATGATTTCCCTTTCAAATTCCATTCATTTTTGACAAAATGAAACATGTCACAATGGTCAATTTAAAGTAACATGCGCATTAATAGTTTTGCACTGATTTTGCAGGAATTTTGCATGCTCTTTTTAAATTGTTATACAATACAAAAGCTTAATCAAAGTTTTTAATTAAAACTCTTAATGATATGTTAGAAGTATTTAGATCCACTTCAAGCAAACTGATATTGCTACTTGTTATTGTTTTAGTAGCTATACTGCAATATCAATTTTGGTTAGGTGAGGGTGGCTATCTCCCTCATCAGGCTCTCATGCAACAAATTCAGCAACAAGCTGAAGTTAATGAAGAGCTTAAAGAACGAAACCGTATTTTGGCAGCAGAGGTTTTTGACCTGAAAAATGGTACAGAAGCAATAGAAGAACATGCACGCCTTGATCTAGGTTTAGTTAAACCACATGAGACATTTGTTCAAATGAGTACAATTAGTACCCATTACAAGCCTATTTATATTGACCCGAACGCTAAAGTTGATTTGGAAACGAATGAGACACCTGCATCCCCAGATATCCCAGACTAAATTATGGGCAGTTATTCCCGCTGCAGGATCAGGAAGTCGATTTTCTAAAACTGAATTGAAGCAGTATCAATATATTCAGAATACGACTGTTTTAGAGCATACTGTTCGGCGTATAAGTCAACTTCCATTAGATGGTTATATTTTGGCAATCGGTGCCCAAGATACCTTTGCCCCAACTCTTGCATTTCAAAATATAGATAAGGCGCAATTTTGTACGGGTGGGGCGGAACGAGTTCATTCGGTATTAAACGCTTTAAATCATCTTTTAACTTTTGCCGATGAAAATGATTGGGTACTTGTTCATGATGCCGCACGTCCTTGTGTAACAATTGACTGTTTAAATACCCTTGTTCAAACAGCAGTTGAGTCAAATCATAGTGCTATTTTAGCGATTCCCGTTCGTGACACGTTAAAGCAGGTTAAGTCAGGCAATCAAATTGATAAAACAGTTAGCCGTGATTTCTTATGGCAAGCCCAAACTCCTCAAATTACTAAAATCGGTAAACTAAAAAAAGCAATTGAACATGCTTTAGAAAATAACGTCACTATTACCGATGAGGCAAGTGCACTTGAGTATATGGGTGAAACTGTACAGGTCGTAATGGGGCGTTCGGATAATATAAAAATTACCTATCCCGATGACTTAGAGCTTGCACGTTTAATTCTTCAGTCTCAATCTTAATTGCCTCTTTTTGTATTTGCTTAGAAGAGAAAATATCTAAGCAAATCCATCTACATATCTCTTTATAAGATCTCATATTCTTTTACATTGATCAGTCCTACCATCTAGCAAGATGATACGAGTACTTTAGATAATGTTCGATCATCGAACAAAAAACATTTATACCGAACAAAACTATGGTCTGATAACTAGATCAAATTATAAAAATTATCAAGAATGTTTAGAAAGGGAAATCTAAGGGAAACACTCGGGATTGAGTGAAATATTTATCTATTCTTCTTGCCTCAGTGTGCCTACCTCTCTTACCTATCTCTTCTTCAATGAGCACAATGGAGTTGTCTAATGATTGACAAAAGTAAGTCCTCACTAAGCGAGGCACTATCGCAGATTAAAGATGGTGCAACCATTCTGATTGGTGGTTTTGGTACCGCAGGACAACCCGCTGAACTCATTGATGGACTGATTGAACTGGGTGTTAAAGATTTAACTATTGTCAGCAACAATGCCGGTAACGGTGATTACGGTCTGGCGAAACTGCTTAAAGCCGGTTCAGTTAAAAAAGTGATTTGTTCTTTCCCCCGTCAGTCCGATTCTTATGTGTTTGATGAACTGTACCGTGCCGGAAAGGTCGAGCTTGAAGTCGTGCCGCAAGGCAATCTGGCTTGCCGTATTCAGGCAGCAGGTATGGGACTTGGAGCTGTGTTTACCCCAACAGGCTTTGGAACACTTTTAGCTGAAGGCAAAGAAACCCGCCAGATCGATGGCAAAGATTACGTACTTGAATATCCGATCAAGGCTGACTTTGCCTTGATTAAAGCTTACAAGGGCGACCGCTGGGGCAATCTGGTTTACCGTAAATCTGCACGTAACTTTGGCCCGATCATGGCGATGGCTGCTGATGTCACCATTGCTCAGGTTTCTGAGGTGGTTGAGCTAGGTGGATTAGATCCGGAACATATCATCACCCCAGGTATCTTTGTACAGCACGTTGTACAAGTCGCACCCGCACAGTAAGCAATAAGGAGAAATAACATGAGCTACCAGAAACTCAGCCGTGACCAGATTGCAAAGCGTGTGGCACAAGACATTCCAGATGGCGCCTATGTGAACCTCGGCATTGGTTTACCGACCAAGATTGTCAGCTACTTACCTAACGACAAAGATATTTTTCTTCATTCTGAAAATGGCCTATTGGCTTTTGGCCCACCGCCAGCGGCAGGTGAAGAAGATCCTGAACTGATTAATGCGGGTAAAGAGTTTGTGACCATGCTTGAAGGTGGCAGCTTTTTCCACCATGGCGACTCATTTGCCATGATGCGTGGAGGTCACCTTGATATTGCAGTTCTTGGCGCCTTTCAGGTTGCAGCCAATGGTGACTTGGCCAACTGGCACACCGGTGCACCGGATGCAATTCCTGCGGTAGGTGGTGCAATGGATTTGGCTGTAGGCGCCAAGAAAGTCTTTATCACGACAGACCATGTAACCAAGCAAGGTGAACCGAAGATTGTGGCTGAGCTCACTTATCCGGTTACGGGTAAAAAATGTGTTGACCGTATTTACACCGACTTGTGTGTGATTGACGTGACCCAAGATGGTTTAAAGGTACTTGAGAAAGTTGAAGGTCTGAGCTTTGATGAGTTACAGGCTTTAACGGGTGCAACTTTGATTGATGCGACTCAAGGGTAAGGAAGTAGGGAAATGACATTAAAAAACGCTTATATCATCGATGCCATCCGTACTCCATTCGGCCGTTATGCCGGTGGCCTTGCACCTGTCCGTGCCGATGACCTTGGCGCTGTGCCGATTAATGCTTTAATCCAGCGTAACCCGAATGTAGATTGGGAACAGGTCGATGATGTGATCTATGGCTGTGCTAACCAAGCCGGTGAAGATAACCGTAATGTCGGCCGTATGTCAGCACTGCTTGCAGGTTTACCGTATCAGGTGCCTGCAACGACTATTAACCGTCTATGTGGTTCATCACTCGATGCGATTGCCATTGCTGCCCGTGCCATTAAAGCAGGTGAAGCGAACTTGGTGATTGCCGGTGGTGTGGAAAGCATGAGCCGTGCACCCTATGTGATGGGTAAGTCAGATAGTGCTTTTGGCCGTAGCCAGAAGATCGAAGACACCACCATGGGCTGGCGTTTCATTAACCCTAAACTTAAAGAATTGTATGGTGTAGATACCATGCCCCAGACTGCCGAAAACGTGGCTGAACAGTTTAACGTCAATCGTGCAGATCAGGACCAGTTTGCCTTGGTGAGCCAACAACGCACCGCAAGCGCGCAAGCCAAAGGCTTTTTTTCTAAAGAAATCGTGGCAGTTGAAATCCCTCAGCGTAAGGGTGATGCTGTTGTGATTGATACCGATGAGCACCCACGTGCATCGACCACGCTTGAAGGTTTAAGCAAGCTTAAGCCTGTTGTGAAAGCAGACGGTACAGTTACGGCGGGGAATGCTTCAGGCATTAACGATGGTGCAGCAGCTCTGCTGATTGCTTCTGATGAAGCTGTTCAAACTTATAACCTCAAACCACGTGCCAAGATCATTGCTTCAACAGCGGTGGGTGTAGAACCGCGCATTATGGGTTTTGCTCCGGCACCAGCGATTAAAAAATTACTGAAACAAGCCAACCTGACTTTAGAGCAGATGGATGTGATTGAGCTGAATGAAGCCTTTGCTGCACAGGCTTTGGCTGTGACCCGTGATTTAGGTTTGCCAGATAACTCTGACAAGGTAAATCCAAACGGCGGTGCGATTGCATTGGGTCATCCGCTTGGTGCATCAGGTGCACGCCTCGTGACCACAGCCTTAAACCAGCTTGAGCAAAAAAATGGTCGTTATGCCTTGTGTTCGATGTGTATTGGTGTTGGTCAAGGCATCGCATTGATTATTGAGAGAGTCTAATTATGAGCCAGTTATATGCCAGCTTGTTTTATCAAAAAGACGTCACTGACATCTTTAGTGACTCATCTTTAATCACATATATGATTCAGGTTGAAGTTGCGTTAGCGCAAGCTCAGGCACAAGTTGGCGTGATTCCTCAAAATGCAGCTAATACCATTGCCCAAGTAGCTGAGCAGGCATTAGATAAGTTTGATTTTTCCGCTTTGGCTGTCGCAACTGGCTTAGCTGGAAATATTGCAATTCCATTTGTAAAACAACTTACAGCAATTGTTAAAGATGTTGATGAAGATGCTTCGCGTTATGTGCATTGGGGTGCAACCAGTCAGGATATTTTAGACACAGCTTGTATTTTGCAATGCCGTGATGCGTTGAACATTGTGGAAGCTCAACTTAAACAATGCTATGCGAGTGTGTTAGAACAAGCCAAGCAATATCGTCATCAAGTCATGATTGGACGTACATGGTTACAGCAAGCTTTGCCAATCACTCTAGGGCATAAACTCGCTCGTTGGGCTTCTGCATTTAAGCGTGATTTAGATCGTATCCAAGCTATGAAATCACGTGTACTCACTGCTCAGTTAGGTGGTGCAGTGGGTTCACTGGCTTCTTTGCAAGATCAAGGTTCACTTGTGGTAAATGCATTTGCTCAGCAGCTGAATCTGACCGTGCCCACAAGCACATGGCATGGTGAGCGCGACCGTATTGTAGAAATTGCAAGTGTACTGGGCATGATTGTTGGGAATACGGGCAAGATGGCACGTGATTGGTCTCTTATGATGCAAACCGAAATTGCAGAATTGTTTGAACCAACTGCAAAGGGTCGTGGTGGTTCATCGACCATGCCGCATAAACGTAATCCAGTGGCAGCGGCTTCAGTACTTGCAGCAGCAAATCGTGTACCAGCGCTGATGTCTAGTATCTATCAAAGCATGGTACAGGAACATGAGCGTAGTTTAGGTGCGTGGCATGCAGAATGGTTGGCAATTCCTGAAATTTTTCAACTTTGTGCTGGAGCATTAAGCCGTACTGGTGAAGTTTTACAAGGTTTCGAAGTTAATGCTGAGCATATGCAACGTAACCTTGAATGTACCAATGGGTTGATTATGGCGGAAGCTGTAATGATGGCGCTTGCTCCAAAAATTGGACGTTTAAATGCACATCATGTTGTTGAAGCAGCTTGTAAAACAGCAGTCGCACAAAATCAGCATTTATCTGAAGTTGTTAGTCAGTTAGATGAAGTAAAAGAACATTTTTCCCTAGCAGAAATTTTGGAAATTTTTAAAGCAGAAAACTATTTGGGCAACATTCAAGCTCAAATTGATGCTGTTTTACAAGAAGCACAAGGAGGAGACATAAAGTGAAACAGACCATTAGCAATCGCCAAGGAAAACAGCTGGCTGTCTATACAGAAGGTTTAAAAGATGCTCCAGCACTTGTGTTATCTAACTCATTAGGAACAGATCATGGAATGTGGCAGCCGCAAGTAGATGAGCTAAAAAGTCATTTTAATGTCATTACATACGACACACGTGGTCACGGTGAAAGTGATGTAATAAGTGATACTACATTGCAAAACTTAGCGGAAGATGTTGTTGATATTTTAGATGCCTTAAGTATTGAAAAATCACATTTTTGTGGCATTTCAATGGGCGGAATTACAGGACTTTGGTTAGGTATTCATCATCCAGAGCGTTTTAATAGTATTACAGTCGCTAACTCGGCAGCCAAAATTGGACAGGCTGAAGCGTGGTTGAGTCGCGCTGAGTCGGTAGAACAAAACGGTTTAGCTGAGTTGGTTAAAACTACGCATACACGGTGGTTTAGCGAAAAATTCGACTATCAGCATAATGTGGTTGCACAAACAACTATTCAAAGTCTAGCAAACACACCAGCACAAGGTTATGCCAATGCATGTCGTGCTTTAGCACATGCTGATTTAAGAGATGAAATTGCACAAATCCAAATTCCGGTATTACTGATTGCAGGAACAGAAGATCCAGTGACGACAGTAGCAGATGCTGAGTTTGTGCAGAATACAGTCAAGAACAGTCAACTTGCTAAATTGGAAGCATCACATCTTTCTAATATTGAGCAACCGCAAAGATTTACTCAGGAATTGACTAGGTTTATTCAACAAATCTAATAGCTCAGTCGTTTAAAAGGAATTGGCCTTAAGGAGGCAAATATGGCGTCTCAGGATTACGCTGCACCAAATAAAAGTATCGATGCTCAAGCGCTGATTAATGATGCTCCACTGAGTAAATATCAATGGATGATCGCAATCATCTGTTTCTTAATTATTTTTACTGATGGTATCGATACTGCTGCGATGGGTTTTATCGCTCCAGCATTAGCTCAGGACTGGGGTGTTGACCGCTCTCAGTTAGGGCCGGTAATGAGTGCTGCACTTGGTGGAATGATTATTGGAGCTTTGGTTTCTGGCCCAACAGCTGACCGTTTCGGTCGAAAAATCGTTTTAGCTTTTTCGATGCTTGTGTTTGGTGGATTTACCTTGGCATCTGCGTATGCAACAAATTTAGATAGCCTTGTCGTTTTACGCTTTTTGACAGGTATTGGACTTGGTGCAGCTATGCCGAATGCCACCACATTATTTTCTGAGTATTGTCCAACCCGCATTCGGTCATTGCTCGTGACATGTATGTTTTGTGGATACAACTTGGGTATGGCTACAGGTGGTTTTATTAGTAGTTGGCTTATCCCGACCTACGGTTGGCATAGTCTATTTTTACTTGGCGGCTGGTCACCTTTGATCTTAATGGTTTTAGTGATTTTTGTATTACCTGAGTCTTACCGCTTTTTAATTGTTAAAGGTAAGAACCCTGAAAAAGTACGCAAGATTTTAAATCATATCGCGCCTGCTCAAATTCAAAATGCGACTGCGTTTCACGTGCCAGAAGAGAAAACCGACACAGTTCAAAAGAAAAATGTCTTTGGAATTATGTTTTCTAAACCATATGCCAAAGGAACGCTTTTACTTTGGTTGACCTACTTCATGGGCTTAGTGGTTGTTTACTTGCTGACAAGCTGGCTACCAACGCTTATGCGTGAAACAGGTGCTTCAATGGAGCGTGCTGCGTTTATTGGTGGATTGTTCCAGTTCGGCGGTGTAGTGAGTGCGCTGTTCATTGGTTGGGCAATGGACAAATTTAACCCGAACCGAGTCATTGCCATTTTCTACTTTGCCGCAGGTCTATTTGCGATTGCTGTTGGTCAAAGCTTAGGAAACTCGACATTACTTGCAGTATTGGTGCTTTGCGCGGGTATCGCAATTAACGGTGCGCAATCTTCAATGCCAGCGTTAAGCGCTCGTTTCTATCCAACACAGTGCCGTGCAACGGGTGTGTCTTGGATGACGGGTATTGGACGTTTCGGTGCAGTTTTTGGTGCTTGGATTGGTGCCGTACTACTCGGCAATGATTGGTCGTTTACCGCCATTCTCAGTTTATTACTAATTCCAGCGACCGCTGCGGCTGTTGCTGTATTTGTTAAATCACTTGTTGCGCATACCGATGCAACTTAATAGAGGTCTATCACAATGAATGATGAACAACGCTATAAACAAGGCATTGAAGTGCGGACTGAAGTTTTGGGTGAAAAGCATGTTGGTCGGTCTTTGCAAAACCTAAATGACTTTAACCAAGATTTTCAAAACTTTATTAGCCGTTACGCATGGGGTGAGGTGTGGTCTCGTCCGGGCTTACCACGCCATACCCGTAGTTTAGTCACTATCGCAATTTTATTAGCACTTGGTCGTGAAGACGAACTACGTATGCATTTACGTGCTTGCTTCAACAATGGCGTAACCAAAGAAGATTTAAAAGAGTTGATCTTACATAGCTCACTCTATGCAGGTTTACCTGCTGCAAACGCTGCAATGCATATGGCCGAAGAAGTCTTTAAAGAGTTGGGAATAGAAGTCAACTCAGTTGCAGCGAAAGAACAGGATTAAGGAGATAAAGATGTCACAACATAGCTGGGGTGCTTACGCCCAACGTAATACAGATGATCATCCACCAGCGTATACGCCAGGTTATAAAACAAGTGTATTACGTTCGCCAAAAAATGCATTGATCTCTATTAACGAGACTTTAACTGAAGTTACTGCGCCGCATTTTTCTTCAAATTTGTTTGGTCCAAAAGATAACGATCTGATTTTGAATTATGCCAAAGATGGTTTGCCAATTGGTGAGCGTGTCATCGTTCATGGTTATGTTCGTGATCAATTTGGTCGTCCTGTAAAAAATGCACTTTTAGAAGTATGGCAAGCCAATGCTTCTGGTCGTTACCGTCATCCAAACGATAAGTTTATTGGTGCAATGGACCCTAACTTTGGTGGTTGTGGTCGTACCTTAACTGACGAAAACGGGTTTTATATTTTCCGAACCATTAAACCGGGCCCATACCCATGGCGTAACCGTATTAATGAATGGCGTCCAGCTCATATTCATTTTTCTTTAATTGCTGATGGTTGGGCTCAGCGCCTAATTTCACAGTTTTATTTTGAAGGCGACACGCTCATCGACACTTGTCCGATCTTAAAAACGATTCCTTCTGAAGATCAACGTCGTGCATTGATTGCACTAGAAGATAAAAACAACTTTATCGAAGCTGATAGCCGTTGTTACCGTTTTGACATCACTTTACGTGGTCGTCGAGCGACTTACTTCGAAAATGAATTGACTTAATCGGGAGCACGAGCATGAATAACTGGAATTTTCAGGAATTAAAAGAAACTCCATCTCAAACGGGTGGTCCTTACGTTCACATTGGTTTGTTACCGCAACAAGCGAATATTGAAGTTTTCGAAAACAACTTTAATAACCAGTTAGTACAAGACCAAACCAAAGGCGAGCGCATTCGTCTTGAAGGTCAAGTATTTGACGGATTAGGTTTACCACTACGCGACGTACTGATCGAAATTTGGCAGGCCGATGCGAACGGTATTTACCCGAGTCAGGCAGATACACGTGAGCAAAAAGCTGATCCTGCATTTCAGGGCTGGGGCCGTACAGGTGCAGACTTTGAAACGGGTGTTTGGAGCTTTAATACAATTAAGCCAGGTGCTACAGCAGGCCGTAAAGGTTCAACTCAAGCACCTCATATTGCATTAGTCATTTTCGCTCGTGGTATTAACTTAGGTCTTCACACACGTGTTTATTTTGAAGATGAAGCTGAAGCAAATGCTAACGATCCAATTCTAAATAGCATTGAATGGGCACCACGTCGCCAAACACTTATTGCAAAACGTTCTGAACAAAATGGTGAAGTTGTTTACCGCTTTGATATTCGTATTCAGGGCGATGACGAAACTGTATTTTTTGATATTTAAGAAATACCTAAGGCTACACCTGATTATTCAAGGATGCGTGTAGCCTTTTTAAGGATGAACGATATGAACATGAAAACATTATTAAGCCTAAGTTTGCTTGCACTCCCATTTTTTACAGCACAGACAAATGCTGAACCGGTTGTTTTAGCTGCTCAAACACAACTTGCCGCTACAGCCGTTAAAACGATTGTTCCGATTACCGCAAAAACCAAAGAACAAGCTCTGGCACAAGCTCAAGTCATTGCAAATACGGCAGATGCTGATTTAGCTGAGTTCCGTATCGATTTACTCAGTTTTGCGAGTGATACAAAACAAGTGATTGCCTTGGGTCATGAATTGAAAAAGATTTTAGGCAATAAGCCGATGATTGCCACAATTCGCACTAAAAACGAAGGCGGACAGCTTGAAATTAGTGATGCTGATTATGGCAAGACTTATCAGGCTTATTTAAAAAATCCGTTCATGGACTGGTTGGATGTTGAAATGTTCCGTGATCAAAAAGTAGTTTCAGACATTGTTCAAAAAGCACATCAAAAGAACGTGTTAGTGGTGATGTCTAATCATGACTTTCAAAAAACACCAAGCCAAGATGAAATTGAAAAACGCTTGTTAAAACAAGATCAAATGGGCGCAGATATTCTCAAAATTGCAGTGATGCCAAAATCTAAACAAGACGTTTTCACTTTAATGAACGCAACTTTAAAAGTAAGTCAGCAAACAACTAAACCATTGTTAACGATGTCGATGGGACAATTAGGTACGATTTCTCGTGTTGCCACAGCCAATATGGGCGGAAGTTATAGCTTTGGCATGATTGGTGAGGCGTCAGCACCAGGACAAATTGATGTGACTAAGCTCAAACAGATTTTAAAAACTGTTCAACCAACAAACCCATAAATCATAAGGACATGATGAAATGAATACATTACGTTTAACTACTCTTGCATTAGGTTTGATGGTTTCAGGAATGGCAACGGCACAAACTTATGTTGTTGACCGTTATCAAGATGATAGTAATAAAGGTTCTTTGCGCTGGGCAATTGAACAAGCTAATGCGAACTCAAGCGAAGCGAGCGAAATCTTGATTCAGGCGATAGGCAGAGCACCTTATGCAATTAAATTAAACAGCGCACTTCCTGAAATTAAAGCTCCAGTTAAAATCATTGGTACAGAGTGGGATAAAACTGGTGAATACATCGCGATTGATGGTTCAAACTATATTAAAGGCGAAGGTGCAAAAGCTTGTCCAGGTGCAAACCCTGAGCAGTACGGAACCAATGTACGTACCATGACTTTACCGGGGTTGGTATTGCGTGATGTGAATAATGTCACTTTGAAAGGTTTAGACATTCATCGCTTTTGTATTGGTGTATTGATTAACCGTTCAAGCAATAACCTCATTCAACACAACCGTATTAGTAATAACTACGGTGGTGCTGGTGTCATGCTGACTGGTGATGATGGGCAAGGTAACCCAACTGCAACGACGACCAATAACAACAAAGTTTTAGACAATATTTTCCAAGACAATGGTGATGGTTTAGAACTGACCCGTGGTGCTGCGTTTAACTTAATTGCGAATAACCATTTTGTTTCAACGAAAGCAAACCCAGAGCCATCACAAGGTATTGAAATTTTGTGGGGCAATGACAATGCCGTAGTTGGTAATAAATTTGAAAACTATTCAGATGGCTTACAGATTAACTGGGGTAAGCGTAACTATATTGCCTATAACGAACTGACCAATAATTCGATTGGTTTTAACATGACGGGTGATGGAAACATTCTCGATAGCAATAAAGTACATGGTAACCGCATTGGTGTTGCGATCCGGTCTGAAAAAGATGCAAACGCAAAAATTACTTTGACTAAAAACCTGATTTGGGACAATGGTAAAGATATTAAGCGTTGTGAAGCTGGCGGTTCATGTGTACCAAATCAGCGTTTAGGTGCAATTGTATTTGGTGTGCCTGCACTTGAGCATGAAGGTTTTGTCGGTTCTCGTGGTGGCGGTGTGGTTGTTGATCCATCTAAACAACAAAAGACATGTACGCAGCCAAATCAACAAAACTGTAATGCTCAGCCGAATCAGGGCATTAAAGCACCTAAGTTAACAGTGAATAAAGGCTCAGTGGCTGTAGAAATTAATGGTTTGCCAAACCAGCGTTATCAAGTGGAGTTCTTTGGAAATCAAAATGCGGCATCAAAAGAAGCTGAGCAATATTTAGGAGCTGTTACCGTTGCTACAAATGCCGAAGGTAATGCAAAAGCGAATTGGAAGCCAACTGTAAAAGTTGCCTCAATTACAGCAAATGTAACTGATCGCTTTGGTGCGACGTCTGAACTTAGTTCGGCGGTACAAACTAAATAATAACAATAAGGGAAGCGCCTCACACAGAGGCGCAGCATAGAAATGATAAAAGGGATTTGAAATGCCAAATTTAATGAAACTGAGTGTGTTAACAATCGCTGTAATAGGTAGCCAATTTGCGCTTGCGAATGAACCTTGGTCACAAGATCGCCAATGGTTACTTGGCGACTGGAATGGTGAACGCCAACAGTTAGAACAACAAGGTTATAAATTTACAGCTTCTATTATGAGCCAAGCTGCCACAAATTTAGATGGTGGTTATAACGATAGCAATACATTTGAAAATGCTGCGCAACTTTCTTTAGGTGTGAACTTCGATTTAGAAAAAATTGCTGGTTGGAAAGATACAACAGCGAGTCTAGTCGTGACTAAACGTGACGGCAATGCATTAACTCTCGAGCGTATTAAAGACCCACGTTCTAGCCAATTGGGTAATGCTCAAGAGATTTATGGACGCGGTAAAATCTGGCGTTTATCTCAAGCATGGGTGAAAAAAGGTTTCGTTAATAACACCGTACAGGTCAAATTTGGTCGTATGGGAATGTCAGAGGACTTTAATAGTTCTCAATGTGAGTTTCAGAATTTATTGCTTTGCGGTGGACAGCTAGGAAAATCAATCGGTTCAATTTGGTATAACTCGCCAGTTGGTGTTTGGGCGACAAATGTTAAATATCAGTTTGCACCTGAGTGGACTTTGGGATTGGGTGTGTATGAGGACAATCCAGACAACATTAAAACTGAATCAAATAGTGATGGTTTTAATCTGGATATGAACAACGTAAAGGGCGCAACCATACCAGTTGAGCTTACATGGAAACCAAAACTTGCTACTTTTAATGGTTTACCGGGTGAATATAAAGTAGGGGCGCTGTACTCAACCGCAGAAGCGAATGATATTAAGACTGCGGGTAAAGTTCATGATGGAAAACAAAGTTTCTGGCTTAATGCCCAGCAACAACTGACGAATAAAGGCGAAGATCCGAAACGCGGTTTATATATTAGTTTTAACGGCGTTGTAAATGATAAAGCAACGACTTTTGTTCAAAGTACGCAACAGCTTGCTCTTTGGTATAAGGGGCCATTTGATAGCCGTCCAAATGATTCGATTGGTTTTGGTATTGCCAATTATGTGGTCAATGATCGTGCTAAAGATAAGCAGATCGCAACAAATGAAAGTCGTGGATACTATAGCTATGATGCGATTGCGTCTGACTATATTCCAATTCAAGACGACGAGCTAAATGTCGAGCTGAACTATACCTACCAATGGTCTCCGGCCGTCATGTTACGTCCAAACATTCAATATATCCATCAACCTGCGGGTGTAAAAGAGGTCGATGATGCTTGGGTGGCAGGCTTGAGTGTAAAAGTTAATTTTTAACAGTATTTATGGCTGGTTAGACATGGTTTAACTGGCTCAAATGCTTGAACTATTCGGGTTCAGTATATGTGGAGTAGGATCTATGTCTGAGTCAGATTCTAAGTTTCATATCTTATTCAAAATATGGTGTTTTATTTTAGGCTTAGCTTTATTGGCTACAGGTGTTTTTTACATTATAGGCGGTGGAAAGCTAGTATCGCTCGGCGGTTCTTGGTATTTCTTAGTTGCAGGGCTATTTATTACCCTTTCTGCAATTAGTATTTTCCGAAAAAAAGCGCTTGGTGTCTGGATTTTTGTGGCTGTTTTTGTTGGCACCGTAATTTGGTCACTGGTTGATGCGGGCTGGGAATTCTGGCCATTATTCTCGCGTTTAATGTTTCCTGCTGGTCTTTTTGCTGCTTTATTATTTACGCTACCTTCAATTCGACGCTACCAATTTCAAACCAGTTTGGCATCTTCATCTTATGCAGTAGGTGGATTAGTTGTAGTTGGTATGTTGATTGCGCTTTATCAGATGTTCCAACCGCATCCAACGGTAGCAAGTTCAGGTGAAAAACTGCCTTTAGTACCAGTTGACCCTGCTAAAAAACAGGTGAATTGGGAAAATTATGGAAATGATGCAGGCGGTAGCCGCTTTGTTGCTCTCGATCAAATTAACAGAGATAACGTTCATAAATTAAAAGAAGCTTGGCGCTTTAGAACAGGCGATTTTACAACAGGTAATGGTAATGGTGCTGAAGACCAAATGACACCGCTACAGGTTGGAAATAAAGTCTTCTTATGTACACCACATAATAATATTTTTGCGATAGATGCTGACTCAGGTAAACAGATCTGGAAAGCTGAAGTGAACTCGAAAGCCGATGCTTGGGAACGTTGCCGTGGTGTTGCATATTTTGATTCAACTAAACCACTTGTTCAACCAACTTTGGCTGGTGCAAATGCAGTAACCGCGGTTGCAACAAACACGGTATGTCCACGTCGTGTATATACCAATACACCTGATGGTCGTTTAATTGCAGTCAATGCAGATAACGGTCAGCGCTGTACTGATTTTGGTGTAAATGGAACGGTTGATTTGTTGGAAGGACTTGGGGCGGGAACAAAAGCGCCACGTTTTGAAGTGACTTCTGCACCAACTATTGCGGGTACAACCATTGTGGTAGGTAGCCGTATTGCTGACAACGTAGCCGCAGATATGCCGGGCGGTGTTATCCGTGGTTATGACGTGATTACGGGTAAACTTCGCTGGGCGTTTGATCCACGTAATCCAGATCCTAACTATGTTCTTAAACCGGGTGAAACCTATAAACGTAGTTCGGCAAACTCTTGGGCTGCAATGTCGTATGATCCGCAAATGAATACGGTGTTCTTACCTATGGGTAGTTCATCTGTCGACATTTGGGGCGGTAACCGTAATCCGTTAGATCATAAATACAATACTTCTGTTTTGGCACTTGATGCGACAACAGGTAAAGAAAAGTGGGTGTATCAAACTGTTCATAATGATTTATGGGACTTTGACTTACCTATGCAACCAAGTCTAGTCGACTTTCCATTAAAAGATGGTACGACTAAACCAGCTGTTGTGATTGGAACCAAATCAGGTCAATTCTTTGTGCTTGACCGCGTAACTGGTAAACCGCTGACTAAAGTAGTTGAACAACCCGTGAAAGCGGCAAATATCCCGGGTGAGCAATACAGTGCAACTCAACCACGTTCAGTTGAAATGCCTCAAATTGGTAATCAGACTTTAACTGAGTCAGATATGTGGGGTGCTACGCCGTTTGACCAACTGATGTGTCGTATTAACTTTAAGTCAATGCGTTACGAAGGTCTATTTACTGCACCAGGTACTGACGTTTCGTTAAGTTTCCCAGGTTCTTTGGGTGGCATGAACTGGGGTAGTATTGCTTTTGATCCAACTCATCGTTATATGTTCGTGAACGATATGCGCCTTGGCTTATGGATTCAATTGATGGAGCAAACTCCTGAAGACATTAAGATTCAAGCGAATGGTGGGGAAAAAGTAAACACAGGTATGGGTGCTGTACCAATGAAAGGTACCCCGTATAAAGTGAATAAAAACCGCTTTATGTCAGCATTAAGCATTCCTTGTCAGAAACCGCCGTTTGGTACGATGACTGCGATTGATTTGAAAACTCGTCAAGTTGCGTGGCAGGTACCATTAGGTACGGTTGAAGATACAGGCCCTATGGGAATTAAAATGGGCTTAAAAGCACCGATCGGTATGCCAACCATTGGTGGTCCGATGGCAACTCAAGGTGGTTTGGTTTTCTTTGCTGCAACACAAGATTACTACTTACGTGCATTTGATTCATCTACAGGTAAAGAACTGTGGAAATCACGTATGCCAGTAGGTAGTCAGGGCACACCAATAAGCTATGTTTCACCTAAAACAGGTAAACAATATGTGGTTGTTACCGCAGGTGGAGCACGTCAATCACCTGATCATGGCGATTATGTGATCGCTTATACTTTAGAACAGTAATTAAATAAGGCAAAAGAGAGAATTTCTCTTTTGCCTTTTATTTTTAATATATTTTTTATATAAAAGAAGAAAAGTAAATTCTATATTTTTAACTAGATAGCTTTACCAAATAGTAAAAAAGTGCTTGAAGTTATTATCAAACTTAAAATTTTCTTAAAAGTTATTTATCTTGAACACTAGGCACAGCCGAACTATTAAGCATTTTCTTATAATGTTTTACCTATAAATAAAAGGCAGGAATTTATTAAGTTTTGTTTAACTTAAAGTTGTGAATTTTAATTAGAAATAAACATTATCAAGTTTTTGATAGAGAAAATTAGGGTATTTTTGTTGGAAAAATGAGCGTAAATATATACTTATATTATATTTATATAATTTATTGGGTTGCGTTAGAATGGTCGTCGCAGATTATTACTACCCAGTAATAATTTGTATTTCAGGAATTTAAGCTCTTTTTAGCTTAAGGCTCATCGCAAGATGAGCCTTTTTTTATGACTTGACGAAAGCTATTTTTAACTACTATTAAAATAGCCTAAGTAAAATTAAGCAAATAAATACTGATGAGAATCACAAAAAATAGTCTTTAATGACAAGAAGTGTCTGATTTGTTAAATTAAAGCCACTTGATAATAATAGGTGATACGATGAGATTTTTGGTTCTTGCAACTTTATCTGGTTTAGCTTTGATGGGTTGTGCTTCTGTTCAGCAAGCACCGAATACACAAGAGACAATTCGTTATGCTTCTAGTCCATGCTTTGGCGCATGCCCAATCTATTCTGTGGAAGTAACACCTACGGGTTTAATTCGTTTTGAAGGTAAACAATATACAAAAGCTATCGGTGTTAAAGAAATTCAAGGTAGCGTAAAAGATTATAAAAAACTTGCAGATGATCTAAAAACTTACCGACCTGAAACAGGTACACAAGCGAAAACTGGTGGATGTCAGCAAACTGCAACCGACATGTCTAGCTATTACATTTCATGGATTCAACCAAATGGTACAGAAACTAAGTTAAGCCATTATAAAGGTTGCATGTCTCCGGCAAATAGTAGACTTAATAAGATTATGGATAGCTTGCCAGATCAATTAGGCATTAAAGATCTAATTTAATGACAAAAGCCCCAAAACTTTGGGGCTTTTTCTTGTTAAGAACAATTATAAACTTAAAAATTTTATTTTAAGTACTCCTAAACAAATCAGCGTATAATACAAATTATAAAAACATATATTGTTGAGAGTGGTTATATGTCAAATATTGTCTATGCCTTTGTAGGTGGTTTATTACTCGGCATCGCAACAGTTGGATATTTATATATAAATGGTCGTATAGCCGGAATTAGTGGATTGCTTGCTCAAGTTATAAATCCTACTAAAGATATTTTTAAAAGTTCAGCATTTTGGTTCATTGCAGGACTCGTGATTACACCTTTTATATATGGTTATTTCTATCAGCCTGAAATCGAAATTAAAGCCAATTCATTTGTACTTATTCTGGCAGGGTTACTTGTTGGTTTTGGAACACGGTTAGGCGCTGGATGTACAAGTGGGCATGGTATTTGCGGTATGAGCAGGTTATCAAAACGCTCAATAGTGGCGACAGCAGTTTTTATGTTTGCTGGCATGTTAACGGTTTATATCATTCGTCATGTGCTGGGGTAATCCTATGAAAAACATTTTTGCTTTTATATTTGGTGGTTTGTTTTCATTAGGCTTAATGATTTCTGGTATGTCTAATCCTGAAAAGGTATTAGGTTTTTTAGATATCTTTGGGCAGTGGGATATTAGCTTAATGTTTGTGATGTTAGGTGCAATTGCTGTGGCATTTATTCCATTTCAAAAGGCTATAAAAAGCCCTAAAACACTTTTTAATGAACAAATTCAATTACCAACAAATACACAGATTGACCAAAGGTTAATTGTTGGGGCTTTTATTTTCGGTATAGGCTGGGGAATAGCAGGGATATGTCCAGCGCCGGCTTTAACGCTTATAGGGTTAGGACATTTTGAAGCGCTTTATTTTATTGTCGCTATGTTATTAGGGATGTTTATTTACCGAGTCTTAAATAAAGGAAATTAAACCTATGCAACAACCTCTAGTAAAAGATTTTTTTGATGAAAACACCAATACTTTTAGCTATGTTGTTGCAGATTTAGTGACTCATCAATGCGCAATTATTGATAGTGTGCTTGACTACGATGCTGCATCAGCAACTACAAAAACAACCAATGCCGATCGTATTATCGATTATGTCTTGGCTCAAAACTTTAAAGTGCAATGGATTTTAGAAACCCATGTACACGCCGACCATATGACCGCGGCTCAATATTTAAAATCTCAATTGGGCGGTACGGTTGCAATTAGTCAAAAAATCTCAATCGTACAAGAAACATTTTCGGCTATCTATAATTTTGATTTTAAAAAATTTAATGAAAATCAGCCTTTTGATTATTTATTTGAAGATCATGAACATTTCAAAATAGGAGATATAGAAGCCTATAACATTCCTACACCAGGGCATACACCTGCTTGCTTAAGCTATGTGATTGCTGATGCCGTTTTTGTCGGTGATACTTTATTTATGCCCGATTATGGTTCGGCCAGATGCGACTTTCCTAAAGGAAGTGCTGCTGAGCTTTATGATTCCGTACAAAAGCTTTACCAACTTCCTGGCGAAATGCGTATGTTTTTATGCCATGACTATAAACCCGAAGGTCGTGATGAATATATTTGTCAAACAGATATTAAAACTCAAAAGCAAAGCAATATTCATTTAAACCGACGCGTTTCTAAGGACTCATTCATAAGAATGCGCCAAGAACGAGATGCAACTTTGGCAATGCCAAAATTAATTTTGCCTTCAATTCAAATTAATATGAACGGTGGAAATTTTCCGGAACCTGAAGCGAATGGCATCCGCTATTTAAAAATTCCATTCAATTACTTCTAAAAATAGCCTAAGCAACTCTTCAAATTACCATCATTCTCTATAAATAGCCTAAGCAAATAATAAAATTATCTTCTAAAAATAGCCTAAGTAAGATTTAAAGAACTTGTCTCAAATCCCGCGAAGTCTCTTGCAATAAAGGCAAAATGTGTTGAATTAAATATTCTTCAGTTGTTTTCATAGTAGGTGAAACAATATTTAAAGCTGCAACGACTTTAAAGTCTTGTCCATAAATCGGTACGGCGAGCGCATGAACTCCTAATTCATGTTCTTCACGCGAATAGCACCAGTCTTGCTCACGAATCTCTTTTAGTAACTCTAAAAATTTATCATTTTCGACATGGGTATATTTGGTTAAACGCTGAAGTGGATATTTTTGAAGCCAGTCGAGTTGTTCTTGTTGGCTTAAATGTGCCAGTAAAATTTTACCCGCTGAGGTCGCATGAGCAGGCAGACGGTTACCTAAGTGTAAGCCGTATGGATTTACACGGTCTGTTTGTTGGTGCGCGGCACTACGGGCAATGGTAATGGCTTCATACCCATCAAGTACCATCACCGAGTAAATGAGAGATGTTTGGTTAGTTAACAGATTTAATAAAGGCTGAGACACTTTCGGAAGCTGGGCTGCACCCAAATAAGCTCCTGAAAACTTCAAGACTTTGGGAGTTAAATAATAATAGTGTCCATCAGACTCAAGATAACCTAGATATTCTAAAGTTAATAAATGGCGTCTTGCTGCCGCTCGAGTGAGTCCGGTTTTTTCGGCCGCCATCGAAATATTTAAACGATGTTGATTACTACTAAAGCTATCTAAAATTGCCATGCCTTTACCGATGCCAGCAATGTAATCTTCATGACGAATCGTTTTTTTGTTGTCCTGATTCTGGATTATCCGTTCATCTTTACTCATTACTGATCCTTGTACGATAGAAGCTTAGTAGATCAATTTGCTTTACTGAAAAAGTTTAATAATTTCATGTCGCAAAAATTGATGCCTTAAATTATCCCTTAAATCTTCGTGCCAAAACATACCCATTTTAATATTGGTTATCTCAAAAGGCAGAGAATGTAAGCAAATTTCTGGACTATAAGATAAATGCTGCAAAATCATACGAGGCATCGTCAATATTGCGTTGGCTTGAGCACCTAAAACTTGTAGCGCCGTTGAGTAGTTCTGACAGCGCATAAATACATTTCTTGAAATTTTTTGATGTTGGTTTAGATAAATATCTTCAAGTAACGCGCCTGTACGGCGTGACGAAACACCGATATGTCGACCACTAATATAGCTCGATAAATCGACTTCTTTAAGTTGACTGCAAATGACGAACTCATCTGTTACCAAATGGTCAAAGGTAATTTTTGGAGATAGATATTGTTCTAGGTCAATCACAAAATCGAGCTGCTGTGTTGCCAAGTCCGCCATGATATGTTTTCGATCTAGCTTCATACTGACAAACTGCAAATCTAAATTAAGATTTTGAAAGTGTTGAGCGAGTCTTGGAAGAATAATCGGCTCAATTTCATCATGCACAGCGATTTTTAAATTTTTTAGACTTGTTGGATCAAAGACATGTTTTTGCTGGCTAATATTTTGAATTGTTAAAAGTGCCTGTTTCACTGTCGGATAAATTTGTTCTGCAAAAGGAGTAGCCGACATTTTATTGCCTACTCGTATAAATACATCATCTTCAAGTTGCTGACGTAATCTTTGCAGGGCGTGACTTGCTGCCGACTGCGTAATATTAAGACTACTTGCCGCATTTGAAATACTTTTTTGCTCATAAATCGCGATAAATAGCGGATATAAATTGATATCTATTCGATGAAAAAAGCTTAAGTCTAGGCTGTGCAGGTTATGAATATTATTCATGAGGTGTTATTTAATAAAATCATTTCATTCATATTAAGTTTCAAGTTATGTTGATGTAAAGACCAGATAATGTTGTAAAGGAAAAAGAATGTTTGAACTCTCAAAAAAAGCTCAGGACTTCACCGAGCGAACTAGAAAATTTATTTTAGAAGAAATAGAACCTGTCGAAGCAAAATTTTGGGAAGAAGTTCATGAGTTAAATCCAGACGGAAACTGGAAAAAATGGCAATGGCCAGAGCTTTTAGAAACTCTGAAATCTAAAGCGAAGGATGCTGGCCTTTGGAATATGTTTTTACCCGATGAAAAGCTGGGCGCTGGGTTAACTGTTCAAGAATATGCTCATATAGCTGAATTAACTGGCCGTAGTTTATTGGCACCTACGGTTTTTAACTGTAATGCACCAGATACGGGAAATATGGAATTGTTATGGCGTTATGGTAGTGAACAACAAAAACAGCAATGGCTACAGCCTTTATTGGACGGCAAAATCCGTTCGGTTTTTTGTATGACTGAACCCGAGGTTGCTTCAAGTGATGCGACCAATATGCAAGCGACTGCCTTAATCGAAGGTAATGAAATTGTTTTAAATGGCAAAAAGTGGTGGTCGTCTGGCTTAGGTGATCCAAATGCCAAAGTCATTATTTTTATGGCGCATACTCCAGATGAAACCAAAGACCGTCATCATCAACACTCTATGGTTTTAGTACCGATTGATACGGCAGGTGTTGAAATTCAGCGGATGTTACCTGTTTTTGGTGACTACGATGCACCGCATGGACATGGTGAAGTTCATTTTAATAATGTTCGAGTGCCTATCGAAAACTTTATTGGTGGAGCGGGGCAAGGTTTTGAAATTGCCCAAGGCCGTTTAGGACCAGGACGTATTCACCATTGCATGCGTTGCATTGGGGCTGCTGAAAAAGCGCTAGAACTTATGATTGATCGCGGCATGTCTAGAACGGCGTTTGGCAAAGAAATTTTAAAACTCGGTGGAAACCTCGAACGCGTGGCTGATGCCCGAGTCGCCATAGATCAAGCCAGACTTTTAACCTTGTATGCTGCTTATAAAATGGATACTTTAGGAAATATGGCTGCTTTAACAGAAATATCTGCAATTAAAGTGGTCGCTCCGAGTGTTTTAGAAAAAGTAGTCGATATGGCGATTCAGCTACATGGCGGTGCGGGTGTTTCAAGAGATACACCATTAACAGGTTTCTTTGCCCAAGCACGCAGTTTACGTTTAGCTGATGGTCCAGATGAAGTACATAAAGGCATGATTGCCAAATTAGAGTTGGCCAAACGTGGTTATGGCCGTCATAAGAAAGTATAAGGTTTAAAGGAAGTGAATATGTCGGTAATTGATATAGGCGGTGAAGTACGTGAAGGTGAAGAGCTTGATATTGGGGCAGTTGAAAACTGGTTAAAAAGCCAAGGTGTTGAGTTGGTTGGACCAGCAGTTGTTACTCAATATACAGGTGGGGCGTCGAATTGGACTTATCGTTTAAAGTATGAAAATACCGATCTAATTTTACGGCGTCCTCCAAAAGGAACAAAAGCGAAGTCAGCCCACGATATGGCCCGTGAATATATGGTGCAGAAAAATCTTGCGCCTTATTATCCAGTGCTTCCTAAAATGGTGGCATTTTGTCAGGATGAATCGGTCATTGGCTGTGATTTTTATGTCATGGAACGCATTGAAGGTATTATTCCTCGTGCAAAACTGCCGCCTGAACTTGGTTTTAATGAAGAAGATGTTCATGAGCTTTGTGTAAACGTTATTGATAAGTTGATTGAGCTACATCAAGTTCCTTATGAGAACACGCCTTTAGCTGAACTAGGCAAAGGTACAGGGTATTGCCGTAGACAAGTTGAAGGATGGGATAAACGTTACGAGAAAGTCCGTACAATCAACGTTCCTTCTTTTAAATATGTTCGAAAATGGCTAAATGATAATATCCCTCAGGACTCTACGACTTGTATTATTCATAATGATTGGCGTTTTGATAATGTGGTGTTAGACCCAGAACATCCAACAGAGGTGATTGGTGTGTTGGATTGGGAAATGGCGACCTTGGGTGATCCATTAATGGACTTGGGAAGTGCCTTAGCCTATTGGGTTGAGCCAACGGATAACATGATTTTTAGATCGACACGCCGTCAGCCGACTCACTTAAAGGGAATGTTCTCTCGAAAAGAAGTGGTTGAGTATTATTTGCAAAAAACAGGACTGAAACCTACAAATTGGGCTTTTTATGAAGTATTTGGTGTATTTCGTTTAGCCGTGATTGCCCAGCAAATCTATTACCGTTATTACCACAAGCAAACCCGAAACCCTGCTTTTAAAGATTTCTGGATTGTCATTCATGCACTACATATCAGAGCTTTAAAACTTATCGCGCAGCAAAAATTGCAAGAATCAGAATTTGCTCAGCAATCTCTACAGAAAATACAGGGTATTTTAAGAAGATGACCACAATTTATCTGGTAAGACATGGGCAGGCATCATTTGGTAAAAGTAACTATGATGAGCTGTCTGAAAATGGTGAAGCTCAAGCGACTTTATTAGGTCAATATTTTAAGCAAATATTGAAAGAACAACCGTATGTAGTTGCGGGAACTATGCAGCGCCATGAACAAACTGCAAAGCTCGCACTCAATGAATGCTTTCCAGATGCGGTGATTCATCATAATAATTTATGGAATGAGTTTAACCATCAGCAAGTTTTTGCCCGTTATGAGCCACGTTTTGAACAGCCTGAACTGTTAAAAGCTGACGTGGCGCAAGAACAAAACCCACGTGCATATCTTGCCAAAATATTTGAAGGTGCCATTGGACGATGGACAGATGGTGATTTTCATCATGAATATGATGAGTCTTGGCCGCACTTTAAGGAAAGAGTCGAAACGGCATTGCAGCAACTTTGTGATGATTTGGCAAAAACCAAGCCTCGCTATGCAGTTGTTTTTACCTCTGGCGGTGTCATTTCAGTAGCAATTGGCAAACTACTTGAACTGAGTCCCAATCGAACTTTTGCTTTGAATTGGGCAATTGCTAATACAAGCCTCACCACTTTGCGTTTGGTTGGAAATGAAGCTCAGGTGTTAAGTTTAAATGAACATCATTTTATAAAAGCTAAACGTCCAGATTTACTGACATGGATTTAAAAATAAGGATAAAAACATGACAAAGACAATTTTAATTACAGGTGCAAGTTCAGGTCTTGGCGCGGGTATGGCGCATGAATTTGCAGCCAAAGGCTATAACTTAGCAATTTGTGCACGCCGTTTAGACAGATTGGAAGATTTAAAAACTGAACTTGAAACTGAGTATGGGATTAAAGTCATTGCAAAAAGTCTAGATGTCACCAATTACGATCAAGTTTTTGAAGTATTTCGGGCCTTTAAACAAGAATTTGGCTATTTAGACCGAATTATTGTAAATGCGGGAGTCGGAAATGGCCGCCGCATTGGTAAAGGTAATTTTGAAATTAATAAGGCAACTGCTGAAACGAACTTTATTTCTGCTTTGGCGCAATGTGAAGCAGCGGTTGAAATTTTTAGAGCACAAAACGCAGGTCATTTGGTGGTGATGTCATCCATGAGTGCTATGCGTGGATTACCAAAACATTTATCGACCTATGCGGCCAGTAAAGCTGCGGTGGCTCACTTGGCCGAAGGTATTCGTGCTGAATTATTGGATACACCAATTAAAGTTTCTACAATTTTTCCGGGTTACATCCGAACTGAAATGAATGAGGGTGCTAAACATTTACCTTTTGAAGTAGATGCCAAAACAGGATGTAAAGCTTTGGTCAAAGCCATCGAAAAACAACCTGTAAAGGCTTATGTGCCGCAGTGGCCATGGTTACCAATGAGTATTGCCATGAAAGTTTTACCTTTAAAGTTGGTCAATAAATTAGGATAATAGTTACCCCCTAAATTTTAGGGGGTATTTTTTTATTTAGAACTTTTTGGTGTAATTGACAAATAGACGGTCTTCACCAAAATCATTACCATGCTTAACATTGTAATCAATACGAATGTATTGCAGGGCAACGCCTTTTAAGAACGGCTGTTGAAATGCATAGTTTAAAATCACATTCGACTCGGTTTCATGGTTTTTCTCACCATTGGCTGCTTTAAAATCATGGCCGTAAACATATTTCACCATCGCATTTAAACCGGGTACATAATCTTTAAAGTCGTAGCCATACATGACATGGTAAGACTTTTCATCTTCTTTAAAGAAACCTGTGGCATTCCAGTTAATGAAATAGGTTTCTGGTAAGAAGCCATCTGGTAGCGGGTAAGCCGATTCACCAATAATTTGTTGGTAACCTAAACCAAAGGTATGGTTTTTTACTTTAACGGTTTCAAGTAATCCGATGTTCTGCGCATCAATATCAAAAGTATTGCCGTCATCTTTTGCATTAAAGTACTTAAACTTAGAGGTAAGGGCAAAAGTTGGCTTCTTCCACGTATGTTCAAGTCCAACATAGTGTTTATTGTAGAGGTCTTCCAAATTACCGAAGTAATATTCGCCCTTGAGTGACGGTGTAAATTGATATCGCAAGTCAATGTAGTTAAGGCCATCAGATTCTTTAGTAATTCCATTTGCAGTAAATGAAAACTTTTTAAAGTCTTCTTCATTACGTGGAGACACTTTTTCAACCCGACCAATTTCAGCATAGAGCTGATCTGAAAGTTGCGACTTTAAGTTAGTTCCCCAATATGAAGTGAGTAACTGCCGGCTAGCATCAACAGCTGTTACAGGTAAATCTAGCCAGAGTTCACCGACACTTAAAAGAGTTCTGTCATAACCTAGTTTTAAAGTCGCGCCGTATTTTAGATAGTCTGATGCCTGAGATTGTGTTTCTTTATTAAAAGGCAAAACTGTATCGGCGACATGTTTGTCTGAACTTAGGCGCACGGCGTATTGGACAGAAGCATCGGCCCCAATCGTGATTGGCTTATCTGCTATGACTAAGGGAGTGTCATGCATTTTTGATTTATAAAATAATGACGCTGCCTGAGACCAACTACCAGTATCTTTTAATGCATCATTATCAAAATCACGATTGATATATGCATTTTTTAAAGTGAATTTCCATTCATCTTCAGTTTGCTGATTCGGATTTGCAGCCCATGAGCTGCTGCACATAAGTAATAAAGTAGTAACAGCTAAAGTGTGTGGTTTAAAACGGTGAAATAATTCCATAATCCATTTCCCAGATATATGCCTGTCCTCGGCAATACTTAATTTTGAATATTTGAGTACTCTCTATGTGTTTAGATAGAGAGTACTTTTTTGCAATTATTGAGAGCTATTAATTTAATTTTTCAAGTTTCATGCTTTCACTAAAGAATTTGCAGCCTTTAAAAAGCAGAATTAAAGCCAGTACACAAGACAGACCACCCACAATAGACAAAGAAGAACCCACCATTAACGGACTACCAAAAACTTTATCTGTAATAATGGCTACCAATGTTGTACCAATACCGAGCCCAATTAAGTTACTGACCAAAAGGAAGAGGGCAGAAAGGCGTGCTCTAAATTGGTTTGGGGCTAACATTTGCAAAGCAGTTGCCGAAATCACTAAAGGGAAAGACGCAAAGAACATTGCCGGAATCAGTAAGCTGACTGAAAGCCAAAGCTGATCTGTTTGGGTAAAAAATGCAATCGGAATAATCAGGCCAACAATCCCAATCACACCTGTGAACATCGGTGCATCTTGACGACCTTTTTTAATAAACCAGTCGTTTAACCAACCTGCACAAAACACACCTAATGTATTTGCGATTAATAGAATCGTACCAAGCATATAGCCTGTTTCTGTCGGCGCAAGTTGAAACTTTCGAATATAAAATGCAGGTGTCCAGCTAGTTAGGCTATAGAGTGCCATTGCATAAAAGGTAAAACCTAAATAATGACAAGCAAAAGTTTTCGAATGTTTTTTAATAAACTGAAGACATTGTGTGAATTTAACTTGGTCGACTTGTCCATGTTGGTTGAGCTGTTGACCTTTACGCGCAGGGTCTTTAACGGTCAAAATAAATAACAACCCAATAATAATGCCGGGTAAACCCACCACTAAAAAGGCAATTTGCCATGCTTTAAGTGCGCCTAATAGTGGAACTTCAATGAGTGTCACGCCTTTAAGCAAGTTAATGACATAGCCACCCACTAAAAAGGCAATACCGCCCCCTAAAAAAGCACCAATTGAATAAATCCCAACAGCACGGCCTAGTTTGTCCTTACTAAACATGTCGCTAAACATTGAATAAGCAGCTGGAGATAACGCAGCTTCACCTACACCGACCGCCATACGGCTTAAAAACAGTTGAATAAAGTTTTTACTTAAACCACAAGTTGCCGTTGCTAGACTCCAAACAATAATCCCGATTGAAATCAGTTTTGGTCGTGAAAAACGGTCAGCAATATAGGCGAGTGGTAATCCCATAACCGCATAAAATAGTGAAAAGGCAAGACCATGTAACAAACTAAATTGGGTATCTGAAAGTTGGAGATCTGCTTTGATGGGTTCAATCATCAGCGCCAGAATTTGGCGATCAATAAATGAAAATATATATGCCAACATACAAAGTATCACCACATACCATGCATAGGCATTGCTTTTCTTCTGTGTCCTTTCAACAGCGATATTACTTTGGTTCATACACTTAATCCTTATGTATAAAACGCTTTAAAGAAATTGATATCTAACTTTTATTATTCCTCTGAAGTTTTCGATACTTTTCCCCCTTTAGATAAGAATAATAAATAGGCTAGAAATGAGTAATTTGGTCTCGTACAGACCGGAAGAGAGTGTCTAAATCCAATTAGGAAGTAATTGGGCTTTTAAGATCATGGAATTATTATTTTCTTTTTATATGTAAAATTCCATTACTTGTTGAGTATGTTAGAATACTTAAAAAGTATGTTAAGTAGAAATATACGAATATTTTAATGAAGTAATAATTTGATTCTATTTATTTTAATAAAGGAGCAGTTAAAGAAGATAAATTTTTAACTGCTCAAAAGGGCTAATTTTTATTGAAAGAAATATCTAACTTGATGGCATAAGATCAAATAATTTCTTTAACTGAGAATTTAAATTGTGCAATTCATCTTCTGAAAACGCATTCAGGATGCCTGCCAAGGTGACCACACTAATTTGATTAATCTGTTCAACCAGCTCAATACCTTTGGCTGTTAATTTCACCATCGAGATGCGTTCATCGGAGGTAGAAGAGTAGACCTCGACAATTCCATCTTCTACCAACCGATATACAGCTTTGGTTGCGGTAGTTAATTTTAAAGTAGAAAGATTGGCGATGTCGGTGATACTGGCTTCCCCAAGAGCATTAGTACTTAAAATAATTTTACGGCGTGTATTATCGATACCTAGTTTTTTTATTGATTTTTCAATCAGTTGTGAATACTTTCCATTCACTTGGGAAACCCAAAAAAAAGGAAAATTTTGAATACTCGACGGTTCTTTATTAGGAAGAAATTGTTCTAAATGATCAAGCATAGCTAAGCAATAACTTAGTGAAAAAAGGGTAATCCTATTATAAACAAAATTTTGCATATTTCCTTGAGAACAAATTATAAAAAATACTTGACAATTCCATTAAATTTTCCGATATTTTGATTAATGAATAAAAATACATGGAAAAGTGAATGAATATTGTTAGCCAAAGCGTGCACAAAGGAAGTGGCAAGCTCAAGGTGATGGTCAAGGACACAATTGATATTCAAGGTCTAAAAACCATTGCTGGCAGTCGAGCTTTATTAAATGTTGAACCTGCACACGATGATGCTGAGGTGGTTAAAAACATCTTGCAAGCTGACTGCGAAATTATTGGCAAGACAAATTTGCACGAATTGGCTTTTGGTATTACAGGCATTAACCACGCTTTTGGTACGCCTGTTAATCCTAAATATCCTGAACTTATTCCAGGTGGGTCTTCGAGTGGTTCGGCTGCAGCAGTTGCTGCCAAGCAAGCTGACTTTACTTTAGGTACCGACACGGGCGGCTCTATCCGTATGCCTGCTGCGTGCTGCGGAGTTTTTGGTTTAAAACCGACTTTTGGCCGTGTTAGCAGAAAGGGCGTCTATCCACCGTCAAGTTCTTTAGATTGCGTTGGCCCTTTTGCAAATTCAGTCGAGATGATTGAAAAGGCCATGCAGATTATTGATCCAACTTTCAAACCTTCTGCATCTACTAATGCACCAAAACTTGCTGTTCTGGATGTGAAAGCAGATGAGGTTATTTGGAACTGTATTTATCAAGCACTTCAAAAAGCTAATTTACAGACCACTTTAGAAAAAGTTGAACATTTTGAAGCGGCTTTTGATGCAGGTATGCAGATTATTAATTATGAAAATTGGCAAGCTTTTGGTGAGTTAACTCAAACAGGCTTAGTTGGTTCCGATGTAAACGGTCGTTTATTAAAAGCTGCCGCAACAACTTTAGAGCAAGTGAAACAAGCAGAAGTTGTGAAAGCGCAGCTGACCCAAGAACTTGATGCACTACTAGAAAAATATGATGCATTGGTTTTACCGACACTTCCACAAATTCCACCGAAAGTTTCTGAAGCTGAAAACACGGTCGCTTTTTTAAATCTTACGGGTTTAGTTCGACCATTTAATTTATCAGGACATCCAGCCATTTCAGTGCCACTTGAAACCAGTGAAGGGTTACCCGTGGGCCTACAGATCGTATCAAAGCATCAAAAAGATGAGCAATTATGCGCTATAGCTAAATTTTGTGTTGATGCAATGCAATAAATTACAAGGAGTTAGATGATGAATAAGTTGTCTAAAATGGAGTTTGCTTCTCAAGACAAAGCAGTTGACTTAGATGCTTTGTGCCAAGAAATACGTGAGCGTGCCTGTACAGGTGAATTCGATAATCAGGCCTACGTGAGCCAAGATATTATCGAAAAACTTAAACAAATTGGTGTTTACCGTGCCTTGGTGCCTAAACGTTTTGGTGGTGAAGAATGGTCACCACGGCAGTTTTGCGAATTGATCGAAACTTTATCTAAAGCTGATGGTTCGGTGGGCTGGGTAGCAAGTTTCGGCATGAGCCCTGCTTATTTAGGAAGTTTGCCAGAAGAAACGCTTAAAGAATTGTACCAAAACGGACCAGATGTTGTGTTTGCCGGAGGTATTTTTCCACCACAACCTGCTGAAATTACCGATGAAGGTGTTGTGGTTCGTGGACGTTGGAAATTCTCAAGCGGTTGTATGGGAGCTGACATTGTTGGTGTGGGGATTTCACCACTTAAAAACAATGAAATGCAGGGCTTACCACGTATGGCAGTGATGCCTGCGAAAAAAGCCAAAATTGAAATGACTTGGGACACCGTTGGCCTAAAAGGTACGGGAAGCCATGATTTGGTGGTCGAAGATGTATTGGTCGAAAAGAAATGGACCTTTGTCCGTGGTGAACCTTCAAAACTAAGTGAGCCATTTTTTAAATATCCGTCACTGTCTTTAGCGACTCAAGTATTAACTGTGGTAGGTATTGGTGTTGCAGCTGCTGCACTAGAAGAATTTGAAAAATTAGCACCGGGTAAAGCATCTATTACAGGCGGGTCAGAAATTGCAAACCGCCCAGTGACTCAATATGAGTTTGCTCAAGCTGATGCAGAGTTTCAGGCTGCAAAATCTTGGTTTTATCAAACCATGGATATTGTCTGGAATGAAATTATTGCTGGGCGTGAAGCCACTGCTGAACAAATTAGTGATATGCGTCTGGCATGTACCCATGCAGCTCGAGTTTGCGCCAAAGTCACCCGAAAAATGCAAATGCTCGCGGGTATGACAGCAATCTATACCAACAATCCGTTTAGCCGTTTTGTAAATGACACCAACGTGGTGACCCAACATGCCTTTATGGGTGATGCGACCTTACAAAATGCAGGCTCAATTAGTTTCGGGTTAAAGCCAACCCCTGGTTATTTATAAGTTTTAATTTTTAAAAAGGATATTGAGATGGAAGCTAAAAAATCATTACGCGTGTTGTTTTGCATGGGTATTAACCAAAACTTTTTTGATGCGGAACCTGCTGAAGCAAAAGCGGTTTGGGCAGCATTTGGTGAAATGTGGAATGGCATTCATGACTTACCGGGCGTACATGTTTTTGGAAATCTTGATGATGACCAAAGCATGGTTGGTCCATGTGCGGGCTGGCCTTGGACAACCTACTTACTTGCAGATGTTCCGGATATTGAAACCGTACATGCTGCTTGTAACTTATTTAGAACGACGGTAGTGGGTGAAGGCCCATACAAACTTTGGAAATATTGCAAAGTTGAAGCTCGTGTTGGGCGCGAATTGATTATCCAACGTTAAGGCGACCGCAATGACTGACAAAGTGAATATTGCAGAAATCTTAGAGCGACTAGAACAGTTAGAAGCGCACAACGCCATTCGCAACTGCCTGAACCGTTATATGGAAATCTGCGACGAGCTTAATGCAAATACAGACCTTGACGAGCTAATGAATCTTTTTGATCAACACTGTATTTGGGAAGGTATTGGCGAGAAATATGCCAAATCTTTTGGTCGTTATGATTCTTGGCAGTCGATTTACGACATGTTTAAAAGCTATACCCAAAAAGAATCTCACTTTGTTATGAATGCACACTTTGTCAATTCAGAACAAATTTATGTAAACCAAGGCTATGCAAATGCTTCTTGGCTGATGTTGCAAACTTCAACCTTTCAAGATGGCCGTAGTCATCTGAATGCAGCAAAGCTCAATGTGAAGTTTCAAAAGCAAGCAGATGGAACATGGAAAATTAAACATTTCCAAACACAGAATATTTTCAGTCGTCCCGTATCGCATTGGCACAGTGAAGCTGAATTGCCGGTACCTTCCCAGGAATGACCCAGGACATATTTAAAAGGACTATTGATATGAACAGTATTATCCCGACGCATAACATTGGCATTGATTACGATGCTTTGGTTCAAAGTGACCGTGCTCATACTTCTCTTTATAAAGATGAACGCATTTTTGATGAAGAGATGGAAAAAATCTTTTATAGCACTTGGGTGTGGGTTGCGCATGCCAGCGAAATTCCGGAAGGCGGAAGCTATAAAACCATTAATATCGGTAAACAGCCTGTGGTTGTGGTGCGTGACCGTAAAAAGAAAGTCCATGTACTTTTAAACCGTTGCCGTCACCGTGCAGCAACTGTATGTGAACATAAGAAAGGAAAAACCAACAGTTTTGTATGTCCATACCACGGTTGGAGTTATGCACTTGACGGTAGTTTGCGCGGTGTGCCATCTCCGGAAAGTTACGGCGATTGTTTAGATAAATCAGAATTACCGTTAGTGAGTCTACGTGTAGAAGAATATAACGGCATGATCTTCGCTTCATTTAAAGAAGACATTCAACCGCTTGAAGAGTTCCTTGGGCCAGCAAAAAAATGGATTGACCTGTTTATGAAACAAGGTGCAGGTTATCCAATTAAAGTGTTGGGTGAACACCGCTTCCGTTTCCCGGGTAACTGGAAAATCCAGCTTGAAAATACAACCGATGCTTATCACTTCCCATTGGTACACAAGTCATTTTTAAGTTCTGTCGATGAAAAAACCGAAGAACTCTTTAACTTCGAAAACCAACCGGGCTTTGTTGAAGACTTAGGTAACGGTCACAGTGTGATGGTGATGATTCCTGAATTGGTTGATCTAGACGAAGAGCTTATGGAGCGACCAATTCAAGAGCGCTTTGAAGACTTGGCTCAAGCTTTGCGCGACGAAGGCCATGAAGAGTTAGAAGTACGCCGTATTGTCCGTGCAGTGGGTGGTTCTGGCTTTAACTTAAATTTATTCCCAAATATTGCATGTTCAATGGCGTTCTTCCGTGTGTTACAGCCAATTTCAGTTGCTGAAACAGAAATTCATCACTCGGTAATTACCATGGACGGTGGACCACAAATTGCCAACCAATACCGCCTACGTTTGCATGAACATTTCCAAGGTCCATTTGGCTTTGGTACGCCAGATGACTCAGAAGCTTGGGAGCGCGTACAGCACGGCGCCAATGCTGGCAATGATTTATGGATCATGCTCAATCGCGGTTTACCGGGTGAAGTCAAAACCGAAGATGGCTTAAAAAGTGATGTCAGTGCTGAAACAGGTATGCGTGCAGCCTATCAGCAGTGGAAAAAGATGATGACGGCTTAAGGAGAGAGCAATGAATATAAATCTGCAATTATTAAATGAAGTCACTGCTTTCATCTGGGCTGAAGCAGATATGTTAGACCACAGTGAATACCGTGAATGGCTCAATTTATGGAATGAAAAAGGCGTTTATATCATTCCAATTGACCCAAACCTAACGGACTATGAAAACAACTTAAATTATGCCTATGACGATAATCATATGCGTACTTTACGTGTAGAGCGTCTTGAAAATGGTGAAGCAATTTCTACAGCGCCTAAAGCAAATACGGTGCGTAGCGTTTCTCGTGTGCGCATTGTTCAAGATCAAGATGATGAAATCGTTTTACGTTGTGCCCAAAACTTACGTGAGTTTCGTAAAGAAAACCTCAAGCATTACACCGCAGATATTACTTACCATTTGACTCGTGATGCGGCTACAGGTTTTAAGATTAACCGTAAAATCATTAACTTGGTTAATTCGACCGATACCTTAGCTGGTATTAGCTACATTCTTTAGGAGCGGTAATATGAAACAGGTTGTTTTAGTGACAGGTGCTGCTTCTGGACTCGGTAATGTCATTGCTGAATATTTTGCGAGCCAAGGCCATCAAGTGATTTTGTCGGCAAGTACGTTTGAAAAAGCCGAAAATGCCAAGGCACAAAGTCAATATGCACAAAATATGTTTCCAGTGAAATTAGATATTTCTGTCGAAGCAGATTTTCATGCTGCCGTGCAATGGATTGAAGAAAAATTTTCTAAACTTGATGTGTTGATTAACAATGCCACCGTCACCAAAGCAACGCCAGTATTAGAAATTACCGCAGCCGATTTTGATTGGGTAACCCAAGTCAACCAACGCGGCACCTTTCAGGCTTGTCAAATTATTGGCCAATATATGGCTAAAAAAGGCTATGGACGCATCATTAATATGGCATCGTTAGCGGGACAAAATGGCGGTACTGCAACGGGTGCACACTATGCGGCAACCAAAGGCGCAATTGTGACATTAACCAAAATTTTTGCCAAAGAGTTTGCGGCAAAAGGGGTAACCGTCAATGCGGTTGCACCGGGTCCAATGGAATCACCAATTGTTCATAGTGTGGTGCCAGACGAAAAAATGGAACAGTTCATCCAGAATATTCCGGTTAAAGCCTTAGGAAGTATGCATTTTATTGCTGAAACTTGTGGCTTGCTCGCGAGTCCAAATGCGGGGTTTGTGACTGGTGCAACATGGGATATTAACGGTGGTTTATTCATGCGTTAAGCCACGAGCTTAACCATGAAAAGGGAGTTGAATCATGACTACACTTTATGAAGTTGTCGTTAAAAATCGCCATGTGGAAGGTGGAAATATTGCAGTCATGGAATTTGAATCTGCAACTTCTACAACATTGCCAAAAGTTGAAGCGGGTGCGCATATTGATGTGCACTTACCGAATGGCATGGTGCGCCAATATTCACTTTGCCAAAATCCAAATGACGAAGGTAAGTTTCGCCTTGGAATTTTACGTGATCCTGAATCACGTGGTGGCTCAATCTCGGCTTTTGATGAAATTAAAGATGGCATGCAAATTCAGGTCAGTGAGCCAAAAAATTTATTTCCGCTTTTAAAAGCGAAACATAGTGTATTGATTGGCGGTGGTATCGGGATTACGCCATTAATTACGATGGCATATCAACTTGCACATGAAGGCGAATCATTTGAGCTTCACTACTGCGGCGCTAGCCCAGAAAACTGTGCTTTTGTTGATGAAATTAAAAATGGTGAGTTAGCCGAGTACACAACTTTTCATTTTAAATCCGAAGGTGCAAGCCATAGAGCATTTTTTGAATCTGCCATTAAAGATATTGATCTTGAGAGCCATATTTACACCTGTGGTCCAGTCGGTTTTATGGACTGGGTGATTAACCTTGCTACGACTCACAATTTTCCTGAGCAGCAAATCCACAAAGAATATTTCCAAGTGGAAACTGACACATCTGGAGATTCATTTGAGGTGGTGGCTGAGCGTAGTGGAAAAATCATTATGGTTGAAGCAGGTGAAACCATTTTGCAGGCTTTGGCTAAAGAAGGCATCGAGATTGAGATGTCTTGCGAGCAAGGGGTATGCGGAACCTGCATGTGTGATGTGATTGAAGGCGAACCTGATCATCGAGATGTTTATTTTACTGATGAAGAAAAGGCCAGCAATGAGCAAATATTGGTGTGCTGTTCGCGCTCTAAAACACCGAGACTAGTTTTAGATATCTAATGCTCTCGCGATTTATATGGATGTAAGAGAAGGTTTAGGAGAAAGATGATGAATGTATTACAACAAATAGATGAGTTTACGGTCGATCCACTACAGTTCCGACGAGCATTAGGAAATTTTGCAACAGGCGTTACCATTATTACCGCACAAAATGCACAAGGTGAGAAAGTCGGTGTAACTGCAAATAGCTTTAACTCAGTGTCTCTAGACCCACCACTTATTTTGTGGAGTATTGATAAAAAATCGTCAAGTTTTTCAGTATTTGAAGAAGCAACACATTTTGCTGTCAATATTTTATCGGGCACGCAAATTGAGCTGTCAAATAAGTTTTCGAGACGCAATATTGATAAATTTGCCGACACCAATTTTCAACTTGGCGCAGGACGCGCACCCATTTTAGAAAATTGTTCTGCGGTGTTTGAGTGCGAACGTTATCAAGTGATCGAAGGTGGTGACCACTGGATTATTATTGGTAAAGTGGTGCGTTTTCATGACCAAGGCCGAAGCCCGCTGGTTTACCATCAAGGTGCATATTCTTGTGTAATGCCGCATCCGAGCCTTCAAGTTAAACAAACTGAACAGAACGGCGTAGACCAAACACATTATGGGCACTTATATAATAATGTCTGCTATTTGATGAGTCGTGCTTTTAAAGCTTATCAAACTGACTATATTCCAAAGCAAATGGCTTCTGGGTTCCGTACCAGTGAATCACGTCTCTTACTTGTTTTGGCAAGTGGTACTGCTTCAAGTAAAGAAGATTTACCGCGCGATATTGCCATGCCAATGCAAGAAGTTGAAAGATCGGCTGAAATTCTAAAATTTGAAGGGTTACTGGTCGATCACGATAATTTGTATGCATTGACCGAGAAAGGTAAACAAACGGCGCAGTATTTGTTTGATATTGCCGACAGTCACCAAAATGAAGTGTTTAAAAAATATTCTGATGAGCAAAAGGATATTTTTATTACCATGCTGCGAGATTTTGCAGGTGTAGCATAAGCCCCATTAAGCTGATAAATTGAATTGATTTATCAGCTTCTTTACATCTAGCTGACTATCAATAAAAGAATTCCATGGACAAGGAATTTTTGGCACATAATTTGTTTATCAATAAAACATGATTGCAAATAAGCCAAGACAGTGAACTACAGCAAAAGAAAAGTCTTGAGCTGTGGCGCGTGTATAGAGAGGTAAGGGATGAACCAATATGTAAGTGATGCATTACTCACATGGACGCACCACATTAAAAATGTGTGCGGTAATTTTGAAACCGATTTTGATGGAACCCGTAATTTATTCATTGGTGAGGTTCAATGCTTTTTATTGGGTGATACCGAAATTGCTTTTATCAAAAACAATGCCAATAAAATTGTCCGAAAAGCCGATGAAATCGACCGCGTTAATAATCGTTTTTGCTTTTTGATTTTGCAGTATTCGGGAAAAATGCTGCTCGAATATAAAAATGAAACTTTAACTCTGAATGAAGGCGATATTGTGTTGGTCGACCCAGTCGAAACCATTTCGATGTATCCACAAGGCTTGGTAAGCCAGATTTCCGTCCATCTCTCACGTGAAAAATTACTTAAAGAAAATATTAGTACCGAATATTTTGGAAAACTGATTACGCAAAATATGAGTGGTTTTTTACTAAAAAATATTTTGAAAAATATGTCCCCCGAAAATATCAAACTTTGGTACGCAACCGAAGATGGTAATGCTTTTGAAGATGCCCTAATTGCCTTAATCAAACCCACAATTAATTATAAAAATATTAATAGCTCCAATAACCTGATGGAAAAAGCCGAGCGTTTTATTATTGAGAACTTAGCAAAACCAGATTTAACCCCTAAATTAATTGCAGAGCATATTGGAGTATCACTACGACATCTCTACCGTTTATTTCTTCAAGAAAATTTATCTATTAACAAATATATACAGCTCAAACGCCTAGAAAAAGTCAAAGCAGATTTACTCGATAAAAGAAATAAACAAAGCTCAATTACCCAGATTGCCTTGAAATGGGGTTTTTGGGATGGTGCTCATTTTTCAAAAATCTTTAAGAAGACTTATGGCATTTCTCCTAAAGAATTTAGAGAGGGTATGACAGTTTAAATTTTCATCTCTGAATGTCATTTTTAGACAAGTTCTAGGTCATTCTTGAACAAGCTAGCCCCATGCAAGTGTGTTGAAATTAAATTAATTAGAACAGGTTAGATGAGCTTAATAAGCATAGAACTATTAAGTTTATTTAATAAATTTCACACATAGGAAAGTGCATTTTAACTGTCTGACTCAGATGGTTCAGGGATAGAGAAAAGGATGAAACCAATGCGTAAACAACGATTATTGAATGACATACAAAAGATATTAGCGCTTAACTTATCAATAGCTGCAAGCTTTTGGGGATTAAATACTCAAGCTTTTGCTCATGGTGGAAAAGCTGAAATGGTATCTCTTTACCAAAACATGAGTGAGCAAGGCGCTAAAGTTGTCAAAGACGATTTTACTAATACTTATATGATTACCAAAGGCTCTATCGTGGTAAGAGCCAAGCCAAATTCAGATCAGGTTTTAGTGAATGGAAAACCTCTAAAATTAAGCGTCCCACTATTAATTAAAGATAATAAACCTGTTATTGGAAAAGACTTCTTTAATGAAGTATTTCAGTCTGGTTTAGATCAAACTTTTAAAGTTGAAAATACGTTTCATCCACTCAATAGTTTAAATTCTGACGAAATTAAAAAGACATTTGATGTCATTAATCGCTCAAAATATGCCTATAAAAATATGCGTTTTGCCGAATTAAAACTAAAAGAACCAGAAAAAGCCAAAGTTTGGGATTATTTTATTAATCACAAAGAATATAAAGACGCTCGAATTGCATCTTTCATTTTGTTAAAAGGCAATCAAGCGATTGAAGGTGAAGTTAACCTTAACACTCAGCAAGTCACAAAATGGAATGTACTTAAAGATACTCATGGAATGGTCTTGCTCGATAACTTTGAAACTGTACAGCGCGTGATTGAAGCGAGTAAAGAATATCAGGATGCTTTACGCAAACGTGGTGTAACAGATGTTAAGAAAGTCATTACCAATCCATTAACCGTTGGATATTTTGGTGGTAAAGATGGTTTGGATAAACAACTTAATGTTTTAAAAGTTGTGTCGTATCTAGATACTGGCGATGGTAACTATTGGGCGCATCCAATTGAAAATTTGGTGGCTGTGGTTGATTTAGATAAAGAAAAAATTATTAAAATCGAAGAAGGGGCCATGATTCCTGTTCCGATGACGGATCGACCTTATGCCACTAAAAATACCAAACCACCGAAAATCAAACCGATGAACATTAGTGAACCCGAAGGCAAGAACTTTTCTATTACAGGACAAACGGTACATTGGGGTAATTGGTGTTTCCATGTTGCATTAGATTCACGTGTGGGCTTACAGCTTTCAACCGTGACATATAAAGATAAAGGCGTAAAACGTAAAGTCATGTATGAAGGTAACCTTGGTGGAATGGTGGTTCCATATGGTGACCCTGACATGGGATGGTACTTTAAGTCTTATCTGGACTCTGGTGAGTACGGAATGGGAACACTCACATCAGCCATTCAGCTTGGGACCGATGCACCAGAAAATGCGGTTTTACTTGATGCTGTCATTGCAGACTATAAAGGCCAGCCACAAGTGATTCCAAATGCGATTGCAATTTTTGAGCGCTATGCTGGCCCTGAATATAAACACCAAGAAATTTTTGGTGATCAAGATGCCAGTGAAGCTCGCCGTGAACTTGTCGTGCGCTGGATTAGTACAGTGGGTAATTACGATTACATGTTTGACTGGGTATTTGCTCAAAATGGCGTAATTGGCATTAATGCAGGTGCTACAGGTATTGAAGCGGTTAAAGGCGTTAAAGCAAGAACCATGCATGACAGTACCGCAAAAGAAGACACCAAATATGGCACTTTAATTGACCATAATATTGTGGGTACAACCCATCAACATATCTATAACTTCCGCTTAGATATGGATGTAGATGGCGAAAATAATAGTTTCATGCATATGGACCCTGTGGTGAAGACCAATGATCGAGGCGGCGTGCGTACAAGTACAATGCAAATTGACAGTAAAGTCATTACCAATGAGCAGAATGCGGCTGAAAAATTTGATCCATCTACCATTCGTTTACTGACTAATTTCAACAAGGAAAATAAATTAGGTAATCCTGTTTCTTACCAGCTCATTCCTTTTGCAGGTGGAACACATCCTGTGGCGAAGGGTGCTAATTTTTCTAAAGATGAATGGTTATTTAAACGTTTAAACTTTATGGATAAGCAAATTTGGGTGACGCAATATAATCAGGATGAACGTTATCCTGAAGGTAAATATTCAAACCGTTCGACTCATGACACAGGTTTAGGCCAGTTTATTAGCAACAATGAAAATATTGAAAATAAAGATCTTGTGGTGTGGATGACAACAGGCACAACCCATGTGGCACGTGCAGAAGAATGGCCAATCATGCCGACAGAATGGGTGAATACACTTATCAAACCGTGGAACTTTTTTGATAATACGCCGACTTTAAACTTGGGCGAAGAAGAGCAAAACACGCAGCACGACCATCACTAAAGACGTGTATCACGCGAGATGGGTAACGAATTGGTTACCCACTCTTAGCGTCTGGTAGACCATTCACAAAAAAGGAATTTTGTATGAAAACTCTACTTTCTCAAGTTATGAGAGGGACTCTCTTTGTCTCATTTTTTTCAACAGTGCATGCTGGCGAGCTTGAAATTAAACCGACTTTTGAGGCAACTTTCGGGGCTTTTAGTAGCGGTAAAAGTTATAACGGCGAAAACCTAGATGATGAAAGAATCAACTGGCAAGAAGGCCATCTTAAATATGGTGCTAAAGGACAATACACCTTTAAAAACAATCAACTCTATGCGAGCTTGAGTGGTATTAGCTCGGCCACATTTGGCGATGGCGATGCAGGCCAAAATAGTAATGGTAAAGAACGCAAAACAGATGTGAATGAATGGATCTTGGGTTTTAAAGATGGCACCAATAAAGATGAGTTAACGACCTATGATTTAAGTATTGGTCGACAAAATATCATGATTGGTGACGGGTTTTTCATTGCAGGTGATGCGTTAAACCTCGGGAAAGCACCTGCGGATGGCGCACTTGATCGGGGCGGAGCATATTATCTGGCAGCCCGTCGAAGTTTTGATTTTACAAGTTTGCTTCAATACAAACCGCAAGAGAATACCACGCTAAAACTGGCTTATTTAAAATCGGACAATAAAGCACAATTTTCACCTGAACTCTTTGTAACCGATCTGATGTATCAACTTAAAGATAAAGGTGTTGGATTTACTTACTTAAATGTATTAGACCTTGAAGATACTGAGCAAGTTTCAGGGCGCGAAGATCTTAAAAATTATGCTTTACGTTTGAATTATCAACCTTTGCCAGAACTACAAGTTAAGACTGAGTTTGTTGTGCAAGATAGAAAAGATAGTCAAGAAAATGCAGGCTACTTGGCGCTGAACTATAACTTTTTATCTTCAAAATATACGCCCTCATTAGGCTACCGTTTTAGTCATTTTTCCGACCAATACGACCCGATGTTTTATGGAAATACAGTCGGGTTCGGCACGTGGTTTCAAGGTGAAGTTGCAGGAAATTATGCTGGCCCATTTAACAAAAATGCAGACATTCACCAAGTTTCTTACAGTATGAATCTAAAAGAAAACTTTATGTTAGGTGCTTTGGCCTATAAGTTCAAAACAGTTAATGAATCTTTAACTAATGTAGATGGACATGAACTGGATGTATTTTCGGTTTGGTCGGTTAATAAAAAATTCAACGTTATACCTTTAGTGGGACTCTATAAACCGAAACACGATATCCATAGTGGGGGTACTCAAAACTATGATGACAAAACTAATGTGTATGCACAGTTAATTCTGCAATACATCTATTAAATCAGAGCAAAGGAGACCGTGTTTATTGACGGTGCATTCATAAAAATAACTTAGGTGAAATCAGATGAATAAACAATATGACTATATCGTGATTGGTGCGGGCTCGGCAGGCTGTGTGGTTGCAGCACGGCTGTTACAGGCCAAAGCAGGGCGCGTTCTTGTTTTAGAGGCAGGAAGCCGAGATAGCAGTATGTTTCATACCATACCTGCCACAGTGGTTAAAGTATTCCAGCAAAAATCATGGCAATACATGACTGTCCCTCAGAAATATTGTAATCATCGTGAAATGATCCTTGCACAAGGAAAAGCGTTGGGAGGCGGAAGCTCGGTCAACGGAATGATCTATTGCCGAGGCCAACGTCAGGATTATGATTTATGGGCCACGGAATGGGGATGCAATCAGTGGTCTTATCAACATGTACTGCCTTTTTTTAAAAAAGCAGAAAAAAATGAAAGTCTTGCTAATGAATATCACGGACAAGATGGCATTTTACCTGTCAGTGAAAACCGCTATCGCCATCCTTTGACGCTTGCTTGTATTAAAGCAGGTCAACAAATGGGCATGAATTACGTCAATGATATTAATGGTTGGGATCAGGCAGGTGTAGGGTTTTATCAAACCACCACTCAAAATGGCTCACGGGCGAGTACCTCAAAAACCTATTTAAAGTCAGTCGAAAACCACCCAGATCTCACGGTGATTACTGATGCCTTGGTCCATAAAATTGAAACTCAAGGTGATCAAGTTACTGGGGTGACTTATAGCGTTGGAGGAAAATCACCGATTACTGTACAAGCTCAAAAAGAAGTCATTCTAAGTGCTGGTGCAATTGGTAGTCCTAAAGTTTTATTACTTTCGGGAATTGGTCCAAAACAGCATTTAGATGAGATCGGCATTGAATGTATTCGTGATCTACCCGTAGGTGAAAATTTTCACGACCATTTGCATATGTCGGTTAATGCAACGGTAACAACCAATAATAGTCTGCTCGGTGAAGACCAAGGTTTAACCGCCGTACGGCACTTTTTACAGTGGTGTTTTACACGTTCAGGATTGTTAACCACCAATATTCTAGAAGGTGGTGGTTTTATTGACACCAACAACAACGGTCGACCTGATGTCCAATTTCATTTTTTACCTGTGCTGGATAATTTCGATAATACCCCTGGTGAAAAATCAGTGGCTCAAGCACATGGCCTTACCATTAAAGTCGGACATGTACAGCCAAAAGCACGTGGGATTTTACGTTTAAGTAGTAAAGATCCTAAAGATTTACCTGTCATTGATCCTAATTATTTAGGTCATCAAGAAGATATTGACGCAAATATCCGTGCGGTACAGGCCGGACTTCGCCTATTACAACAACCAGCATTGAAAGCAATTGTCAAAGAAGTGATTGAGCCTGCAAATATCAATCCTGATGATATTGAAGCGATTGATAAATGGATGCGCCAGAATATTAAAACGGTCTATCACCCCGCAGGTAGCTGCAAAATGGGCAATACTCCGCAAGATTCGGTCACAGATCAGACCCTAAAAGTCCATGGTTTTAAAAATTTACGTGTGGTGGATTGTTCTATTTGCCCACAAGTTCCAAGCGGTAATACCAACGCAATTGCCATCATGATTGGAGAACGTGGTGCAGACTTTATTTTGAATCAGGTCGCGTAGTTGATGTCATATCAATATTTAGAAACGAAAAGAGGAAAAGAAAATGAGTGAAGTTCAGATTTTAGAAAGCGTACAGCAATTTATGGCGCGACAACATGGACATTTTATTAATGGAAAATTGGTTGCTGCCGAGCTTTTAGATAAAGTGGATATTGTAAATCCATCCACTGAACAAGTTGTTGCTCAAATTAGTGTTGGTAGTCAACAAGACGTCGAAAATGCGGTGAAAAGTGCTGAACATACTTTTCAAAACGCTTGGGCTGAAACGACACCGTATGAGCGTGGCGTTAAACTGAACAAGCTAGCAGACTTAATCGAGCAATATGGTGAAGAGCTTGCACAGCTCGAGACGTTGTCTACCGGAAAACTTATCAATATTTCCCGTCATCTTGAAGTTGCACAATCTGTTATTTTCTTAAGATATTTTGCTGGTTGGGCAACTAAAATTAATGGTCAAACCATGCAACCTTCTATTCCTTCTATGCAAGGTGAGAAATATACGGCCTTTACTTTAAGACAACCAATTGGCGTGGTTGCAGGGATTGTGCCTTGGAATTTTTCACTGATGATTGGTGTTTGGAAAATTGGTTCAGCTTTAACAACTGGCTGCACCATTGTGCTTAAACCGAGTGAGTTTGCCAGCTTATCTTTATTACGTTTAGCTGAACTTGCTATAGAGGCAGGTATTCCAGCGGGTGTGATTAATGTAGTAACAGGTAAGGGGGAGACGGGACAATATTTAATTGAGTCACCGCTCGTTAAGAAAGTCTCATTTACAGGTTCAGTGCCGACAGGCATTGCGATTGGTAAACTTGCGATGAGCAGCGATTTAACCCGTGTAAGTCTGGAGTTAGGCGGTAAAAATGCGATAGCTGTTTTGGCTGATGCAAATGTCGATGAGATTTTACCGACTTTGTTGCAAGCAACTTTTGTACATCAAGGACAGGTTTGTGCATCCCCAGAACGGTTTTTTGTACACCGTACAAAATACGATGAACTTGTCGAGAAACTCTCTAAAGCACTCTCTGGTTTCAAAATTGGATCGGCCATGGATGAGGGAAGTATGTTTGGTCCACTTTCTAACCAGCCACATTTTCATAAAGTAAAACATTATTTAGATATGGCAAAAGCCAACAACCAGATTATTGCTGGAGGTGAGGCTTTAGATCAGACTGGTTATTTTGTACAGCCGACTTTAATTTCCTTTAAAAATACGGATGATCCTTTATTTTCAGAAGAAACCTTTGGCCCAGTGGTCGGGGTAATGCCATTCGAAACTGACGAAGAACTTATTCAGTTGATGAACCAGTCTCGCTTTGGTTTAACCGCAAGCATCTGGACAAATGATTTATCTAAAGCTTTACGTTTAATTCCTAAGATTGAAGCAGGTACTCTATGGGTCAATATGCATACGTTCTTAGACCCATCAGTTCCATTTGGTGGGGTGAAAGCTTCAGGAATTGGCAGAGAGTTTTCTGATGCATTTATTGAAGATTACACCGAATTAAAATCGGTGATGATTCGGTATTAAGCCAATAAGGAGGTTTGTCATTTCATCAATAACAAACCTCTGCTTTTAACATAAGAATTGGACTAAAAAGTTAGTAACTTAAAGTGATGCTTTGTTGAGTTGAGTGGTCGATTTCCTTTTGACTCACCGCATCCTCTTTACATTTATAACTTTCAAATAAAGGAAGTTGATCTGCAAAGTGGGCATCAGGTTTTCCATTTTGATTGATAAACCCACTTTGTCCTGGGGCCAAAATCGAACACATGGTGACTTGATTTGGATTTAAGATCACTCTAAACGTAGCACTTCCCGTATTTCCATAAGTGCTGAGCTGTTGTTCATGCGATGGATCAGCCCAAGGAATGCCTACCGAATTTTTGCTGGAAAAGCCCATGGTTGCCACCGGAATTTTCCAGTCATTCGGGTCAGTCGAGTGATATTGTTTTGAAAGTTCAGTCAGTGCGTTTTCTAAAGCTTTTAAGACCACCTCATCTGCTGTTTGTCCTTTTAAGAAATCAACATTCTGAGGAACGCTTGCCTGTTTTCCTTGCAGGGCATTCCAGATTAATTTTGATGCACTCGCTGGTTGTGCGCTTCGTGGATCATTATTTACTGGATAAAGCGTATCGGTATAGCGCTTATAAATATTTTCTGAAAGGTTAGGTTTGAGTACCAGTTCAATCATTTGATTAAGCCATGCACGTGTAATTGCTGGTGCTGCACCTTGATAATATTTCTCTTCGCTATCAGAACGTAATTTAAGATCCCAACTAGCAAGTAACGGAGCAACTTTTTTGGCTAAAGGTGAGGCATTAGGGCTTTGTGCTGCTTGAATCATATAAGGAACAAAATAACGCGCATTTAAATCTGACCATGCTGCTGTTTTATTAATTTCCCAAATTTCTTGCTGACTCAGTTTTGGTTTACTTTCTAAAGGTTCAATCAGTTCATTGACCCGATCTACATAAGAAAAGTTTGACGAATCTGAACGTAAACCAGCATAGGCTTTGTTATTCCAGCTTGTGACATAGCCTTTTTGTGGGTTGTATTCTTTAGGGTTATGTGAGAAGTCATAAAAACCTTGCCACTCCATTGAACCATCACCTTTAGCTGGAAGCTGAATATGCTGGTTTTCAGGGCGAATAGGTAAACGACCTAAAGCAGCAACACCAATATTATTTTTAGTATCGGCATAGAACCAAGTGATAGAGGCCGCTACACGTTTGGCTTGAGCAAGAAACTCATTCCAATTTGAAGCTTTCGCTGCACTTGCCCATCCTAATAAGGTTTCAATTTCTACGCCTTCCCAGCTACGTTTTTGTGCGTACGCCGTATGGTTATTTTCATCCCATGTACTTACAAAACCTTGTTTACTCTTATAAATATCTAAAACATGGTCAGCTTGATTCTTAACTTTGATTTTTACTTGTTTGTGTTCAAATGGAATGTAACTTCCTTTATATAAATATTCTTTTGAATTACTTGGGTTTAAGGTGAGTTGATAAACATCGTTAGTATCGAGTGAGCCTACCGTAGAACCCCATGCTATTTTGCCATTGGTTCCAAATAAAATTGCAGGTAATCCAACTGGAGTAATACCTGTCAAATTATAGCCAGCTCCATGTAAACCAATACCGTAGGTGATTGCAGGCGTATACCATCCTTGTTGTGGACCATTATATAAAACTGCTTGGCCTTCAATGGTCTTATCGCCTTTTAAGACCCATGCATTACTGGCGGTAGGTACGCCGTCTACCACACTTTTACCTAAAGCAATGCGAGCTTGAGCTAAATAGGTTTTGGCTGCCTTGTTTGAAATAGGGCTAATGTCTTTAAGTATTTGTTGTTGACGAGCTATAAGCTGTGGTTTTTGTGCAGATTGGATAATGGTGGGAGCACTTGGGTCATCTAGCCAACGTAATTGTTGATAGACTTTGAAGCCTTCTTCTTGACCTTTTTCTTTTTGCAGTTGCGTGAGTAAATCTAAATTTGATACTTCCGAGCTTGCTGAAAAGAAGCGATTTAAAATTAAGCCCACCCAAACCATAGCAATGTCTTCTGGTTGCCATGTTGATGGTTTAAAACCATGATCTGTAAACTCTTTAGGCATACGAGCTGGATCTGTTAAAACTTCTTTAACCCGTTTATTAAAACCTGCGGCATAACCTTCAAAAATTGCTCGGTCTTCTGGTGAGAGTGCGGCGAGTTGCTGTTTAATATTCTCTGGATCAAAACGACTATGTGTCGCAATATCATATTGAAGATAGTCGGAACCGAGCACCTCAGCAACTGTGCCTTGTCCTGTACGTTTTGACATTTCCATCTGGAATAAACGATCGGTCGCTACCGAATAGCCATAACCGTAGAAAAGCCCATAGGTGTCATTTGCATAGACATGGGGTGTACCGAATTTATCGCGCTTAATCGTGATTTGTTTTTGTGTCGGTGTTGAGTCTAAACTTGACGAAGAATTACAACCCGCTAAAAGTGCACCTAAAAGTAATGTTCCATATTTAATTAAAGGGCGTGTAGGGTGAGGCCGAGAGTTCAGCATAGGTATGTTCAATTTAGATATCCTTACTTTCATTATGATGTAGAAGTGAACGATTTAAGAATCTTCTTAGATTCACGTCACTGATGAACAAGCCCTGTTCATGAGTTTAAAATACTGTTATTTATCCATGTAATTTTCCATTACATTTGAGGTATATATTTATACCTTCTCGAACAAGTTATTTAGTTTTTTATTTTGGAAGAATAAAAAAGGCCATGATTGGCCTTTTTCGAAATGTATAAATTTTATTGACAGCAAAATTAGTTCACTAAAAAATCCTTTAAGATTTTATTAAAAGCTTCTGGTTGCTCTACATTGGAAATATGAGACGCATCTATTTCTGCAAGTTTTGCTTGTGGAATGCGTTGCTGCATAAATTGGCCATCTGCAACGGTAGTTACAGGGTCTTGAGTTCCAGCAATTACTAATACTGGAACTTTAATATCTTTTAACTGCTCACGGACATCCGCTTTAGCCAAAGCCTCACAACAATTGGCATAACCCATTGCGCTGCCAGCACTTAAGTCGTTACACAGGTTGTTGACAATTGAAGGATGACTTTGGATAAAGGGATCTGTAAACCATCGCGAAGCTGCTGTAGCTGCGATCGGTTGTAAACCTTGTTCACGCACTAATTTTGCACGATCAAGCCATGCCTGTTCTTGCCCAATTTTAGCGGCAGTATTTGCCACAACAACATGACTAAAGCGGTCAGGGTAGTGAATTGCAAGCCATTGCCCAGTTAAACCGCCCATTGAAATACCACAAAAAGCAGCTTTAGTAATATTTAGGTGATCAAGTAAACGGACAACATCTTCAGCTAATTGCTCTACAGTGTATGGGCCGTCAGGTGTGGATGATGAACCGTGACCACGTGTGTCATAGCAGATTACAAAAAACTGATCTTTCAATTCATTAAACTGTTTTTGCCACATACCATAATTGGTGCCTAAAGAATTGGAAAACACCAGAGCAGGGGAAGATGGCTCACCAAAGGTTTGATAATTAATTTGTGCATCGGCAGATTGAAAAGATGGCATTTGTTTCTCCTTAAAGTGCTTCAACACGTTCAATAATGAGTGCAATTCCTTGGCCTACACCAATACACATTGAACATAAGGCATAACGACCATTTTTTTGCTCAAGCTGGTTTAAGGCTGTGGTGACTAGGCGTGCACCTGATGCACCAAGTGGATGACCCAATGCAATTGCACCACCGTTTGGATTTACTTTATTGCTATCGTCTGGTAAACCTAAATCACGGGTCACTGCCAAAGCCTGTGCAGCAAAGGCTTCATTCAGCTCAATCACATCCATCTGATCTAAAGTCAGGTTGGCTTGTTTCAGTAATTTTTTAATCGCTGGTGCCGGAGCAAAACCCATAATGCGTGGTTCTACACCCACAGCTGTTGAAGCAATGATCTTGGCACGTGGTTTTAAGTTGTAAGCTTGAACAGCTTCATCAGAAGCAATCAATAAAGCTGCTGCACCATCGTTAATGCCTGAAGCATTTCCCGCAGTGACGGTGCCATCTGCTTTGACCACAGGTTTAAGTTTGCTTAAACCTTCAAGGGTAGTTGATGCACGTGGGTGTTCATCGGTATCAATCACAACAGCATCACCCTTACGCTGAGGGATTTCAACTGCCACGATTTCTTTAGAAAAAAAGCCTTTGGCTTGCGCGCTTGCGGTGCGTTGTTGGCTCACCAAGGCAAACTGGTCCTGATCTGCACGATTGACGTTAAACTGTTCAGCCACGTTTTCGGCAGTCTGGGGCATGGTGTCTACACCATACAATTCTTTAAGTTTAGAATTAATGAAACGCCAGCCCATGGTGGTGTCTTCGATCTTCTGGTTACGGCCAAAAGCGCTGTCAGACTTACCCATCACATAGGGTGCACGGCTCATGCTTTCCACACCACCTGCAATCACCAAGTTCGCTTCACCTGCTTTAATGGCACGGGCAGCAATGGCAATCGCATCGAGTGAGGAACCACAGAGACGGTTAATAGTCGTTGCAGGCACCTGATACGGTAGACCTGCAAGCAGTGCTGACATACGGCCGACATTACGGTTATCTTCACCGGCTTGGTTCGCACAGCCATAGATCACATCATCGACCTGTTCCCAATCTACATTTGGGTTACGCTGCATGAGCGCTTTAATCGGTACAGCGCCAAGGTCATCGGCACGGACAGGAGCAAGGCCACCGGCATAACGGCCGAATGGTGTACGGATGGCATCGATGATATAAGCGTTTTTTAATGTCATTTCCCTACTTCCTTACCCTTGAGTGGCATCAATCAAAGTTGCACCCGTTAAAGCCTGTAACTCATCAAAGCTCAGACCTTCAACCTTCTCAAGCACCTTTAAACCATCTTGGGTCACGTCAATCACACACAGGTCAGTGTAAATACGGTCAACACATCGTTTGCCTGTTACCGGATAAGTGAGCTCAGCGACAATCTTTGGTTCACCTTGCTTGGTTACATGGTCTGTCGTGATAAAGACTTTCTTGGCACCAACCGCTAAATCCATTGCACCACCAACAGCAGGAATCGCATCCGGTGCACCTGTGTGCCAATTGGCCAAGTCACCATTGGCTGCAACCTGAAAGGCGCCAAGTACGGCAATATCAAGATGACCACCACGCATCATCGCAAATGAATCGCCATGATGAAAAAAGCTGCCGCCTTCAAGCATGGTCACAAACTCTTTACCCGCATTAATCAGTTCAGGGTCTTCTTCACCTGCTGCTGGCGGTGGGCCAAAAGCCAACAAACCATTTTCAGAATGAAGGAAAATGTCTTTGTCATTCGGTAGGTAGCTGGCAATCTTGGTCGGTAAGCCAATACCTAGGTTTACATAGGCGCCATCTGGAATATCTTGTGCCACACGCTTTGCAATCTGGTCACGGCTGAGTTTCTGGTAGCTCATGTTATTTCTCCTTATTGCTTACTGTGCGGGTGCGACTTGTACAACGTGCTGTACAAAGATCCCTGGGGTGATGATGTGTTCCGGATCTAATCCACCGAGCTCTACAACTTCAGACACCTGAGCAATGGTGACATCAGCAGCCATCGCCATGATCGGGCCAAAGTTACGTGCAGATTTACGGTAAACCAGATTGCCCCAGCGGTCGCCCTTGTAAGCCTTAATCAAGGCAAAGTCCGCCTTGATCGGATATTCAAGTACGTAATCGTTGCCATCGATCTGGCGGGTTTCTTTGCCTTCAGCTAAAAGTGTTCCAAAGCCTGTTGGGGTAAACACAGCACCAAGTCCCATACCTGCTGCCTGAATACGGCAAGCCAGATTGCCTTGCGGCACGACTTCAAGCTCGACTTTTCCGGCACGGTACAACTCATCAAACACATAAGAGTCTGCCTGACGTGGGAAAGAACAAATCACTTTTTTAACTGAACCGGCTTTAAGCAGTTTCGCCAGACCGTAATCACCGTTACCGGCATTGTTGCTGACAATAGTTAAATCTTTAACACCCAGTTCAATCAGTCCGTCAATGAGTTCAGCGGGTTGTCCTGCGGTACCAAAACCACCAATCAGAATGGTTGCACCATCTTTAATCTGCGATAGTGCCTCGCTTAGTGAGGACTTACTTTTGTCAATCATGTGAGAAACCCTAGAGCATGAGGTAACGTGATGTTATTACTACCGCTAAAAATTTATTTAAATTCTTAATGGTAGTAATAAATGGACTAAGTTTTGTGAGTCAAAAGCGAACTTTTAACTCACATATACTTTTAATTAAGCGCTAGCGCGACGACGTTCAACTTCAGTTGAAGGAGCAGCAGCGACATCTTTAACAAGTTCGATGTTAAATGTGATGTGTTTGAAGGCGTGATCTAAACCACGGCGTTGTATTTCAGCTGGGTCAGTCACATCAACTGCTGTTGCCACTAAACCGTCACGGGTTGCGAAAGCAAAGTCGTCCCATAAGTACTCATCACCCTCAATGTTGAATTGAGTTGTAAGCTTGCGGTAACCCGGTGCAGAAACGAAGTAGTGAACGTGAGATGGACGGTTACCATGACGGCCTAACTTGTTAAGAAGTGCTTGAGTTGTGCCTTCTGGCGGGCAACCATAACCTACTGGCATAGTGGTTAATGCCACATACTTACCATCAGCATCAGTCAAAATACTACGGCGTAAGTTGAAGTCAGATTGAGACTTATCAAAGAATGAGTAGTTGCCTAAACTGTTGGCATGCCATACTTCAACTTTAGCATTTTCAATAATATTGCCATCAGTATCGGTTACCTTACCTTCAATAATCAAGGTATCGATTTTGCCTGTTTCAGTACCATCATCCATACGCGCAAAACCAACAGATTCAGGTGCACCCGCTACGTAAAGTGGGCCTTCGATGGTACGAGGTGTGCCACCCGTAACACCAGCTTTTGCATCCGCTTCATCTGCACGTAAATCAAGATAGTGCTCTAGACCTAAGCCAGCTGCCAAAAGTCCAAGTTCATTGGCTTGACCCGCATCGGTAAAATATTCCAAACCTTTCCATACTTCTGAAGGTTGGATGTCTAAGTCTTCGATGGCTTGAAATAAATCCCCGAGAAGGCGCACTACAATTTGTTGAACACGTGCATCGACTTCGCCTTTTGCAGTGTCGACATTCATTTGTTTTACAAGCGCATCAATTTGTTGACGGTTCATACTAAAACTCCTTAAGTATGCAATACGGTTTTGGGTGGCAGAGCTGCGGGCATTTTGTTTTGCTAGCGAATAGTGCCTGCCACGTTCCTTGTTACCTTTTGAATCAGTGTATTTAGTTTTTGAGTGTGCTTAAGACGGCACATTCAAACTATTTTCTTAGATTACGAATCATCATCACGAACAGAAGAAGGGTGGCGATTAAGTGCCATCACTTCGATGTTCATGTAAGGATAAAGTGGTAATCCCTGTAAAATGTTGTGCAACTCTTCATTGCTCTCAACATCAAAAATACTGATGTTTGAGTATTGGCCTGTAATACGCCAGATGTGGCGCCATTTACCTTGACGCTGTAAGTCTTGCGAATAGGCTTTTTCAACAGCCTTAATTTCATTCGCTTTGTCGGCTGGCATATCAAGTGGAATATGCACATCCATACGTACATGAAATAACATGGGAAACTCCTTATCCTGTTGCCTTAACGACGTAACTTTTCAACTTTATCTTCATCAATTTCAATGCCTAAGCCTGGAGCTGTTGGCAAGTGCAATTCAAAGTTTTCGTAGCGTAGTGGTTCTTTCAAAATTTCTTCGGTAAGTAATAATGGACCAAATAATTCAGTACCAAACGCTAGTGTTTCAAAGGTTGCAAACGCATGAGCAGAAGCCATGCTACCTACAGGGCCTTCAAGCATGGTACCGCCATAAAGATCGATTCCAGCCAAACCTGCAATCTTGGCAACTTCACATGCTTCGATCAGACCACCTGATTGTTCAATCTTCACCGCAAATACATCTGCACCATGACTTTTTGCAATACGATATGCGCTGTCAGGGCCAGTTAAAGCTTCATCTGCCATAATTGCGACATCAAAACGACGCGTTAAACGAGCAAGTGCTTCAGTATTTTGAATAGCGCAAGGCTGTTCAATTAAATCAATTCCGCCATCTTGTAGCTGTTGAATACCTTGAATACATTCCAACTCTGACCATGCACGATTTACGTCAACACGTACACTAATATCTGCACCTAATGCTTTTTTAATTGCAATCACATGATCAACATCGTGTTGCAAAGGACGTGAGCCGATTTTGAGTTTGAACGTGTTATGACGTTTTAACTCAATCATTTTGCGAGCTTCAGCAATATCTTTTTCTGTGTCGCCAGATGCGAGCGTCCAAAGTACAGGTAAACTATCACGCAGACGGCCACCTAAAACTTCACTTAACGGTACACCTAGTCGTTTTGCTTGAATATCAAGCAGCGCAGTTTGAATGGCACATTTCGCGAAACGGTTACCATTAATATTCTTACGAATCAGTTTTAGTGTTTGTGCGACATTTAAATCTTTAACTGATGCGAGTAATGGTGCAAAGTAAGTATCAATATTGGCTTTGACACTTTCAGGACTTTCTTCACCATAGTTCAGTCCACCAATGGTGGTCGCTTCACCCCAACCGACAATACCATCCGTGGTCGTAATTTTAACGAGCACCAAAGTCTGAGTACGCATGGTAGTCACAGACAGTTGGTGAGGACGGATAGTTGGAATATCCACAAGTATGGTTTCTATGGTTCTATACATGAAGTTTCAACTATTACGAACTTGTTTACATACCATAGAAGAATGTAATAGCCTAAAATAGATATAGAACGGTATTTTAAGATACTAAAAAGGTATATTAATGGAATTAAGACATCTACGTTATTTTGTTACCGTTGTGGAAGAACAAAGTCTCACAAAAGCGGCTGAGAAGCTTTTTATTGCCCAGCCACCACTCACACGACAAATTAAAAAACTAGAAGAAGAATTAGGTATTGATTTGTTTGTGAAAGGCTCACGCCCATTAAAAGTGACAGAGGCAGGGTTGTTTTTTTACCAACATGCTGTTCAGATTTTAACGCATACGGCTCAAGCTGCTTCGATGGCTAAAAAAATGAAGCTGGTCGAGAATGTCGTTAAAGTTGGCTATGTGAGTTCGCTTCTTTATGGGCGATTACCGCAGGTCATTTATCTATTTAGACAAAAAAATCCTGACATTCATGTCGAGCTTATTGAATGTGGTACACGAGATCAGGTCGAGGCTCTAAAGTTAGGTAAAATTGATTTAGGTTTTGGTCGATTGCCGATTAGTGATCCTGCCATTAAGAGACTTTTACTTCGAAAAGAAAAATTAAAACTGGCGATTCATAAAAAACATCCATTAAGTGAGTTCCAAGAATCAGGAATTTATTTATCTCAAATTATCAATGAGACAATTTTTTCTTATCCAACTACACCTAAGCCGAATTTTTCGACCACTATTCAAGCTTTGTTTACCAAATTAGGTCTTGTTCCTGCCAAATTTACTGAAGTCCGCGAAATTCATATGGCACTTGGCTTAGTGGCATCTGGAGAGGGTATTTGTATTATTCCCGAAAGTGCCTGCGATATTGGAATGAAGAATCTAACTTATTTAAATATCTTGGACTTAGAAGCTTATAGTCCTATTTCTCTATCTATGCGTAATATGGACCAAAGTTCTTACATTCCTAAAATCTTAGACTGCATTGAAGAGATCTATAGCCAAGAAGAAGTGTCTAGAAATTTAAATTTATAACTTTTTAATACGTTTTAAATTGAATTATCATGTTATTTTTAAACTTTAAGATTATAGGTAATATTTAAAAGGAATTATTGAATGAGAAAAATTTTAGGGATAGCTTCTCTCATTATATCTACCGGTGTTGTACATGCTGAACAATTAAATGAACAAGAAAAAATTTCTCCATACAGTGCTAATGTCACCTTCGCAAGTCAATATATATCACGTGGTTTTCAACAAACTTGGGGCAAGCCGGCATTACAAATAGGTCTCGATTATACCAATCCAAATGGATTATTTGTGGGAACTTGGGCATCGAATGTAAGTTCTAACTATTTGCGAGATGCTTCAGTTGAGTGGGATTTCTATACAGGTTATATCAAAACTTTCGATAAGTTTTCGGCCGGAATGACGGTTTTTTATTACTACTATCCGGGAGCTGAAAGCACGCCTGAAACGGGGAGTACCAGTTATAACTATGGCGAAATTGTACCTCAAATTGGTTATGGACCTTTGACTCTTAAATATTATATTACCTATACCCCAGATTATGCAGGCTATAACTCCGATACGATGGGTGGCCCAGCAGGTAAGCGTTCACGAGGAACAACTTATTTAGATCTAACTTTTACTCAGCCTATCAATGAGACTTGGACTTTTGGCGCTCACTATGGATATGAAAAAATTAAAAATTTCTCGGAAGCTAATTTTCAGGATATGAAAGTCGAGCTGATTAAAGATTTAGGTGATGGCTGGACTACTGGCTTAGCCTATACCAAAGCTTGGGATAAAGATGGGTTCTATAAGAAGTATAGTAATGGTGAACCCGATGCACCCATTTCAAACCCGATTGATTCGACATTTACTGTCTCAGTTAAAAAAGTGTTCTAATTAATAAATAAAAAAGCCTGATGACTTTATTTTGAGCATCAGGCTTTAAATAATGAATATATAAAAATTATTTTTTAATTAAATCGTAAGCCATTTTAGTGTCGTCCAGCTGAACAAGTGAAGCATGGCGAGCAGAAAGCGGGTCTTTATTTTCAATTGCAGTTAAAATTGCTTTATGTCTAGGTAACGAATGGCCTTGTAAATTTGGGCGTAAACTGGTGACTTGAATCGATTGTTGTAAAGGTAAAACCAGCATTTTCGACATATAAGCCAGCAAGTCATTATGCGTTGCTTTAGCAATTGCTAAGTGAAATTGAATATCTGGCTCTATAAATTCTTCAACAGTTGTCGCTTTTTCCATCCCATCATAGGCATGTTTAATACGTTCAATATCTTCTTCGTTTGCCGTACTTGCCGCAATATAAGCAAGCTCAGGTTCCAAAACGCGTCGTACGGTAGAAAGGGTTTTAAAAAACTCATGTTCAGGCGTCGTTTGAATCAACCAAAACAATACATCCGGATCGAGCAAATGCCATTCTTCTTTAGGCCTTACTACAGTTCCGATTTTTGGTCTTGAGTAAGTTAAGCCTTTAGCGTTTAAAACACGGATTGCTTCGCGAAAGACAGGGCGGCTGACTTTATATTCCTCACATAAATCAACTTCACTCGGGAGCTTTTCATTTTCTGAGATTTCACCAGAAACAATTTTTAATCCCAATTGTTGAACAATTAATGCATGTTGGCTTTTGCTTGGAATAGGATTTTTATAGTCAGCTTTACTCATATTTCACTATTACGACATGTTGAATATCCTATGGTATAGATGACCTTGTGTTTTAACAAGATCATCTTTTTCAAGAATAAATATTAATGGGAATGACGTGGAACTTCTGAGCCTCGGCAACCGACCAAGAAATCAAAATCACAGCCTTCATCTGCTTGTAGAACATGTTCTACATAGAGTTTGCGGTAGCCGCCAATAAAACTTGGCGGTGCTGGAGGTGCCAAATTCTCAAGACGTTGCTTAAGTTCTTCATCACTCACTTCCAGATGAAGTTTTCCTTCATAGGCATCGAGTTCGATAAAGTCACCATTTTGAACTACGGCTAAAGGCCCACCAGCCATAGCTTCAGGGGCAACATGTAAAACCACGGTGCCATACGCTGTACCGCTCATCCGTGCATCGGAAATACGGACCATGTCGGTAATTCCTTTAGCTAAAATCTTTGGTGGCAACCCCATATTTCCAACTTCTGCCATGCCCGGATAGCCTTTAGGGCCTGCATTTTTCATGACTAGAATACAAGTTTCATCGACATCCAGGTCTGGATCATTAATGCGGGTTTTATAATCGTCAAAGTTTTCAAATACGACTGCACGACCACGGTGTTTCATCAGTTCAGGTGTTGCAGCAGAAGGTTTAAGCACCGCACCTTTAGGCGCTAAATTACCGCGTAAAATACACATGCCGCCATCTTGGCGAATTGGATTATCTATTTTCCGAATCACTTCATCATTATAAATAGGTGACTGTTGGCAATTTTCCCAAATGCCTTGACCATTTACGGTTAAAGCTTGTGGATGTGGTAAGAGATTGGCTTCGCCCATACGACGGATTACAGCCGGCAAACCACCGCTATAATAGAACTCTTCCATGAGAAAACGACCCGAAGGCTGCAAGTCAACAATCGTTGGCATGCCTCGGCCGACACGGTTCCAGTCATCGAGTTGTAAATCAACCCCAATACGTCCAGCAATGGCCTTTAAATGAATCACGGCATTGGTTGAACCACCAATAGCGGCATTGACTTTAATGGCATTTTCGAAAGCTTCTTTGGTTAAGATTTTAGAAAGACGTAAATCTTCGTGAACCATGTCAACAATACGCATGCCAGAAAGATGAGCTAACACATAACGACGAGAATCTACTGCTGGAATGGCTGCGTTGTGTGGTAAAGAAGTGCCTAAGGCTTCTGCCATACACGCCATGGTAGAAGCAGTGCCCATGGTATTACATGTACCCGCTGAGCGTGACATACCAGATTCGGCAGAAAGAAATTCATTTAAATCGATTTTGCCTGCTTTTAACTCTTCATGCATTTGCCACACGATGGTACCAGCACCAATATCTTTACCTTTGTGCTTACCATTCAGCATTGGCCCACCAGTTACTACAATGGCAGGAATATCACAGCTTGCTGCACCCATTAATAATGCAGGTGTAGTTTTGTCACAACCTGTTAGTAACACCACACCATCAATAGGGTTACCACGGATAGCTTCTTCTACATCCATACTGGCCAAGTTACGGGTAAACATGGCAGTAGGACGTAAATTCGACTCACCATTTGAAAACACAGGAAACTCAACAGGGTAGCCGCCAGCCTCTAAAATCCCTTTTTTTACATGTTCGGCAATTTTTCGAAAATGGGCATTGCATGGTGTGAGTTCAGACCACGTATTACAAATCCCAATAATCGGTTTGCCTTGAAACTCATGATCTGGAATTCCTTGGTTCTTCATCCAACTACGATACATAAAGCCATTTTTATCCGTTGTACCAAACCAGGCAGCCGAACGAAGAACTTGTTTGTTATTCATACAAATTTCCCTATATAGTATTACTATTAGAACTAATTAAATTAAAAATACACCATAAATTTTATTTTTAAAAGGTTTGAAATTTAAATAGTATTACTATATTTTAAATTGAAAGGATAATTTACGAGCAAGATGCTCTATAAGTAAATAATAGGAAATGGAGTCGAACATGGATTTCGAAAAGGATGTAATACGGACGGTCACGTTTAAGCTGATACCTGCATTAGTCATACTATATCTGGTGGCATACATTGATCGTGCCGCTGTTGGGTTCGCTCATTTGCATATGGGTGCCGACGTCGGAATTGGTGATGCAGCCTATGGTCTAGGAGCAGGCTTATTTTTTATTGGATATTTTCTTTTTGAAGTTCCAAGTAATTTGCTTTTAGACAAATTTGGTGCCCGTAAATGGTTTACCCGCATTTTATTGACATGGGGTTTAATCACCATGGCTATGGCGCTCATTGAAGGGCCGAAAAGCTTTTATCTCTTACGGTTTTTACTTGGTGTAGCGGAGGCAGGGTTTTTCCCGGGTGTTTTATACCTCATCACTCAGTGGTACCCCGTGCGTCATCGCGGAAAAATTATGGGAATGTTTGTACTTTCACAACCCATTGCCATGATGATTGCTGGGCCTCTAGCTGGTCTATTACTTGGAATGGATGGCATTGCAAACTTACATGGTTGGCAATGGTTATTCATTGCAGTCGGCTTACCTGCGGTTTTATTGGCTCTACCAACATTCCTGTGGTTACCCGATAATATTGATAAAGTGAAATGGTTAAGCATTGAACAAAAACAATGGCTTAAAAATGAGCTGGTTAAAGATGAAGCCGAATACGATCAAACTCGGCATGCTAATCCTCTGCATGCTTTAAAAGACAAACGCGTACTTTTATTAGCATTGTATTACCTACCAGTGACTTTAAGTATTTACGGTTTAAATCTCTGGTTGCCTTCTATTATCAAGCAATTTGGAGGCGGTACTGATCTTCAAATTGGCTTCTTATCGAGCATTCCCTACGTTTTTGGAATTATTGGATTATTAATTATTCCACGTAGTACCGATCGTCTAAATGATCGCTATGGACATTTAAGTTTTCTCTACGCACTAGGCGCTTGTGCAATGTTTTTAAGTGCTTGGCTCAATTCTCCAGTCATGCAGTTGGCTGCTTTGGCTGTGGTTGCGTTCTGCCTATTTTCATCAACTGCTGTGTTTTGGACATTACCGGGCCGTTTCTTAACAGGGGCAAGTGCAGCGGCTGGCATTGCCTTAATCAATTCTGTTGGAAATTTAGGTGGCTACGTTGGGCCATTTGGCATCGGACTTTTAAAAGAATACACAGGAAATATGGCTGCAGGCTTGTATTTCTTATCTATCGTCATGCTTTTTGGTCTGATTTTGACTTACATCGTCTATGCCAAGCTCGAACGTCAAAAAACTCAAACAGTGAATATTCAAAAGCCTTTGTAAGGAATAAAACATGCAAATTATTCAATTTGAAAATCGTGCAAATCAACGTGCTGTTGCCAAAGTAGAAAGCAACATGGCATATCCGGTTAAAAATATTCAATCGGTTCGTGATTTAGCACTTTTGGCAATCCGCAATAAAGTTTCATTAGAGCAACAAGTTGAGATATTAGGGTTTGAATCAGAGACCTATGATTATTCATCTTTATTAGCAGATTTAAAGGTACTGCCGCCTTTAGATCATCCAGATCCAACGCACTGTTTAGTTTCCGGTACAGGTTTAACTCATTTAGGTTCTGCATCAGCACGCGACAAAATGCATCAGCAAAATTTAAGCGATGACAGCTCAGTGACCGACACCATGCGGATATTTCAATGGGGGCTACAAAAGGGCCGTCCACCAGAAGGTCAAGTCGGTGCACAGCCAGAATGGTTTTATAAAGGCGATGGTTCAATTGTGGTGAGACCGGGAGCGGAGTTACCTTTACCTCCATTTGCTGAAGACGGTGGCGAAGAACCTGAAATCGCAGGCCTATATGTGATTGGAGAAGACTTAAAGCCTTACCGAATCGGGTTTGCATTGGGTAATGAATATTCTGACCATGTAATGGAGCGTCGTAATTATTTATATCTGGCCCATTCAAAATTACGTTTTTGTAGTTTTGGTCCAGCTTTACGAACAGGCGAATTACCAAAACATTTAGTGGGAACCAGCCGCTTGCGCCGTGATGGACAAATTATTTGGGAAAAAGAGTTTTTGTCAGGCGAAGACAATATGTGTCATAGCTTGGCAAATCTGGAATATCACCACTTTAAGTATCAACAATTCTTAAAAGCAGGGGACGTTCATATTCACTACTTCGGTACAGCTACTTTATCTTTTGCCGATGGTATTCAGGCACAAGTCAACGATGAATTTGAAATTGAAATGAAAGAATTCGGTCTTCCCCTTAAAAATAAACTTGCTCATACACAAGCAGAGTTACCGATCGGTTCAGTTATAACACTTTAAGGAATTTAAAATGGTCATTGGACACAACTTTATTGGCGGTTCACGTAGCGCACAAAGTACAACTTTATTGAAAAGTGTGAATGCAACAACCGGTGAGGCTTTGCCTTATGAGTTTCACCATGCAACCGAACAGGAAATTAATCAGGCCTGTGAAGCAGCTAGCCAAGCCTTTAAAACTTACCGCCATACTTCACCTGAACAGCGTGCTGCCTTTTTAGAAAATATTGCCGATGAACTCGATGCCTTAGGTACAGATTTTCTAGAGACTATTTCGCAAGAAACCGCTTTGCCACTTGCACGTTTACAAGGCGAACGTGGCCGTACCAGTGGGCAAATGCGTCTGTTTGCTAAAGTGTTGCGTCGCGGCGACTTCTTAGGGGCTCGTATTGATACAGCTTTGCCTGAGCGTCAGCCCTTACCTCGTCCAGACTTGCGCCAGATTAAAATTGGTGTTGGCCCTGTGGCAGTCTTTGGGGCAAGTAACTTTCCACTCGCTTTTTCAACTGCGGGTGGCGACACTGCTTCGGCACTAGCTGCGGGCTGCTCTGTAGTGGTGAAAGCGCATAGTGGCCACATGGCGACAGCGGATTTTGTGGCTCAGGCAATTGAACGTGCCGTAGAAAAATCAAATATGCCTAAAGGCGTATTTAACATGATCTATGGTAATGGTGTGGGTGAACCTTTAGTGAAGCATCCTTTAATTCAGGCTGTAGGTTTTACTGGTTCTCTTCGCGGTGGACGAGCTTTATGTGATATGGCTGCAGCCCGTCCACAACCGATTCCTGTGTTTGCTGAAATGAGCAGTATTAACCCGATGCTGATGTTACCCGAAGCCTTGAAAAACCGTGGTGAAAAAATTGCACAGGACTTGGCCGACTCAGTTGTTTTAGGCTGTGGTCAGTTCTGTACCAATCCGGGTTTAATTTTGGGCATCAAATCAGCTGAGTTTAGCCAGCTTATTCGTAACCTAACTGAAATTATGGGTGGCAAACCTGCACAGACTATGCTGAATGCCGGAACCTTAAAAAGCTATACCGCGGGTCTTGAGCATTTAACCCAGCATCAAGGTGTTGAACATTTGGCAGGTCAAACCCAGCAAGGCAATCAGGCACAGCCACAACTGTTTAAAGCTGATGTGGAGCTGTTATTGGCAGGTGATCAGCTTTTACAAGAAGAAATCTTTGGGCCAGCGACTGTCATCATTGAGGTTGAAGATAAAGCCCAACTCATTCAAGCCCTACAAAGCATGAATGGACAGCTGACTGCAACTTTAATTGCCGATGAAGCAGACTTAACCGAGTTTGCAGATGTGGTTCCTGTGCTAGAAGAAAAAGCAGGCCGATTACTCATCAATGGCTACCCAACAGGTGTTGAAGTATGTGATGCCATGGTACACGGCGGACCATACCCAGCGACTTCTGATGCAAGAGGTACATCAGTTGGAACCTTAGCCATTGACCGTTATTTGCGCCCAGTCTGTTACCAAAACTATCCGCAAAGTTTATTGCCGGAAGCCTTAAAAGACAGCAACCCATTGCAGATTTTAAGACTGGTCAATGGTGAGATGACCAAAGCAGCGATCTAATAAAATAAGAAAAGAGACCACTCGTTGGTCTCTTTTCTTATCCTAAAAATAAATCTATAGCGGAGTAGGCAAATTAAGCACGACTTGAGCATCTTCAATAACATCTAAGCGGAGAATTCTTGAGGCACCTAGCTCATTTAGCAATGTAGTTAAAGGCCCTTCATTTTTCTCGAGTTGAACATTCTTTGGGAAAAGTTTTTGAGCGAAAGAAAGAATATTGGACTGAACTTCTGTTCGATGCCATTTCCCATCAACAACATGTAACATAGTGGCTTTGTTGATATGTGTTTCAGAAGCGACATGTTTTAAATTCGGTACTAAGGTTTTCAAGCTTAAATCTAATTTTCCATTAACATCGAAAATTTTAGCTTGAACCTCTTTTGAACTAATGTTGACGTCAATTTTAGTCAGCCATTTTGGAAGTTGGTAACCATATACACCACGGACTCTAGCAATTTCTGTATCTACAGGCAAAGCTAAAACATGCGCATAAAAATGACGTTGATGCATCGATTTCATCAACTCAGCAATGTGTGGCCCGCGAGCGTTAGGTTGACGTACAACAATCGCAATCGACCCTTCGTTATAAGGGTCATTATCACAAACTGAATAGGTAAAGAACGTAACAGCGACCAACCCATAACCCGGAAATGGTTGTAATGGAGTTAAAGCCGCAGGAAGTTTTGCCTTAATGAGCTTAATTGGAGCAAGCATTAAAAGCTGTACATTTGCACTGCGATAATAAAAGTTGGGTGCCCAGACAGGACCTACACGTGACTCTACAATTTTTTTAGGAATATGGCGGAAAAAATCGATGTTGCCCGCAGCAGGGTCTTGAGCGACTTCGTTTAGATCAGGGTTCATTCTAAAACGGTCATAATAACCATCTTTGGGTACTTTAACTTTTTGTTGCCCAAACTCAACCTCAGTAAACTGTTGTTTTATATTCATGAGAGTTCACCTTTAATATTTAATGACCGAGTAGCTACTTTTGTCTATATCCAGACATGTTAATTAATAGCCAATGTGGGCACTATAAGATTAAAGCTAACTTTAAGGTCAAGGCTTTAATTTTTGATATGTCAAATCTTTGACATTTAAAAGAAATAAAATAAAAACAATTCAAGATTAAAAAGATACAAAGTTGAGTAGAGTCTTCATATAAATTTTATTTTTAAAATATGATTTAAGATGATTGACCTTAAAGTTAACTTCAAGCTTAGTATAAATATTCAAACTTTTATAACGAATCTATAAACAGTTTTCAGCAGGAGAACAAAGATGGGATATGTAACAACAAAAGACGGTGTAGAAATTTTTTATAAGGACTGGGGACCACGCGATGCCCAAGTTTTATTTTTTCATCATGGTTGGCCTTTAAGTTCAGATGATTGGGACACACAATTGCTTTTTTTCCTTAAAGAAGGTTTTCGTGTAGTTGCTCATGACAGACGTGGGCATGGGCGTTCAAGTCAAGTGTGGGATGGTCATGATATGGACCACTATGCAGATGATGTCGCAGAAGTGGTTAAACATCTGAACATTAAAAATGCAATTCATATTGGTCACTCAACGGGTGGTGGTGAAGTAGCTCACTACATTGCGCGTCATGGTGAAGAAAATGTTGCGAAAGCTGTACTTGTTAGTGCAGTACCACCGCTTATGGTTAAAACTGAGAATAATCCTGAAGGTTTACCAAAAGAAGTTTTTGATGACCTGCAAAATCAAGTTCTCACAAACCGTGCGCAATTTTTCCGTGATTTGCCATCTGGTCCGTTTTATGGTTTTAACCGACCTGATGCGAAGCCATCTGAAGGCATCATTTCTAACTGGTGGCGTCAGGGCATGACGGGTAGTGCAAAAGCACATTACGACGGTATTGTGGCATTCTCACAAACTGACTTTACTGAAGATTTAAAGAAAATCACGGTTCCTGTTTTGGTGTTGCATGGTGACGATGATCAGATCGTGCCTTATAAAACTTCAGGCGTGAAATCTGCTGAGTTACTTCAAAATAGCCAACTCAAAATCTATCCAGGTTTTTCTCATGGCATGTTAACTGTTAACCATGAAGTAATTAATGCGGACTTGTTGGCTTTTATTCGTGAATAATTAAAAGCGTTTAAACTTCAAAAAAGAGGCCTAAAGAGTGCCTCTTTTTTTATATAAAAAATTAATAAAGTCAAAATATTAAATATAGAAATACTAAAAGGTATTGACATTAAAGTTAGCTTTAATCTTAAAGTAAAGTCATACTGAATGAGGTCATTCCAATGAAAGTTTTCGAAAAATTAGTATTCCCAAATGGCTCATATGTTCCTAACCGTATTGCTAAAGCGGCAATGGAAGAAAACATGGCTGATTTAAACCACGCACCATCAGAAGAATTAATGCGTCTATATCAAGCTTGGGCAAATGGTGGCGTAGGTTTAATCATTACCGGAAATGTAATGGTAGATCGCCGCGCAATGACTGGACCGGGCGGTGTCGTGCTGGAAGATGAAAAACATCTAGGTACTTTTAAAAAATGGGCACAAATTGGCCGTTCAAAAGGCGCTCAGGTTTGGCTTCAAATCAACCATCCTGGTCGTCAAATGCAGTCAAATTTAGGGCAACAAACATGGGCACCTTCTGCTGTTGCTTTAGATTTAGGAAAAATGTCAGACCGTTTTAATACACCAATCGAAATGACTGAATCTATGATTGCAGAGGTGATTCAGCGTTTTGCAAACACTGCGAGGTTAGGTGAAAAAGCAGGATTTACTGGTGTAGAAATTCATGCAGCGCATGGTTATTTATTAAGCCAGTTTCTTTCTCCACTCAGCAATAAACGCCAAGATCAGTGGGGTGGTTCTTTAGAAAACCGCGCTCGCATTTTAATTGAGATTGTAGAAGCAGTTCGTAAAGTGGTTTCACCTGAATTTACTGTGGCGGTAAAACTAAATTCAGCCGATTTCCAACGTGGTGGATTTAGTGCTGAAGACGCTCAACAAGTGGTTAAAATGTTAAATGAGCATGCAGTCGATTTGGTGGAGCTTTCAGGCGGTAGCTATGAAGCACCTGCGATGCAAGGTCAAGCGCGTGATGGCCGAACACTTGCTCGTGAAGCTTACTTTTTAGAATTTGCACAAGAAATTCGTAAAGTTGCCAAAATGCCTGTTATGGTGACAGGTGGCATACGCCGTAAGCAGGTAGCAGAGCAAGTGATTGAAAGTGGTGTAGATATGGTCGGTATTGCTACGGCTTTAGCGATTGAGCCTAATTTGCCAAATGCTTGGAAACAAGGCCACAATGTCACACCAGAGCTAAAACCAATTACATGGGAAAATAAAACACTTGCTTCACTTGCGAATATGGCTGTGGTCAAATTCCAGTTACGTAATTTAAGTTCTGGTAAAAAAACAAAACCAAATGTTTCACCAGCTTGGGCTTTAATTTTGCAACAATCAGCGATGTCATGCCGTACCCGCCAATACAAAAAAGGTATGCGTGATTATTCATTTGCTTCTTAATAAAAGAGTAGTGTTATGACAAATCCTAACGATTCAAATTGGATAATCTATGGAGCAAATGGCTACACGGGTGAGTTAATCGCTCGTGAAGCTGTACGCCAAGGTCTAAAACCAACTTTGGCTGGTCGTAACAAAGCCAAGGTTGAAACACTCGCTCAAGAGTTGGGGCTCAACTATAAAGCTTTTGGACTTGATAACGTAGATGCAGTAAGTGAGCAACTCCAAGGCTTTAAATTGGTTATGCACTGCGCAGGACCATTTTCAGCGACCTCGAAGCCTATGATGGAAGCTTGTATAAAAGCAGGTGCTCACTATCTCGATATTACTGGTGAAATTGCGGTATTTGAATTAGCGCAGTCACTTAACAGCCAAGCCGAAAAAGCTGATATCGTGCTTTGTCCGGGTGTTGGTTTCGATGTGATTCCGACAGATTGTGTCGCTGCCGCTCTCAAAGAAGCACTGCCAGATGCGACTCATTTAGCACTTGGTTTCGACTCAAGAACAGGACTTTCACCAGGTACTGCCAAAACCAGTACAGAAGGTATGGCCGAAGGCGGAAAAATTCGTAAAAACGGAAAAATTACTACAGTTCCATTAGCACATTATGTTCGGACCATTGATTTTGGGGACGGTAAAAAAAGTGCTATGAGCGTTCCATGGGGAGACGTATCTACAGCGTTCTATACAACAGGTATTCCAAACATTGAAGTGTTTGTACCCGCATTTCCCAAAATGATCGTGGGCGCGAAAATGATGAACTATGTACGCCCCGTATTAAAACTGAAAGCTGTGCAGAAGTTTATTAAGTCACGTATTGAAAAAACGGTCGTTGGGCCAAATGAGGAACTCCGTGCGAAAGTACCAACCTATGTGTGGGGTGAAGCGAGAAACTCACGTGGGGAAATAAAAACCGCCCGTATCCAAACAGAAAATGCATATAGCCTTACCGTAAATGGCTCTCTGACTGTGGTGAATTATTTACTCAAAAATACCGTTAAAGGCGGTACATATACACCTGCAAAACTAATGGGTTATAAGCTAGTGACCGAGCTGCCGGGTTCTGGTCCGCTGGTCATTAATTAAAAAGCCTTTATTAAAACACCATGTTTATAAATAGTCCCGAACAAGGAGTCATTCATGTTCGGGTTATTTTTAAATATTTCAAGTAAATACAGCTTTATATAGATGAAAGAAAAACAGCAAACAAAACACTCCATAAGAAATAATTCAAATTGAATATACTAAAAAGCGATAAATATTTTTCATAACAAAGGAATGAGAATAGTGAGAAAACTCATACTATTTCTACATGCATCGCTAGATAGTTTTGTGGAAGGTCCAAATGGGGCAATGGACATAGGTTGGATTGCTTACGACGCCGATTTAGCAAATCATGCCAAAGAAGTTTTGAGTACTGCCGATACTGTGATATGGGGGCGTGCAACTTACCAAATGATGCATAATTACTGGCCAACCATGCTTTCAAACCCAGAAGCTTCAGAGCACGAACGAAATCATGCAAAATGGATTGAAAAGACAGAAAAAATTGTTTTTTCAACTACTTTAGATACAGTTGAATGGAATAACTCCAGACTTGTGAAAGACCATGTCGAAGAAGAAATTAATAAACTTAAACAGAAGCAGGGCAAGGATATGGTAATTCTGGGGAGTCCTCGCTTTGCGCATTATCTGATGCAACTTGGTTTAATTGATGAATACAAAATTACGGTTTCGCCTGTGCTGATTGGTAGTGGCTTGCCACTATTCCAAGGTATTCAAGAAAAGACTAATCTTAAACTTATTGAAAATAAAACGTTTGCTTCAGGTGCAATAGGCCTTCACTATCAAAAGATTGGCTGATTTTTTATAGTATTTATATGAAAAAGACGAATTACAGAATAGGGCTGTAATTCGTCTTTTTAGATTTATTGAATGCTACTTAAACGCTTAACCACTGCCTCGGCAATTTCTTTACTCGACTGCGGATTTTGTCCTGTAATAATTCTGTCGTCTGAAACTACATACGACGTAAATGGAACAAATGCTTGTTTATATTTTGCTCCACGTTCAATGAGCCCATTTTGTAGAGAAAAAGGAACTTGAGACTTAATACCCGACAGCGTTTCTTCAATATTTGCGAAACCCGTAACGGTCCTATCTGCAATTAAAGGTTTGCCATTTTCATCCTGTAAAGGTAATAGACCACCTACGCCGTGACATACTGCTGAAACAATTCCACCTTGGCGATAGATCTGTTCACTAATGTTCTGCAAAGCTTTATTGGTTGGGAAATCCCACATGGTGCCGTGACCACCAGTATAGTAAATGGCTTTGTACTCCGAAGGATTAATCACACTCGGAGCTAACGTTGTTTTTAACCGCTGCATAAACGCTGGGTCAGCTAAATGATCTCGTGCTGATTTGTCTAAATAAATAGACTTTAAGCTACGTTCATCTAGAGGAACCTGACCGCCTAAAGGACTTACAAAATCCATATCATAGCCAGCAGCCAAAGCGACATCGTAAAAATGAGTGAGTTCAGTTAGCCAAAGTCCTGTTTTATCCGAACGTGAAGGGTAAGCCGAGTGATTGGTCATCACGACTAAAATTTTTCCATTTGCTTTGCTAAGGCTTTGAGTTTTATCTAACTCTGCAGCATGTGCAACATTGGCAGTCAAAAAAATAGCAAAAATAATGGTTAACCAACGCTGAAAATCCCAAACTTTAAACATCACAGGTTCCTCATCTATCACCTGTGATCCATCGTATGTTTAAAGCGTACTTTAAGGTCAATAGTTCTTTAAAAAATTACGGTGTTTTTGCTTTGTCGTAATAGAGGTTCATGAGTCGTTCTGCATTTTCTTCGCAAGTAATTTCATCTGGTTTGTTATTAATTGCTTCAACCATGGTTCGTAAATTTTGCTTACTCACTTTTAGTTTTTGTTCTAAAAGTTCAATTTCCTGAATTTTTGATTCAAGTGTTTGGATGAGTGCGTCATGGTTCCAACTACTCACTTTTGAAGGGAGAAAAGCTTTAATTTCTGCTAAAGAAAATCCAACTTGCTGGGCTTGCTGAATTAAAGAAAGTTGCTTTAAATCGTTGTCGGTATATTCGCGGTAGCCATTTGATTTTCTTTTGGCTTTAGGCAAGAGTTTGATTTGCTCGTAGTAACGAATTGTAGGGGTACTTAAACCGCTTAGTTTAGATAACTCGCTAATATTCATAGCCACATACTCTATCGACATTCAAGTTAACTTTAGACTTATAGTCATGTAAAAGCAAGGCTCATAACTTTATCAGGTACATACTTTAGTAATGGAAATTGAATTACTGGTCAGAATCCTTTCTGGGCTATAAAAAATATAAAGAAAGCATGTAATCATGCTTTCTTTAAAAAATATATGTTAAGCAGGCTGTATAAAGAATTATTTCAAATGCTTTTGAAGTTCAGATCCAGCTTGTGATAAAGCAGTTTTAACAGAGGGTTCATTACTTAATGGATTTAAAAGACCATAGTCATGAATCAAACCGTTATAACGAGTTACAGTCACTGGGACTCCCGCTTTATCTAAGTTGCGGCCAAATGCCTCGCCTTCATCGCGCAATACATCTAATTCAGCTGTTTGAATTAATGTGGGTGGGAAATCTTTTAGCTGTTCACTTGTAGCGCGAAGTGGTGATGCCAAAATATTATTGCGATCATTAGCATTAGTTGTGTAGTTATCCCAGAACCATTTCATCATGTTCTTAGTTAAGAAATATCCTTTCTCATATTGATTGTAAGAAGCATTGTCGAAACCAGCGTTAGTAACAGGCCATAACATTACATTGTAACGAATTTTTGGACCACCCGATTGTTTAATCTGAAGAGCAACAGCAGCAACCATGTTGCCTCCAACACTATTACCTACTAAAGCTAGACGACTGCCATCAACACCAATTTCTTTACCATGCTTAGCTACCCATTTGGTTGCTTCATATGATTGATTAATTGCTACAGGAAAGTGAGCTTCTGGGGAAGGAGTATAGTTAACGTATACAGCCGCTGCACCAGACTCTCGAACTAAATCACGAATTAAACGTTCATGAGTAGCAAAGTCGCCTAACACCCAACCGCCGCCATGGAAGAACATAAATACAGGAAGAACACCTTTAGCATTTTCCGGTTTAACGATTTTTAGCTGAATGTTTTGTCCATTTATTTGAATTGTTTTTTCTGAAACTTGTGCTGGTGGGAGTTTTGCTCCTTTCTGTGCACCTATTAAAACTTGACGAGCTTCGGTTGGAGTCATCAATTCCATTGGTTTGCCGTTACCCGAATTGAGCACGTTTAAGAATGCTTGTACACCCGCAGTAGGAGCAGGAGTATTGATAGCTTCAGCTGAAACAGCTGTAGTGAAAAGAGCAGATGTTAATAAAGCTGTTGCGATTTTCATGGTGAAAACTCACTTTAAGTTAGAAATTTTAAATACAACTTTGAGCCAATGCTTTGCGTCCAATATGAAGCTGGTTCTATCGAAAGCTCAGTTCAACAAGTATCTTGTGTATATAATACTTGCACGCAAGATACTTATGGTCAAGAATTATTTATAATTATTTTTAGATAATTTTGAATTTTGGTTTAAAGATGAAAGAAAACAATATATTAGAGGGTCAACTCTGTTTTTCACTCTATTCAGTTGCTAATGCTCTTACACGGCAGTATCGACCATTACTTAAAAATTTCGATTTAACTTACCCCCAATTCATTATTCTTTTAGCTTTATATGAAGAGGATGACATTTCCCTTAAAGAATTGGGTGAAAAGACTTTATTTGACTCGGGCACCTTAACGCCATTGGTCCAAAAACTTGAATCAAAAGATTTTTTAAAGAGGGTGTCGATCAAAGAAGATGAGCGTGTGAAAAAAGTTATATTGACGGAAAAAGCTTTAGAGATAAAAGAAAAAGTTATTGATCTACCGAATCAGTTGCGATGTTCAATGCATATGAATGATGAGGAGCTGACTATGCTTAGAAAGCTTTCTTTGAAGTTATTGGATGATCTGTAAGTTTCTAATATAGAAAAAAGTGTAATTCTCAGCAGTAAAATTCGATTTGAGAAAAAAACTCAATCGCGATGGAAATTATATCAATATTCCAGATAAAGCATTTTGTGTAGTTTTGATTTAACAAATAGATGTTAGGTCAGGAGAGGCCAAAATGCTAAATGAGAACAAGTCTATTAGTAAACGTTCATTTCTAGGATTATCAGCGGGTAATTTTCTTGAATGGCTTGATTTTACATTATATGGATATTTTGCACTTGCTATTGCACATAACTTTTTCCCCGCAGAAAATGAAATACTTTCTACCCTCGCTGCTATTACTACTTTTGCAGTTGGCTTCTTAGTCAGGCCTATTGGGGCTTATTTAATTGGAAACTATGCTGATAAAAAAGGACGCAAGTCAGCAATGGTTTTGACTGTTATGTTAATGGGAGCAGGTACTTTACTTATTGCTTGTGCACCTTCATTTCAACAAGCAGGATATTGGGGAACAGCAATAGTTGTTCTAGGACGATTAGTCGCAGGACTTGCAGCATCAGGAGAGTTTGGTGCAGCTGTATCTTTAGTCATGGAAAGTTGTCCAAAGAACCGCCGTGGATATTATAGTGCACTATTTAATTCTTCCACCTATCTTGCTCTTGCTACAGGTTCAGGTATTGCATTACTTATTTATGGTGTATTGGGGCTACAGGCCACTTTAGATTGGGGATGGAGAATTGGTTTCCTTATCGGCTTGATTATTATTCCAGTGGGCCTATATCTTCGTCGGCATATGGAGGAAAGTCATGAATTAATACATGCTTCAAAAAAACAAAATTTTCAAACTAAGTTAAGTCGTGGACAATTTATCCAACGTATCATACTCGTTGCCTCTCTTTCAGGTTTTGGATCTGCAATTGTTTATCTTGTCATCATCTTTATGCCATCGTTTGCAAAGCAAGCAATGAGTATTGAACCAATTATAGGTTCGGCTAGCTCTATGTTGTCAGCTCTTGTTATTATTTTAGGAGCATTTATTGGTGGCTACTGGGCAGACAAATCTGGAAAAATTATTAAAGTCTTATTAACAGGTACATTAATTACAACCTGTATAGGTATTCCTCTCTATGAATATTTATTGATTTCTCCTACGGCACCTCGTTTATTCTTATTTCAAATAGTCTGCTCGCTAGGGCTAGGTACGACAATAGGAGCATACTTTCCATTTATTACAGAGCAGTTCCCAACTCGACAAAGAGCTTTAGGTATTGGCTTGGGCTATAATATTGGTGTAACACTTTTTGGTGCTGTATCTCCAATTGTAACTACCTATGCACTTAGTAAGGGAATTTTACAGGCACCTGCTGTTTATTTATTATGTGCTGCAACGGTTTCTATTGTGGTTCTTCTAATTTATAAAAATAAAGAGAAACCTGTTATGAAATCACAACCTGTAAGCTAATAGTAAATTAATATTTTTCACTTTAATATCTATAAATAGACGTTATTAGATAAGCTATATAAATATTAAATAAAAAACCTACTTTTAAATAGTAGGTTTTTTATTTTTTAAGTCAGAAATTTAGGTTATATCTTTTATAAAATTGAGATTAAAAAAATTATAGAATCAATAGAAAAATACTCAACTGCAATGGAGAAATTATCAATATTCTAATGCAAAAATTTTATGTAATTTAAATGGAGGAAATAAATAACAAAGGTCATGGAGTACCGAACAATGTTGAAATATGTATTGATATCAAGTGCATGTATTTTACCAATTAAATCATTTGCTGATATTCAAGTAGGGGATACAAACTCACCTTTTAAAATCTATGGTGTTTTTGACTATGGTTTAAATTATTCCCACTCTGGGGCTGTGAGTTCACATGAATTTCAAAGTGGGATGGATTATGCAAGTCGACTAGGACTCAAACTTAATCTTAATTTAAATGATGATCTTTCTATTATTGGGAATGCTGAATCTTGGATTGATTTACATAAAATGGATTTTGTTCGAGATGAAACTTTTGCGCGTGGGGAATATATTGGTGTTAGCTCAAAAAAATATGGCACAGTATTATATGGGCGCCAAATGTTAAATGTTTCTGGGGTATATGAGGAATTATTTGCATCATCATTTGCTCCAGCTACACTGAGTTATCAAGCATATGATTTAGGAACTGGCGCACCTACATTTGATTTTAGATCTAGTCGAGCAATTACCTATACCACTCCAAAGTTCAATAATACTACACTGAGTTTTCTTTATACGCCAAACCAGATGGTAGGAGATGCTTCAAAAGTTCTAGATGCTAAAAACTATGGAGCCATGGCTGTTTATGATGACGGTGTTAATCGTATAAGTGCTTCATATAATGAATTAGTTAGTAATTATTCTGTTAATTATAACGGTGTCATTTATGATGAAATTAAAACAAAAGATTATCGTTTATTTGCACTAAAAAGATTAAATAAAAACCTCTTTATTACTGGTACTGCGAATTACCTTAAACCTAATAGTCCCGATGCTGTTTCTGCTCAGATTTACGGCACAATGATAAATTTTGAACAGCCAAAATATAATCTAAAAGCGGCTTTATATCATAGACAAGTTAATAAACAAGATCTATCAGCCATGATTTATGCAGTCGGTGCTAATTATCATATTAATAAGTACCTAGATGCTTATGTAAGAGCTGAGTATATAGATAATAACAGTAAGGCTAAATACACAATGAATAATATTCCTATTGAAGGCCAAGGAGATAATCCTTCTAGTTATGGTATTGGACTTAAATTTATATTCTAGAAATAAAGCGATCTAATTAATTTCAATCTATTCATTTAAATCTACATAGGAGAACCAAGATGAATATGGAACCAATTTGCTATTCACCAACAGAAAATGAAATTGAGCAACGTATAAAACGGGTGCAGGCTCGTATGGTAGAGGAAGGATTAGATCACTATGTGGCTTTTTGTCCAGATAATATTTTTTATCTAACAAATTTTGCAAATGCTGTACATGAACGTCCTTTTGTTTTAGTCATACCAAGTAAAGGAATACCTCAATTCATCGTACCTCAATTAGAAATTCCACATGTAAAGACACGTGTAGTAGGAAAAATTGAACTTATTTCATATTTCGAATTTCCTGCACCTCAGGGCCAAGCTTGGAGTGATCGATTTAAAGAACTATTTTCTGAAAATGAACGTGTGGGAGTTGAGTCAATTTGTCCGTTACAGATATATAGTGAAACTCCTGGAGAGCGTATTCGCAGTGATATTATTGATGATATTCGTATGATTAAATCTGAATATGAAATAGGTCGCTTAATTTATTCTTGTGAACTGGCCACCAAAGCCCATGATTTGCTCTTAAAATCTGCTTATCCAGGTATGTCTTTAACCGAAATGGCGACCAAAGTAAGAGGGTTCATCATGAATAAACTTGCAAAGGATAATAAGAGTTTGAATCCGCTTGCTACCCGTGTTACAGCTATTTTTCAACCACCGAGCGTATCTCATGATCCACACAACTTTACAAATATAGATATGGTTATGGAAGAAGGAGGGCCACACGTATCTATCATCAATGCGGTAATGAATGGTTATGGGGCTGAGGTTGAAAGAACTTTTTTCCTTGGCAAAGTTCCAGAGAAAGCAAAGAAACCTTTTGAAATCATGTTAGAAGGGCGAAGAATTGCCTTTGAAATGGCTAAGCCCGGAGTTTTAATGAGTGAAGTTGATCAAAAAGTTAATAATTTTTTCCGTAAACAGGGAATGGGAGATTATCTACTTCACAGAACTGGACATGGAATGGGCGTAACTGCACATGAAGCCCCTTTCTTTGCTGAAGGTTATGACCGTCCCCTTGAAAAAGGAATGTGTTTGACTATTGAGCCTGGACTTTATATTGAAGGAGTTGGAGGGTTTAGACATTCCGATACAGTTTTAATTGGAGAAAAAAATTCAGTTATGTTGACTGATGGCCCTATAGATATGGATGCGTTGACCATTCCTTTACATGAAGCTCAGGCTATATAGTATAAAATTAGTATTTACTAGTATGCACAAAAATTAATACTCATATTGTCTATGAGTATTAATTTTGGAAATAAATTAAAAATTAATGAGCCTCATAACATATAAAATCACGTAATTTTCTAACGTTTGTATTTAAAGGTACTTTGCTATTCCATATAATTATTTGCGGTTTTATATTAAAACTTAACTCACGATTAATTATTTTAACTTTATTTTGTCTTTGTAATTTTCTAGCTATATTACTTGAAGCGACAGTAATACATTCATAATTTTGCATAATAATACCTATTAAATTAATTGGATTATCAACTTCAATTATATTATTAGGCTGTTTCAATCCATTAGCCACTAAATTTGCATCAAAACATTGGCGTACTGGACAAGTTGGAGATGTGAGACACCACGGATATTGTAAAAGGCTTTTTAGATCCTTGTTCGAGTCGGGAATATTTAAGTTGTTATTTGCAATAAAGAGCAATTGATGTTCATGTAGTAAAATCGCTCGTAAATCATTATTTAAATCATCTACTTCAGCTCGGCACATAACTAAATCTAGTTCACCTGCACGTAAACTTGATAGAAGTGAATTTTTATCGCCTGCCTTAATACAGATTTCAGTTTCAGGAGAAATCTTTTTAAATCGAATAATTGCATTAGCTAGAGCATTTTCTAAAGATGGAGCATGAACACCAATAGATATTCTGCTGGCTTTAACACCTCTTAATAGTGCAATCCTATCATGCCCTTCACGTAACTGAGCCTCAATCTTTAGATACGAATCAATTAAGATAAGACACTCTGGTAAAGGGACTAGTTGACCAACTTCTCTTCTGAATAGTTGTGCACCATAATTAGTTTCAATTTCTGCCAAGGATTTAGATACGGCTGAAGTAGTCATATGCATGAGTTGAGCTACTTTAGTCAGTGATTTATGTTGGCCTAATAAAGATAAAATCTTTAAGTTTTTGAACTTGATCCTTGAGCTGAAAAATGAATCTAAATCTTCCATAATATTTTATATCCATAATCCCAATTTGATTGGAAGTCAGTTCTTGACTTAGTTGAGTATTTTACCTGATTTCTTTGTGGTGGAGAAAATTAAAGCAAGGTTCATAACTTTACCAAGCACACACTTTCAGTAACAGCTTTCTATGTTTTGATAGATGAAAGATAAAATTATAAATATGAAAAATGAGGTGATGAAATGTCTAAACGTATACTACACGTCGTGACCAATGTTTCACGCTATAAAGATATCGATGAACCAACAGGGCTGTGGCTAGGTGAGCTCACTCATGCCTATGATGAATTTGAAAAGCAAGGTTATATACAAGATATTGTTAGTCCCAATGGCGGAAAAACTCCGATTGAACCAAAATCATTAGGAGCTTTGGTTTCTGACAAGTCTGTAAAAGCGAGGGAAGATGATCAAGCTTTTATGACTTTATTGGCAAACACTTTTAAACCTTCCGATATCAATTGGCAAGATTATGACGTGATCTATTACACAGGTGGTCACGGTGTCATGTGGGATTTTTTAGATAATCCTGAACTGCAAGAAATCACCAAAAATATTTATGAAAAGGGTGGTATTGTTTCCAGTGTTTGTCATGGTTATTGCGGCTTGCTCAATGTACGACTTTCAAATGGCGAACGACTGATAAAAGACAAAAAGTTAACTGGCTTTGCATGGAGTGAAGAGGTTTTGGCTGGGGTCGCGAAAAAGGTCCCATACAATGCTGAAGAGTTAGCTAAAGAATATGGTGCACATTATGATAAGGCCTTTATTCCATTTGCACCGCATGTAGTTCAAGATGGCAATTTAATTACAGGACAAAACCCGTTTTCTGCTAAAAAAACGGCTTTAGCGATAATAGAAGAGTTAGAAAAGTCATAACTTAATGTCTCAAAAATAAACCCTAAAAGCAAAACCAGCGACGGCTTTGCTTTTAGGGTATCTAAATAATAGTTTATCCTAGAAAAGCTAATATTAAGGGACAATCACAAAATCAGGGTTTGCGATTGCAAAAATTGCTTCACGATCTGCAACTGGCGGATAAATCCAGACCGTATTAATTTCTTGTTTAATTTTTTTCGCCTCTTCACGTACAAACTGAACTTTTCGCTCCCATCCTTCAGTATAAAGTGCGCCCCATGGGCCTAAGTCAACACAAGTCACATACTTTGGTTGGCTATAGGCATGTAATGGTAAATCAACCAATTCTGCGGCAGCATTGTAACCAGCTACACGGCCTAGGCTCATCGCATGCTGACATGACATCACGTTAAAATTACCTAAATCGTCGGTTGGAACTTTTACCGTATCACCCGTCACAAAAATATTTTTTGCCTCAGGTGCATGTAAATAAGCATCACCTAAAATACGGCCTAAATTATCTTTTTCACCTGCAATTTGAGAAGTAAGCGAGTTCGCTCGCATGCCCGCAGTCCAAATAACCGTCTCTGCTTCAATTCTTTCGCCGTTAGAAAGAGTTACACCAGAAGCATCAAGTGCAGTAACGCGTAGCCCAGCTTTACCTTCAACACCAAGTTCCTCGAGAGCTTCACGAATGACAGCCGCAGCTTCGTTACCCAAGGCTGCACCAATTTCTGCTGATGAATCGACTAAAACCACACGAATATCAGGTTCACCTAAAATATTACGCAGACGCTCAGGCATTTCAGTCACTGTTTCAAGCCCAGTCAGGCCGCCACCAGCAACAACTACAGTATTACGAGCTGCATTTGCAGGTTTATTGGCTAAGTTCTTAAGGTGCTGGTCTAGTTTTTCGGCATTTTCTAATGTGCTTACGCTAAATCCATACTCGGTAAGACCTGGTATTGGTGGCATAAATGTGGTGCTTCCAGTTGCCAGAATAAAACGGTCATAGCTTAAAGTCTGTTTATCGCCCTGAGTTGTGGTAATCACAAGATTTTGGGCAGCAGCATCAATTTCATTTACCCAGCCAGCTACATATTTAACATCAACTACGCTTAATACTTCTGAAATATCAGGGTACATATTTTCAAGTACAGCTTCATAAAGACGAGGACGAATATCCACATTTGGATTAGGGGAAACCAGCACTACTTCAATGTTTTGTTCTTGCGAAGCTAAGTAAATTGCCCGTTGTGCAGCAAGTGCAGCCCATAAACCAGCAAAGCCAGAACCTGCAATAATAATACGTTTACTCATTTGATTATCCTTTTGATCTATTTTTCGGACAACACATTCCAGCTCATCACAAAATTTAGGGTGAGCGAATCCATTCTCTGATTGTCCGAAAAAATCTGAGAAGGCGTTTAAAAAGGATTAGGGGGAGTTTACTTTAGGGCGTGGAGCCCTATCAGCTTATTAGTCGGGCGTATCCCGTGATATTTTACTTTTTCGCATTTTTGCTGTTCTTCCTTCAATGCGTTCACTGATCCAACCATTTACATCACTAAAAAATACGTCGGGTGCATAACGGCCAAAACGGTCTGCAATATCGCCAAGTGTATGAGCACCTAAAGCGTCTCGCATGGCTTTTTCAGCCTGTAGCATGACTGCATGTACTGCGCACACACCACTGGTTGCCCAATCTGGTGGGGCATTGTGAAAGACTGCACATTTTCCACGAACTTCTTGACACTCAAAAAGCGGTTTTTCACCCTCAATTGCATTCACGATATCTAAAAAACTAATTTCGTGCGCAGAGCGAGCCAGTAAATATCCGCCGCGAACACCTTCTTGTGCTACAACAAGTCCAGCCTTTTCAAGTTTAGGAAAAATCTTGGCCATAAAACTTGGAGAAACTCCTTGTAATTCGGCAAGATCCTTACTACTCAAAGGTTTATCTTCATTGTTCACAAGAAAAAGAAGACAGTGAATCGCATACTCGACGCTACTAGTGATATAAGCCATTTAATTTCATAATTGATCAACTACAAACACAGACTAAAGCAGTCTGTGTTTTAAGTCAATAATAAAACTAAGACAAAGTTAGTCCTAGTTTTATTTGGAATTATTGTAGAGAGTATAAATAGGTGATATATATCTGAATTTAAATACCTTTAAAGTAAAATTAGGGGCTATAAATAATTTAAAAAATATTGAAAAAACTTACGAACGCCACCAATAATTTTCAACATTTGGCTCGTTTAAGTTTAAGAGTTCACCCATTTGAGGTGTACTAATCGCTAACTCGTTTTGTTGAGCCAAAGCGACGATACGTTCAAACGGGTCGTCCCAAGCATGAAGTGCCAAGTCAAAAGTACCATTGTGTATAGGCAACAAATAATGTCCTTTTAAATCGATATGTGCTTGCAGCGTTTGCTCGGGTTGCATATGAACATCGGGCCATTCAGGGTCATAAGCACCTGTTTCTAACATGGTGAGATCGAAGGGGCCATAGCGATGTCCAATCTCTTTAAACCCATCAAAATATCCTGTGTCACCGCTAAAAAATACACGTAAGTCATTATCAATAATCACCCACGAGGCCCAAAGTGTTGCATTGCTATCGCCCATACCACGGCCTGAAAAATGATGGGCAGGGGTAGCAACCAGTTCAAGTCCATCTACATGTGTGGTGTCCCACCAGTCGAGTTGCTGAACTTTTTCTGCTGGAATTCCCCATTTAATGAGTGTGTCACCCACGCCAAGCGGTGTTAAGAAATGCTCAACTTTATCGTTAAGTTGCATGACTGCGTGGTAGTCGAGGTGGTCGTAGTGGTTATGCGATAAAATCACGCCTTTAATAGGTGGTAAGTCAGCAATGTTAATCGGTGGCTGGTGGAAACGTTTTGGTCCAAGCCATTGAAAAGGTGATGCACGCTCTGAAAAAACTGGGTCGGTTAACCAAAATTCATTTTGCAGTTTTAACAAGATGGTTGAGTGGCCCAAACGAAATAGAGAGCGGTCGGCTGCACTCAACAGTTGTTCTTTCGATAAACTTAAAACAGGAATTTCTCTGTTTGGAACAGTGTCTTTTGGTTTGTTAAATAGAAATTTCCACATGAGCTGGAGCGTTTTGCCAAAAGAAGGCTTGTGTTGGTTCGGGCGTGTATTTCTAAATTTGCCATTGTGCTGCTGTGATGGCATTAAGGGATAAGGTAAGTCTGTTGTGTTTGAAATAGTCATCTTGTTTTTCCTTATTGGAACAAACCTATATGTGCAAATAAGAACTTGGGCTAAGTGCTTATTTTGATTTATTTAAATGAGTATTTACTCACTCATTAATTGGTTTAAAAATAAGGACGCCGTGCATCCTTATTTTTTTATCTAAATTGAAACTGCATGCCAAAACGCTTCAAAACCAGATTTACGATAACGCTCGGTTTGAGAAGGGTCTTGGGCAATAAAATTAAGTGTAACTTCTGCAAGCGCACCTAAAATTGAAGCAATAAATAACGGTGGATAATCTCTTAATTTGCCATCGTTAATTCTTTCTTGAATGTTTTGGGTGAGGTCACAAAAGGTTTGCATGCCAATTTGTTTGCTTTGCTCAGTAATTTGTTCTGAGGTTGAAAGCTGCGCCATCACTTTTCGTTTCAGAGGAGCTTCTAAACTCCAGTCCAAATAGCTTTGCCAGATATGCGACATTTGTGTTTGTAAGTCAGAATCGGCAGGGTAACCAAGCATCATGACCTGACGCAGTTCGGCCTTTAGTGAAAGGTATAACTGGTTCAGCAGTTCTTCTTTATTACTAAAATAGGTAAATAAAGTTCCTTCTGCCACGCCAGCAACTTTAGCAATTTTTGAGGTAGACGCACGCTCGCCAAGCTCAGCTAATATTTCAATAGCAGCGCTTAAAATTGCATTACGTTTATCTTCACTACGGGGACGAGCCATATACAAACATATTAATTGAGTGATTACTCAATCATACATAAAAATAGTTAAAGCACAAGAAAGATTTTGTGAAGGTAAAAAGAAACATGGGTATTAATCAGAAGATATTTTTACTAAAAAATATACTTATTTCTCCATTCATTAAGTGCTTTAGCGATGAGAGTTAAAGTAGATATAAGTCTAATAATCTATTGAAATTGTATAATATATTTATAAAAAGTATAAAAATTGGCTCCTTCGATTGATCAAGAAATGGCCCTCGTTTATTCAGTTTAAAAAGTACACATTGAAGCCTAAAGATATATCCATTGTATATCTTATTACGGCTGGGAAGCCGCTTAAACTTAATACAACTAAACAAGAAGGATATTATGAAAACAGTATTGAAAACGGCTTTATATCTAGCAATCTCAATAGTATCAGTAGAAACATTCGCACAGTCTCAACAAGCAGATATGATTGTCTTGAATGCGGATATTCGTACTTCGAACCCAGCCCAACCTAAAGCACAAGCATTTGCAATCAAGGATGGTAAGTTTTTCGCAGTAGGAAATAATACATTCATAAAGAATATGGCCAGCAAAGAGACCCAAGTGGTTGATGCAAAAGGTAAGACTATATTGCCTGGTTTAACAGATGCTCATACTCATTTATTAGGTGGTTTAGAACTATGGGAAGGCGTAGATTTATATGGAATTACTGATCGTCAGCAATGGTTCAAATTAATTGCTAAACGAGACAAAGAGTTGCCTAAAGGAGCATGGTTAACTGGTGGTCGATGGGATACCAGTATTTTAAAAGATTCAGCTATGCCGACAAAACAGGAACTTGATGCAATCATTCCAGATCGTCCCGTTGTTCTACAAGATATTGATTTCCATACTGTCTGGGTAAATAGTAAAACTCTACAATTATTGGGTATTGATGAAAATACGCCAGTTCCACAAGGTGGAGAAATTATTAAAGATCCTAAAACAGGAAAATTAACAGGAATTTTTAAAGAAACAGCAGCGACTCAATTAATTTTAAATAATCCAAAATATATTAAAGCTTTACCTTCAGGTGAAGCTGCGCTAGCCACATTAAAGAAAGTGGTAGCTCATTTCAATAGTTTAGGAATTACCTCTGTTCATGATATGTGGAACGAACTGTCAGACGTTTATCCTTCTATTTTAAACTCTAATCAACCATTGCCAATTAGAGTAAATTTCGGTCTTATGGCTGAAACAAGAGAAGGGCTAGCGACTGAAACTCAATTCCAAGCTTATTCAAATCAGCGCAATACGCTAAACCAACGTTTTCAACAAAAAGAGCAACAATGGCATCAGGGACCACAATTTCGTTTTGGCTACATTAAATATTTTGTTGATGGAACTTTGTTGAATTATACGGCAGCTTTAAATACTCCTTATGCAGATCGACATAACTTTAATGTAGAACCAGTAGCTAACCAAGCTCAGCTTAATAGCTTAGTAAAAAAAGCAAATGATGTAGGCTTTCCTGTCGCCATTCATGCAATTGGTGATAGAAGTGTAGATATGGCCCTTAACGCAATTGAGAATAGTCCTAGTCATAAAAAGCTATTAAATCGTATTGAACATATCGAGGTTATGAGTAAAGAGGCCATGCCTCGTTTTGCACAAATAGGTGTGGTTGCTTCGATGCAGCCTGACCATGCGATCTCTGGTAATTACCAAGAGTCACGTTTAGGGGAAAAACGATTACCTTATAGTTATGCTTGGCAATCTTTATTGAGTAGTGGCGCTACGTTGGTTTTAGGCAGTGATTGGCCTACTGCACCAGAGAATCCAATGCTTCAATTAAGTGATGCTGTATTTAGGGAATACAAGGGCAAAACACGCTATAGCGATAATGCCCTAAATTTAGATGAAGCTTTATATGCCTATACTCAGGCACCAGCAAATGTAGCGGGCTGGGGTAATGAAATTGGAAGTATAAGTGTCGGAAAATGGGCAGATTTTATTATTTTGCAAGATACCATGCGGACTCCATTAAACAAAAATATTAAAGATTGGAAAGTTATCCAAACATGGTTCTCTGGAAAGAAAGTATACGACCAGAAAATTAATCACCAATAACACAAAGAGATAAATAAAAAAGCCGAAAGGTTTTTTTATTTATCTAATTATATAAAAACACATAAATAAATAGGTCTTGTATTTTAGACAAGTTAATTTCTATTTATAAAAAATACAAGATAAGATCATGGAATGATAGGTTAATATATGAAATTAAATAAGTTGTTAATGGTTGCATTAATAATTTATTCTGCAGCAATGCCTGTGTATGCAGAAGTAAATAAAGATGACTCAGTAACTAATCCATTTTTAATAAGTGGGTCACTTACTTTTTTAACAGATTATTATTGGAGAGGAGTATCACAGACTAAAGGGAATCCTGCTCTACAAGGAATATTGAGGTTAGATCATGAGAGTGGTTTATATGCACAAGCTTTTGCCTCAAATATAGATTTAGAAATTGGTAGTTCTCTAGAGCTGGATTATTATATTGGCTACAATTATTTATTAAATGATTATTCGAAAATAAATATTCAGTATCTAGACGTAAACTATCCCGGAGCGGATAAGTCGTTACCGAATGTTAACTTTGAAGAGTATTCATTTAGCATCATAAATAACCAAATTCTGAAAAGTAATGATGAACTAAATTTTTCTATTTACTATTCACCAGAGTATTCAATGCAAACTGGGACAATGTTGCGCTATGAACTTGGTTATATCTATCCTATTAATAATTATTGGAATATTGTTGTACAGTTGGCTTATAACCAATTTTCTAGCAAAACTGCCTATGATTTACTTTGGGGGACAGATCGTAAAGATGGTTTCTATGATTATAAATTAGGAGGAAATTTAACCTTTCAGGGGCTTATTTTTGATTTATATTATGTCTCGTCGAATGTTAATAAAGAACTACCAGAAGCTGATCCAACTCTTGTTTTTAGTTTAACGAAAAACTTTTAAAAATATTAATAATTATAAATATATTGGATTAACTCAATAAATTTGGTTTAATTAAATTTATCTAATTATTTTAATTGCTGAGTTTATTGAGTTTTTAATAAAAGAAATATAATTACAAAAGGTTGAAGTTTTACAGGCAAAACAAAAAATGTTTAATGGTGCACATATTTAAATTTGCCTATTGTGGGGTTTTAATAATTGATATTTTTATATTTTACTTTTTGTTGATTTGATTTTTAGGTTGTATTTTTATTTTAGTTAATTTTAAATTGGCACCTTTGAAAGTTTTAAAATTGGCACTCGTTTTTAATAAAGAAATTTATCAAATTAGAGTGTATAAAAGCTGCACAAAAAATATATTTATAAATGGAAGTTAAAAAGATGAAGAAAGTAAATGCAGAGCGGTTGTGGCAAATGTTAATGGAAATGGCAAAGATTGGCGCAACTGATAAAGGTGGTAATACACGGTTAGCTCTTACAGATGAGGATGTCGCTGGTCGAGCACTATTAATAGAATGGGCAAAAAAAATTAATCTTTCTTGTCATTATGATGAGATTGGTAACTTAATTTTGCGTCGTTCAGGTCGTAATGAAACAGCCTTACCTATTGTTATGGGAAGCCATTTAGATACTCAACCTAAAGGTGGTCGTTTTGATGGGATTTATGGTGTATTGGCTGGAATGGAAGTTTTACAGCGTTTAGCAGAAGAGCAGGTAACAACTTACCATCCCTTAGAACTCATCGTATGGATGAATGAAGAAGGCGCACGATTTACTCCAGCGATGATGGGATCTGCTGTATTTACAGGCACTTTGGCAAAGCAAGTAGCGTATGAAAATAAAGATAAGCAGGATATTTCTGTCTATTCTGAATTAGTGCGTACTGGTCAGCTCGGAGATTTATCTTTAGCACGCCCGTTTCAAGGCTACTATGAAGTTCATATAGAACAAGGTCCTGTATTAGAGACAAACCAAGTTGCTATTGGAGTTGTCACGGGTGGGCAAGCAATTCTTTGGTTAGATATTCAAACCAAAGGTAAAGCGGCTCATGCGGGCACTACACCTATGAATGTTCGTAAAGATACGATGGTCGGTGTTGCAACTATGATCGCTACACTTGAACAACTCATTTTAGAAAAATTTCCTGAAGGTTTAATTACTTTTGGTGAATTACAAGTACAAAATTCTTCACGCAATACTATTCCTGCCGAAATAAATTGGACAATTGATTTACGTCATCCTAATGATGCTTTATTAGCAGAAATGGAAACTGAAGTTCGAAAAACTTTGCAATTAATAGCATCAGAAAAATCTTTAGAAATATCGATTTCTCAGCATTGGTTAAGTCCAGCTACTTATTTCGATGAAGCTTGTGTTGAAACAGTACAAACAGCCGTTGATAAATTGGGTTATTCAAATCAACAAATCGTAAGTGGTGCAGGGCACGACGCTATTAATCTTGCTAAGCATTGTCCAACTACCATGATTTTTATCCCTTGTATTGACGGATTAAGTCATAACGAAGCTGAAGATATTTATTTACAAGACGCCGCACAAGGTGCCGATGTTTTACTCAATGCAATTTTGAATTATGACGCTATGCAAGCGCAAAAAAATATTAAACAACATTCATTAGCCGTTTAAAAAATTAATTAACTGAAAAAAATACAAGCTTCCGGAGCGGAGTATTGTAATAAATGAGGATGGAAATAGTATGAACTCTAAAATTGCTGTAAACGCTGAGATTCAAGATATTTGGCAAAAAGATAAAGATCATGTAATTCACCCTTGGACAGATTTTACGACTTTTAAAGACGAAGGGTCGTTGATCATGTCTAAAGGTGAAAATGTATATGTTTACGATGCCCAAGGTAATAAATATTTAGATGGCATTGGTGGTCTATGGTGCGTGAATGTTGGATATGGGCGTAAAGAAATTGCAGAGGCGGTTGCAGAACAGATCATGCAATTACCTTATTTTTCACCTTTTGGCCATCAAACAACTGCACCTGCAGCAAGATTGGCAGCTAAATTGGCAGAGCTCGCACCAGGAAATCTGAATCATGTATTTTTTGGCTGTGGTGGTTCTGTAGCAAACGATACAGCTGTACGTTTAATTCATCATTATTTTCATCAAATTGGTAAACCGAGCAAGAAAAAACTCATATCACGTAAAGATGCATACCATGGTAGTACCTATATCAGTATGACACTAACCGGAATTGAAGCCGATCATATTGGTTTTGAGATTCACAATGAGTTAGTTCATCATATTTCTTGCCCAAATCCTTACCGTAAGCCAGCTTCTCAATCAATGGAAGATTTCTGTAATGAGAAGGTTCAAGAACTAGAAGATACAATCTTGAAGCTTGGTCCAGATAATGTTGCGGCTTTCTTTGCAGAACCAATTATGGGAGCAGGCGGCGTCATTGTTCCACCAGAAGGATATCATGCTAAAACCCTAGCAGTTTGTAAGAAATACAATGTTTTATATGTTTCTGATGAAGTCGTAACAGCCTTTGGCCGATTAGGACATATGTTTGCATCTGAAGCTGTCTTTGGCATTGTGCCCGACATTATTACTTGTGCTAAGGGGTTGTCTTCAGGATATTTACCTTTAGGGGCAACAATTATTTCAGACGAAATTTATGAAGCTATTAGTAAACCACATCATAACGGCGGTTTATTAACGCATGGATTTACTTATTCTGGACATCCTGTTAGCTGTGTAGCTGCACTAAAAAATATTGAAATCATTGAAAAAGAAAATATTTGTGCGCATGTACAAGAAATGGGCGTCTATTTTGAAGAACAATTAAAAACTCTTTCTGATTTAGAAATAGTAGGCGAGGTACGCGGCAAAAAATTCATGATGTGTATTGAAAACCTACGTAATAAAGAAACGAAAGAGCTTTTTGATGGCGCCGTAGGAGTGGGTAAGCGTATTGCTAACCACTGTCAAAAACTTGGTCTTATTGTACGACCAGTTGGACATATGAATGTTTTATCTCCACCTTTAATTCTAACTAAAGAAAATGTCGATTTTGCTGTAACGACTTTAAGACAAGCAATTCTGAACACGATTCAGGAGCTTAAGGCTGAAGGCCATCTCTAAATTTTAGAGTTCACACCCCTATTACTTTTAACGTCAACCTGGTCTTATTTGGCCGGGTTGATCAGACCTGCATAAAAGTAATTAAGGCCCTATGAAAATAAGTCAAAGTAGTTAAGAAAAGGCGATCATTAAATGAATAATTATATTAATGGAAAATGGAAATCCACTACTGGTAAATCACAAGTTGTAATTATTAATCCGCGTACTGAAGAGGTGCTGGACTCTTATATTACAGCGTCTGTAGAAGATGTAGATGCCGCAGTAATGGCCGCGCATCAGGCGCTCACTTCGTGGAGCAATACTGAACCCGACGAAAGAGCCAGCTGGTTAAATAAAATTGCAGATGTACTTGAATCTTCAAGAGAAGTTTTAATCGAACTTTCTCATGCGAATAATGGTAAATCACGTAATCAAGCTAAAGTTGATGTCGATAATAGTATTAAATGCTATCGCTACTATGCCGATCTGGTCAAAAAATTTGCTTTTAGCAAAATTACAGATTGTGAAGATGGAGTGGAATTAACACACCATCAAAGCCCTGTCGGCGTGGTTGCACTTATTACGCCTTGGAATTTTCCTTTAATCACGAGTGCATGGAAAATCGCACCCGCACTTGCAGCGGGTTGCTGTATCGTTTTTAAGCCGTCTGAACTTGTACCTCTTCCTGAAGTTGAATTTACGAAGCTGCTTGATCAAATTAATTTTCCAGCAGGAGTATTTAATTTGATATTAGGAGACGCCGTTGCTGCTCAACATTTAGTGGCTCATAAAGACGTGCAAAAAGTCTCATTTACAGGCAGTACTGAAATTGGCATACAAGTCATGCAAGAGGCTGCTAACTCTGTGAAGCGAGTGACTTTAGAGTTAGGCGGAAAATCTCCGATTTTAATTATGGCTGATGCAGATTTGGATGATGCTGTAGAGAAGGCAGTTTCTGGAATGTTTTATAACTGCGGACAAATGTGCTCAGCAACGTCACGGTTATTAGTACATGAATCTATAGCTGAGTCTTTCTATGAAAAACTAAAAAAGTCAGTTGAGTCAATCATTATCGGTCAAGAGCAGGTAGATGACTTTACTATTGGTCCTATTACGACAAAAAAACAATTTAATAAAGTTCATGAATATTTAGAGATTGCCCAACAAGAACAATTAAATTCGCTTGTTGATTTAACAAAAATTTCATTACCAGAACAGGGCTTCTTTATAAAACCCCATGTTTTTGTTGATGTTCCTACCACAAGTCGACTCTGGAGAGAGGAAATTTTTGGCCCGGTTTTATGCTGCCGAACATTTAAAAATGAAGAGGAAGCAATTGCTTTAGCAAATGATTCTGAGTTTGGTCTCGCTGCAACAATTATGACGGGTTCAGTTTTACAAGGTAAACAAATCGCGAAAAGGCTTCGTTCGGGACATATCTGGATTAATTCATTCCAGATGATTCAACCTGGTTCCTTATGGGGTGGCTTTAAAAAAAGCGGTCTTGGCCGTGAGCTCGGTGAGTCAGGTATACGAAGTTATCTTGAAGAAAATGTAATCACTATCTAATAGCTCTTACATAACTATTGAAATAAGAAAGGGACGTCATTTTTCAATCTAGGCTCTGTTGAGTTAAGGAATTGACGCACTGAAAAAAGTGCTTGCATAGATGCAGGAGAAATAAGCATGGAAGGCGAAAAAAATCGCAAAGGGCTGACCTTATGGCAAGTTGTTGTCATTGGGGTCGCTTATATGGCGCCAGCTACCGTATTTGATACTTTTGGAATTATCTCTCAGGTCACACAAGGTCGAGTACCACTAGCCTATGTAATGGCGCTATTTGCTATGTTGCTGACAGCTTTTAGCTATGCTCGATTTAGCAAACAGTCGCCAAAATCAGGTTCTGCCTATACCTATACCACAGAAACTTGCGGTAAAACGGCAGGCTTTTTTGTGGGATGGTGTTCATTAATTGATTATTTACTCATACCACTGGTAAATGTTTTATTAGCCTCTTTTTATTTACATGCCTTAATGCCAGACGTTTCATATACCGTTTGGGTCATCATTATGGTGAGTATAATTACCCTAATAAATAGCTTTCATATCAATATCTTGGCGAACTTTAGTTCAATATTAATTACTGCCACGATAGCAATGATGATGATATTTATTATTCTTGTGGTGACGGGCATAGGTAATTCACAAGGTTATAGCAATTTATTAACCATGCGCCCCCTTTTAAATGGAAATACAGAATACTTAACCTTACTCACGGGCATATCTTTAGTATGTTTTTCTTATTTAGGTTTTGATGCTGTTTCTACACTCGCACATGAAAGCCAAGATCCTACGAAAACCATACCCAAAGCAATTATGCTAACCACATTGTTGGGCGGGGCAATCTTTATCACCGTATCGTGGTTTGTACAGTTATCTTTTCCATCACTTGATCAGTTTAAAAATCCTAATGAAGCATTGCCAGAAATTGCACTCTATGTAGGTGGCGCGTTATTTCAATCTATTTTGTTAACAGTTCAGATTATGAATGCCTTTGCTTCTGGTCTAGCGTCCCATGCAAGTGCGTCAAGATTGCTATATATCATGGGTCGTGACGGTGTCTTTCATAAAAAAATATTTGGTTCAATAAACTCCAAATTAGGAACGCCTCTCTACTCTATCTTTTTCGTAGGCTTAATTTCATTACTCGCTATTTTTGTTGATTTAGCAATGGTGGTTAGCCTTGTCAGTTTTGGAGCTTTGATCGCTTTTACAATGGTGAATTTCTCTGTATTTATGAAATTTTACGTCATTCTTAAACAGCGTAATGGCTTTAAAAATATTTTTCTTAATTTACTTTTACCACTGGCTTCTGGAGTAGTCCTTTTAGGTTTATGGATACACCTAGAAAAATCAGCTCTTGTCTTTGGTGGTATATGGCTTCTATCAGGAGGTTTGTTATTGCTGTACAGGAAAATTAAAAAACAGCCTGCCTCGCTAAATATAGCGACTCAAGAATTAGGAAAATAATACTCAACGTAAAAAATGAATGAATTAGGGAAACATTTAAACATGAGTCTTTTAGAAGTAGTTGCAAATAGAGATAGTCATATGGAACACACTATAAAATCACCTAAGCAAGAAGGTTTTGTTATGCCGGGTGAATGGGCACCTCAAGAGGCGGTCTGGATGATTTGGCCTTATCGTACAGATAATTGGCGTGCGAATGGTCGACCTGCTCAACAGGCATTTGCGCAGGTTGCCGCAGCGATTTCCCAAACAACTCCAGTATTTATGGCTGTACCCAAAGCGGAAATGACTAATGCTCAACAAGTTATGCCTGAAAATATTACTTTAGTAGAAATGGAAAGTGATGATGCTTGGATGAGAGACACAGGCCCAAGTATTGTAAAAAATAATAAGGGTGAACGAATCGGAATTGACTGGGTATTTAATGCATGGGGAGGGGAAAAGGGCGGTTTATATTTCCCGTGGGACCAAGACCAGCTCATTGCCAAAAAAGTTTCAAAGTTTCATGATATTAAAACTTATTCAACCCCTCTTATTTTAGAAGGTGGTGCAATTCATGTGGATGGTGAGGGAACATTACTAACCACATCAGAATGCTTGTTAAATGAAAATAGAAATTCACACTTAACTCAAGCTGAAATTGAAAACGTTTTAAAAGAATGTTTAGGCGTTTCAACATTTATTTGGTTGCCGCTTGGGGTATATAACGATGAAACAGATGGACATGTAGATAACATGTGCTGTTTTGTACGTCCTGGTGAGGTTGCTTTACATTGGACAGATGATGTTAATGATCCACAGTATCCGCGTTCTCTTGCTGCCTTAAAAGTATTAGAAAATAGTCGTGATGCTTTAGGGCGTCAGTTAAAAGTTTGGAAACTACCAGCCCCAGGCCCACTATATGCGAGTGAAGATGAAACGATTGATGTTGAAAAAGGAAATGCAATTGAACGAATCGAAGGTAATCGTCTAGCGGGTTCATATGTAAATTATCTCATTAGTAATAAACAGATTATTTTTCCATTACTAGATGAGCGTACAGACGATCAAGCAAAAGCAATATTGCAACAGATGTACCCAGACTATTTAATTACAGGTGTTGAAGCCCGTGAAATTTTATTAGGCGGGGGGAATATTCATTGTATTACCCAACAGATTCCAGCCTCTGTTGCTTAATATAATTAAGCTTATAAAGCGTTTAATCTAATAAAAAATGTAGGGTAAAAGCTATCTACGCGATATCTTTTACCCTTTATTACATCAGTCAACTTGTTAGATCTCATATTTCTGTGTCTCTAAATTTTTTTATCGTGTTGAAAAATATAATTTTATTATTTATTTGTGTGTGCATGCACATAAATAAATTGACATAGAGCTTTGCTATATTAATATGTGTGCACATGCATATATTTTGGTGGTTTATGAAACGTATAGTAATTTGTATTACAGGCGCCACTGGAGTCGTTTACGGTATTAGGCTTTTAGAAAAGTTAGCTGAATTAAATATCGAAACTCATTTAGTGATGAGTAAATGGGCAAAAGTAACAATAAAACAAGAAACAGATTATTCATTAAAAGATCTGCAAAAGTTGGCAACTTATATTTATTCAGATGCAGATCAGTCGGCTCCAATAGCGAGTGGATCTTACCGTTATGATGGGGTCGTAATAGCCCCTTGTAGTATGAAAACTTTAGCAGGAATTAGTAGTGGTTATGCTGAGAACTTAATTACAAGAACAGCAGATGTCGCTTTAAAAGAGCGTCGTAAGCTCGTACTTATGGTTCGTGAAACTCCGCTTAGTATCATTCATCTTGAAAATATGCTGACTGTTGCAAAGGCGGGAGCAATTATTTTTCCTGCAATGCCAGCTTTTTATCATCAGCCTTATACCTTAGACGATGTCATTAATCAGGGCGTGGGCAGAATATTAGATATGTTTGATATTGATGATCCTTCATTAAAACGTTGGGAAGGGTTAGATAAAAAACAAAATATTGAAAAAGGAATTGAATCATGAACTTACTTGAAGCAGCATTAGATTTTCGAAAATTTTTAGAAGAATTAGCCCTACGCAAAGATCTTGTTGAAATTCACCATGAAGTATCTGCACATTTAGAAGTTGCTGCTATTACTCGTCGAGTGTATGAAGAAAAGTTACCAGCTCCGTTATTTTGTAATATTCGTGAAGGAATGGCAGGAGCAAAGATTTTAGGTGCGCCAGCCGGCATGGTTGCAACACCCGGTAAAGAATACTCCCGTCTTGCTTTACACTTTGGCTTACCTTCGGATAGCACTCCTAAAGATATTGTTAATAAAATTCGTGCCGCAGTGAAAGCGGATCCTGTAGAGCCTGAATATTGTACGACTGGACCAGTTAAAGAAAATATTTGGTTGGGTGATGAGGTTGACCTAGCACAGTTTCCAGTTCCTTTATTGCATGAAAAAGATGGCGGAAGATATTTTGGGACCTATGGTTTTCATGTTGTCCAATCACCAGATGGAAAGTGGAACAGTTGGGGCATTGGACGCTTAATGTTAGTTGACCGAAACCGCTTAACGGGTCCTGCAATTTCAACTCAGCATATTGGAATCGTCCGTGAAATGTGGCGGCAACAAGGTAAGCCAACGCCGTGGGCAATGGTTTTAGGTGCACCACCGGCTGCGGTCGCTGTCGCTGGAATGCCTTTACCAGCTGGCGTAAGTGAGCCGGACTATATTGGTGCTTTGCTAGGTAAAAGCATTCCTTTAATTAAAACAGAGACCAATAATCTTTGGGTGCCTGCTCATGCAGAAATCATTTTAGAAGGAGAAATAAGCCTTACAGAAAAAGCATTAGAAGGGCCAATGGGGGAATATCATGGCTACCAGCATCATCAAGGAAATGAACAACCTATCTTTCATGTTAAAGCCGTTACTTTCCGTAATAATCCGATATTACCCATTTGCGTGGCTGGAACACCGCCTGAAGAAAATCATACAATTTGGGGGACAATGATTTCGGCACAACTGCTGGAAATTACTCAGAAGACAGGTTTACCAGTCGACTTCGTATGGTGCTCATATGAGGCAGCGACATGTTGGGCTGTAATTTCAATAGATACTGCTAAATTGGCTTTAATGGAAACAAACGCTACCGATTTTGTAGAACTTATTGCTAATGTGGTTTTTAATTCACATCCGGGATATTTAATTCCTAAATTAATACTTGTAAGTAATGATATTGATATTACCAATATTAATGAGGTAGTTTGGGCACTTGCTACTCGATCTCATCCTAAAAATGATCATTTTATTTTCCCTAATGTGAGAGAATTTCCGATGGTTCCTTATCTATCGGCGGAAGATAAAAAGAAGGGATGTGGCGGCAAAGCAGTAATTAATTGTCTTTTCCCTGAACAATTCAAGGGACAAATCAGAGCCGAGACAGCTTCTTTTAAATATTCATATCCTCAACATATCAAAGATAAAGTTGTAGAGCATTGGGAGAGTTATGGCTACTGACGCGAACGTTAAACAAAAAATGAGTCAAGGGCTTGGTTTACCCCAAGACTCATTATATTTAATGACAGAAATTGTGCGTTATCGTGAGAAACGTTTGAGTACGTTATTAAATCAGAAGGGTATTACTTTACATGAGTGGCGTGCTCTACGTATTTTGTACAGTTTTAAAGGCGATGTTCCGATGGGTGAGTTAATTGCCCATTCGCAAACGGATAGAACAGCGTTAGGGCGAACAATAAATCAGCTTGTTCAACGTGGTTGGGTCGAGCGTTTTCCCGCGCCTGATGATAAACGTGCTTTATATTTAAGAGTGACGTCACAATCTCAAGAGACATTTGAGCAAGTATGGAAAATGGTAACTGAATTTGATCAACAATTTCAGGCGAGTCTTAGTGAAAGTGACCACTTAATTTTTAAGAAAATTTTAAAAAATATGATGGTGAATATGGATATTTCTGAACAAGGTTCGCAACTGTAAAATCAAGTCATGAAAATGAGAGGAAAGTTAGTGTTTAATATTATCTATAGCCGTTTCCTTTACGGCTATAGAACGATTTTGTTTCACAATTAGTATAAATCTATAAATTAGTATAACTTACACTTAAGATTTTCCTTAAATATGTAATTAAATGAAAAACAATAATTAATTAAATATTTTCTAGCCAATTTCACATTGACACCTTAAATATTGCAGATTACCATTTGCGGGCTGGCCTACATTGCCAGTCGGTTTTGACGGACCGTGTAGTAAGACCGCATCAGAGCTATTCCTTCTGAGGAATACTTTTATGCGTAGACTTCTCGTCCCCTCTCGTAGCGGTAGGACGGGAGTGGGACACCTTCGGGTGTGCTGGAGTCTTACCCAGTCCGTCAACCTGCTTCCGTTCTGCCACCATAATCTATAATGTTTCGGCAGAACTCCCAATAGAAGGAGTTGGCTATGCACATTCATCATTTATTGGCAGACATTGCCAAGGTCTACAACGACACAACTTAAATCACTTTAAAGCAGCTCGATCGCCGTTAGGCTTTTCAGGCTTTAAATCATTACGTCTAAAACTTAGCAACAATAAAACTTGAGATGTGCCAAGCACAGTCTTTACGGCTTTGCTGTGCCTTTTTTTCTCCCAGAAAAGGCACAGGCTTTTTAATCTCTTTTAGAAACAACAAGAATTTATAACGGTAAAACTATGCAAAATTTAAAAACTTCTTCCAAAAAATTACAGGTTATTCATACTGCTATACGTTTATTTGTTACTTATGGTTTTCATACGACGGGTGTAGACCTAATTATTAAAGAAGCCGAAATAACCAAGGCGACTTTTTATAATTACTTTCACTCAAAAGAAAGGTTAATTGAAGTGTGCATCGCTTTTCAAAAAAGCCTGCTGAAAGAAGAAGTACTTGCCATTATTTACTCAAGTCGTTACCGCACTTCAAAGGACAAGCTCAAAGAAATTATAAACTTACATGTTAACTTTAATAGCCTGTATTACCTTTTGCTTAAAGCCATTTTTGAAATTAAGCAGATTTACCCGCAGGCCTACCGTATGGCAATTGAGTATAGAAAATGGCTGCTCCGAGAACTTTTTGATCTGGTTTTTAGTTTGGAAACTCATGCGCTAAAACCCGATGCCAACATGGTTTTAAACTTAATTGATGGTTTGATGTTTCAGATTTTAAGCTCCAACAGTTTGGATGATCGGGATATGGTAGTGGAGAGGTTTTTTTGGGGGAAATAAAATAAGTAATTCCATAATGGTAAATTATAGTTTATAAAGCTAATTTTAAAGTAAAGCTAAAAGTATCAAATCTTTATAACTATTTTTAATGGATAGAAAGCCAATAAGGTTATTTTATGAGAGAAATAAGAGAATTAAATAAATTATTAAAATGTTATAAAACATATAGTGTTGAAAGTTTGATTCATTCATTAAAATTTGATCAAAAACATATACTAGATAGTTTAGATGGGGAAGATATACTTTTTCCTCATCATATAGTGGGTATATCTATATCTTATGCCCAATTGGCATTCTTAAAAATTGAAAATAATAATTCAGATATAGAGGCTTTAAAAAATTTAAATCTTGCTTTGATGTATGCAGAGGTGGGAAGAGAATTACAATTAAAAGATTTTAAAATAAAACCTTTAGATAAAATGAATGTACATGATTTAAAGAAGTATTTTTCAGAATTTTCTGCATTACTTTTTTGGGCAATTTTGTTAAATAATAAAAACTTAGCAAAGAAATTAGCACGCCAAGTAGAGTTTTGCTTACAACAAAAATTTCTATCTGATTTTCCTTTAAGTTATGACTATTTTTCATTATGGGCTTATTACAAATGGATTAATGAAAAATTTACATTAGAATCAAAAATAGATGGAAAATTTAAAGATTTGATAAATAATTGGTCATGTGACTCAGTATTTTTAGAACCATTACTCATAGATATAGCAAATTTACACTGCGAAGAATTAATAGATAACGATTCACGTAAGTATCCTCCAAAATTTATTAACCCTCCGTTTACTTTATTGCCACTTGAAATTCATGTAATTAATAAATTACGTGCATTAGATAAATTAGATGAAATATATTTAAACCATCCTTTAATGAAAACCTATTCAGCACAAATTACAGAATTTGAAGTGATAGGTGATAATTTGCTTGAAACGATACAGATAGATTTTTTGTAGTTGAATAGACTAACGAAAGAATCCCAAAGATATACGCTTTGCTATTACACATTGCTTAAAAAATATACAGAAACCTCCCTAAAACAAGTTGGAACGCTACAAACGCGAATGATACTTTAAGTTTCACTCTTCCCAATAAGTGAGGTGAGCAATGAAATTGTTAGCTTTGGTTAGCATGGGAGTTGCAGCGAGTTATTGGTATAAAACTATAAAAAATAGCAAGCTAACTCTCAGAAAATCAAATTTTGATGAAATAGTAAAAAACTTTGTATTAGCAGACTTTAAAGTCTAATGCATTTAATAATGTTAATTAAATAAGAAGCTCATCGGAAGATGGGCTTTTTTATTGGAGTCGTATTTATTGCGTTTCGAGTTAGTCGGTATTTATAATTGCACCGAATTTTTAAATAAAAATGGCAAATGACAACTACAGTAAGACTTAATCACACATCATCTTCTGGAACTAGAGGAGATGGACGTGATCAGAAAGAAAAATTTATAGATTATTGTGAATATAAGTATTTTCTACCTGATAGTCAGAAATGGGGTGTTTCAGTGAAAACTGAATTAACTCAAGCAGAAATAATAGAAAAGCAAAAATGCAATGACGCTATCAATAATCCTTTCACATCAGAATACTATCTTTTGCTTTGTCTCATAATTATTACGATTATATTTTTCACTTTTTGGAATATGAAAGGTTATCTTTCTATAAAAAGGAGAGAGCAAGAGACAGGAATTAAAGCGAATATATCATTTGAAATGAAAATCACATGTTTAGCTTCATTCTTTCTTACTCTTATTGTCGCGGGAGTATTGTACGTTCTCTATTTTCTATATCTTAATTATAAGTATCAGTACTGAAGTATCTAAGTTAGTCGAAAATATTTTGGCACATCAACCCCGATAAATGTATATTATTATTGGGGTTTTGTTTTATGGGCTAGGGGCTATTTTTAGTTCTTCTTAAAAAAAAACAATAGTCCAAAACAGAAAATAAATACAATATACCAAATTTATATAAACGGTAACCTGTTTGAATTGGCTTTGCTAGAGGTTTTTGCTCAGAACCTTAATTTGGCTTAGTCTTAGCCTTGGCGGTTATTCTTTTATGAACATTGGTGTCATAGTTAAGAAATTTAAAGATATTTAAATTTATCATAGTGTTATTATAAGAAAGTTTAATATTAATTAACTGTAATATGGATTATATGAATAAATTGCATAAGAATGAATCTCCAGAAATGATTCTAGCTTTTGAGAGTGCTATAAGTACATTTAAATATTTTTGGCGTGAACTTTATTGGGAATATCGACGAATTGTTCCTGCTCTAGAGCTGGCTTATGTGAAGTGTGCATTTATCCAAGAAAACCTTGAAGATAAAAATGAACCTTTAATTGAGTATATGTGGATTGATCAAGTTGATTTTGATGGGAGTACAATTTCAGGAATTTTGTTAAATGAACCTTATATTATTGATAATGTGCAAGCTGGTGAAACAGTAAGGCTCCAATTTGAGTCTATAGTTGATTGGATGTTTTTATGTAAAGGCACTGTTCATGGTGCGTTTACGATTCAAGAATATCGTAAGACTTTAAATGCATCAGGTCGTAAAGAATATGATGAGGCATGGGGGATTGATTTTGGTAATCCTGATGAAATTTTTCTAGTTTATGACCAGAAAAATTGTCCCGAAAATCTAGACGAACATCCCATGTGTAAGAATATGTTAGATCAGTTCATAAATATTATAAATACAGACTCCAAAATCATTAGTGAAAAAGATGAAAGTGGTAATCAATTGCTACATCGTGAAGTTTTAGCAGGTAACTATTTGTTTGTCCGAGAACTTTTAACCTTGAATGTCAATAAGTTAATAATGAATAATCAATCAATGACTCCTTTAGATTTGGCTAATAAGATTGGATGGAACAATATTGTAAATTTACTTAAGTAGCTTTGAACCACGCCCTCTAATTGAGAACGTTTTCAAGTAATGAAATTTATAAAAAATAAAATTGGTTTTCATAAAAAGTTAAGCTCATCGGAAGATGGGCTTTTTTGTGGTTATGGATATTAAAATTACTTTACTGAAGAAGTCCTCTAATGAGTTGATCGATTTTTTAGTCATGAAAAAATAATACAGCTCAAAGACCAGCGTGATATGGTATGTGAACACCTCCAAAAATAAGGATTAGAGATGTCAGACAATACAACGAAATGGCTTTGTGTAGGTGGTGTACTAAGTGGAGAGTGGAGAGAGCAGCAATTAGAAGCTTTTGATGTTGATCCTCATGATTTAAATACTCATAGTTATGAACCAATGAAACTTATTAATCCTGTTACCAAGATAGAACAGCACTTTTATGTATATACGGAGCTACAGGAACAGGCATATGAAAGGGCATTAAATTTTGCCTTATACAAAAATCAATAAAGATGAGAGAGCACTTAGGTGCTCTTTTTAAATTTATTCTTAGTAATAGCTGAGTCGTAAAAATTAACTTTCAAATTATTGTTAATAATAAATTATTTGTTGTTAGAGTCAGGTTGATCATACTTCTCAGAGTGCATAATTTTTTAAAAATTAATTCGATCTAATTGCCTACAAAATATTGATAGTATAAAAGTTTCGTTACGCATAATATGTCCGATTAAATTGGAGCATTTTAATGCTAAAAGACATTACAATTATTGATTTTCAAGGAAAAGAAATAAGAGCACAGGCAAACTATACAGAAGTAAAGACTAATAAAATCAATTATTCATCTCGAGTTCAGAGAGCTACCGTTGAATATATTTTGGTAAAAGGTGAATTTATTTATCCTACTTTAAATATGGTTTTCAATAGTTCCGATGGCAACAGCTATTATATAGAATATAAATGACCCACTTCGGTGGGTTTTTTAATGAGCGATTTTAAATATGGATGTTATAAATAAAAAAAGACCACTGAACTGGTCTCTTTTTCGCTACATGAGCTAGTGTGTTTCTAACCATTAAAGCTTAAATCACATTTTGAACTTTCTGTGCTTTTGGTAACGACGGTTTTCTTCCCAAATATAGCGCGATCATGGCACCTGTAAATGTCAGCATACATAACGGTAAAAGAGAAATAGGGAAGCTACCCGAATAATCTTTCACAATGCCCATAATAGAGTTCATGAGGCCCGTACCAATATGTGCAATGGTGTTGACCGCTGCAATGCCTACAGCAACCAGAGTCGGTGGTAAGCGTTCAGAAACTAACGCCCAGAAAGGCCCTTTGATTGCGTAGTTACCCATCAAAACGATAGAGAATAAAACTAAGCTCAAGGTTAAAGATGACGTAAAAATAGTAAGGAGCAAACCAAAACTGGTTACAAATAATGGAATCGCTGTATTTAAGCTCTTATTGCCACTTTTATCGGCATGTACGCCCCAAACAATCATGAAAACTGCAGCTAAGCCAAAAGGAATCATATTTAAGAGACCTGTTTCCATGGCAGTTAGATGGAAGGCTTTTAAAATTTGAGGCATCCATAACGATAAAATATTGCTGGTTGCTGAGCTTCCTGCATAAATAATTGCGAAGAACCATAAATATTTATTGGTAATAAGAAGCTTAAACTTACTCTTTTTCTGCTCAGCACTGTCTTGTTTTTCAGAGTTTAACAACTGGTTTTTTTCAAAAGTTAAAGTGTTTGAGAGCCACTCCTTTTCTTCTTTACTTAACCATTTAACATTGTTTGCATTGTTAGGTAGCCATACGAGACACAATAAACCAAGAAGAATTGCGGGTAATGCTTCAAGAATTAAAAGCACTTGCCATCCACTTAACCCCAGTAAACCATGTAAACCTAACAATAAAGCAGATAAGGGCGAACCAATAAAGTTAGATAAAGGAATGGCAACCATAAATACGGCAACAATTCGTGCCATATATCGTTTAGGGAACCAGAGCGTTAAATATAGTAATACGCCTGGGAAAAAACCAGCTTCGGCAGCGCCGAGTAAAAATCTTGAAATCGAATAAGAAATGGGGCCGGTAATAAAGGCGGTACAGCAACCCACAATTCCCCAAGTAATCATGATTCTAGCAATCCAGATACGTGCCCCCAGCTTTTCCATTGCCATGTTGCTGGGAATTTCAAATATAACGTAGGCAATAAAGAATAATGTCGCACCAAAGCCAAACGCGGTAGCAGTTAAACCAATTTCTTGGTTCATGGTTAAAGCGGCGAATCCAATATTCACCCGATCAATATAAGCGATGAAATAACAAAGAATGAGAAAGGGAAGAATACGAAAAGAAAGTTTACGGATCGTTGACTTTTCTACTTCCGATATAGATATATCATTTTTCATACATACTCCTTATGTACGTGAGAAATCAAACAGCTCGGTCGGGTTCTGATTTAAAATTAAACATTGCTCGTGTTTATCAAACACAATCTGTTTAAAAGTTTTAAATGCGTCCTCATAAGTTATTGAAGATTCATGTTGGGTATGCGGCCAATCGCTTCCCCAAATGAGTTTTTGTAAAAAACCTTTTTCTTTAAAAATGTTATATGCCTGCTGGGCTATATTTATGTTGTTAGGCGTAGTACCTAAACGGTAGAAACCGGACACTTTAATCCAGTGCTGTTTTACGTTAAGTAAGCTTAGAAACTTCTGATAATCTGGATCTTCAATCCCTTTAACTGGATCAACTCGGCCAAAATGGTCAATCACGACATTAAAACTATAGTCACCCAGTTGTGGTAAAAGCTGGACCAGATATTTTGGTGGAGCGTGCAATTCAACTTGCCAGTTGAGACTTTCCACATTTCGTAAAAACTTTTGCCATTCAGGCGTATTTAGCGAAGGTGGGTTAAGACCGAATAGATTTAAGCGAATACCGACGATGCCTTGTTCTTTAAGTTGCAATAGCTCATCAAAAGTCGTCGTATGTTGAACAACGGCGATCCCTTTTAAACGGTCAGGGTATTGCTGAATTGCATTTAACATTGCTTGGTTATTTGTACCCAAAAAGCTGGGTTGGACTAAAACGCCATGCGTGAAATTGTGTTGATCAAGATGAGAGACAAAGCTTTGTACAGTTGCATCGTAATCAGGTGCGTACCGTGCTGTTTCGATACTGTGGTCCTGAGTCGAAAAAACATGTGCATGTGTATCTATACAGTTCATTTTCATCTCACATTACAAATTTTAAAGCGAAAATAGCGATTAAAGCAGCAATGACTCCTACAGGAATTGCTTTAAATAACAGTTGATTAAAGAATTTGGTTTTGTCGATGTCTGCTGGTGCTGAAGCCATAATGAGGCTACCGCCAGACGAGAAAGGTGAAATGGCCGTAGACTGAGCGCCAACCACAATACAAATGAACAGCACTAGCGGATTTAGCCCAGAGGTAAGTGCAAGTGCTGGAACAATTGGGAATAAGGTAGGAGCAACTACGCCTAGAGTGCTTGAAAATACAGACATAATGGCACTGATGAGACATAACAATACTGGAATGACCCACACAGGAACATTGTTTGCTAACCATTCAGATAGGGTCGTAATAATGCCAAGCTTCACCCCTAATGCGATGAGCATACCGACACCGCAAATCATGATCAGTGTTCCCCAAGGCACAAGTGCGATGACCCTTTTCTCATCAGCAAGTTTCATAAGTAAACTAATGAGCGAGAAGGTAATAGCAAGGAAGGCAATATCAATTTTGGAGTTTAAAAAGCTGATGGTTTTTACATCTGGAAATACAAGGTGCAAGATTGGAAAAACTAAAACAATCGACATCATTAAAATAATAAGGAAGATAGATTGTTTCTGTTTTTTGTCGAATGGCTCAGGCTTTTGATCTTCAATCACAATAGAATTACTTTTTCTATTCCAGAGGGTATAAATGCCCAACACTGCAATTGGAATAATTAAAGTTAAAATAAAAATGCCACTGCTATATGAAAAAGCTGTTTGTGAGCTAATGCCAGTATTTTCCATTAAGCTTCGGAAAATAATACCACTTTGCGATGTCATAAAATTTGCGCCCGCTAAAGCGCCGTAATTTGCAGCCATCCCACCAATAATCATATTCATATTGGTTTTTTTACACAGCAGCAGGGTAATCGGTGCCATAAAAGCAAGCACCGTATAAAAACCTGCGCCGAGGCCTGCAATAATGGTTGCTGCGAAAAAAATTGCTAAAGGTAAAAACTGAGGAAACTTACGGCACTTATATAAAAGATGGCTGGCAAGCTTTTCTAATGCGCCATTGGCCAAAGCAAAGTTATAAAACAGAGTGACAGATAAAATAATAAAGAAAATTTTGACAGGCCATAATTCAATAACTTCTGAAGGTTTAAGTCCCATGCCAAAGCAACCAATCAGGTAGGCAAACGCTATCGTAAAAAATCCGATATTAATTTTCGTTTTATAACCTAAACCTATCGATACGACTAAAGCCATCAGCATCAATGCAGTCATATTATCTTCCTTGATAAATATATAAACATCTAAACATATATATGTTTGGTTTTTTGTATTACACAGAACTATGCTAATATTGTCAAATCGATTTCATAATGTTTAACGCAAATGCTTGATGAGACTGCATTTAAAAATTTTAAATTGCCAAGATATGAAAAGGTCCGTTGGGAACTTCAAAAACTACTGATCCAGTCAAAATGGACAGTTGAAGAGCCTATTCCAAGTGAACAAGAACTTGCGCAAATGTATAGCGTATCGGTAGGAACCGTTAGAAAGGCGGTTGAAGGACTGGTTGAAGACGGCTTATTAGTTAAACAGCAAGGAAAAGGAACTTTCCTAAAACAACCTAATTTTGAAAATTCGCTTATTCGTTTTTTTAGATTACGCAATAAAAAAGGCGAGTTCATTCAGCCTCAAGGCCAAATCAAAAAAGTAGAAGTGTGTGATGCAATATCGGAAGTAAATGCCGAGCTGGGGCTTGGGCTTACCGAAAAGTTACTTTATATCGAGCGTGTCCGTAAACATGAAGAAGTCGTTGTTTTAAGCGAGAAAATCTGGCTGCCTGAACGCTTATTTAAAAACCTGGAAGAAATTCCAATCGCTGATTTTGGTAACTTACTTTATCCATTTTATTATCAGCACTGCGGTCAGTTTGTTTCTTCTGCGACAGAACGGTTAACTTTTGAGAAAAATGTTAAAGACAGCTATCTAAATAATAATCTTGAAGACCCTTTAGTTAAGGTATGCCGTATTGCAAAGAATCTTGAAGGTGTAGCAGTCGAATACCGTGAGTCTTATGGTCTAGCCGATAATTTTCATTATGAAATAACAATTAATTAATTTTTTATGCAGCTTAATAGAGATTTCCCCATTAAGCGTCAAAAGTTGGTTCACTAACGTTAGGAAGCGAGTCATTACTCTATAAATCAAGCATCGGCTATTCCTTGAATGCCTATACTTTGCTGGTATTTATAAGGTATTGATAACAAATCCTTAGTTGTAAAAAACTTCAGCCCATTCTATTTTTAAATAGAAAAGGGAGTGAATTATGAAAAATATTTTATTGATTTTGACTGTATTAAGTGGATTGAGTTTAACAGCTTGTGCTGTTCATACACGTGAAGGAAGCGTTGTGATCGATCCAGATGGTCGCTTGATTGATGGTGGTTATCATGATGGTGGTAGTCATGGCCGTTTCTGTCCTCCTGGACAAGCAAAAAAAGGGAATTGCTAAAACTTAAAATAATTGCATGCATGACTAGGTTTTTCTTAGAACTTCCTTCGGGAAGTTTTTAGCTGTTAAGCACCCGCTTCTCAAGCATTTCCATAAAAGTTTTTAAATAATATTGTGGTTTTTGCCTTTATGAGTAATTAAGCAAAAGCGTATGCTATATAGTTGTAGAGTTAATAGAAAATATATCAAATAATAAAATTATTATTATGAATTTTTATAGTTTTTATTATTTTTTGTGGTAAATTTTTTGCGTTATAAATAGGTGTTTTACAAAAATGCAAAATATACTTACTTTTATTAAAAATGGTCAAAAAATTACTTTAGATGCAAGTAATATTAAAAGCGTAAAAGATACGGGAAATGGTTTTGAAATTACTCTTAAGAGTGGTGAGGTAATTCAAGCTGAATCATATAGTGTTACTCCTAATACTCAACCTGTGGAGCAAGTTTTTAGTCAACAAGTAGAAAATAATTCTGAGGCTGATGAGGAAGCTGAAAAGCAAGAGGTTCTAAAAGAAAAGAGTTTATGGGATTCACAAGCAATGTTATGGGGTGGTGCTGCGATTGCACTTGGTGGTATTGCGGTAGCGGCATCAAGTAGCGGCGGCAGTGATATTTCAACACCTTCTGATCAGACTCCTCCAGCGAGTTTAACTAAAATATTGTCTAAAGATGGTAAAACAGTAAGTGGTTTAACAGAAGCTGGAGCAACTGTTATAGTTGAAAACTCAGTTGGTAAAGTAATCGGTTCTGCCAAAGCTGGAGCAGATGGGGCATACTTAATTAATTTGGATAAAGCCTATATTAATGGTGAAACACTAAAAGTTTCTGCTCAAGATGCTGCTGGCAATAGTACCTTGAAACAAGAGATTGTCGCTTCTGATATTACGGCCCCTACTTTAGTACATGCTATTTCTTCTAACGGTAAAACTATTACAGGTTTGACAGAGGCTAATTCAACTGTCACCGTCAAAGATTCATCTGGAAAAATTATTGGAACTTCAAAGTCTGATAATGATGGAAAATATACAATCATACTAGATAAAGCTTATTTAAATAGTGAAAAACTTACTATTTCTGCCGAAGATTTAGCTGGTAATAAATCAACAATTCAAACAATTTTGGCTGATGATAAAACTGCACCATCAAGTCTGACTGCAACGATTGATACCGCAGGTAAAGTTGTTGCTGGTGTAACTGAAGCAAATGCTGTTGTAACAGTTAAGAATGCTGTAGGAACTGTCGTTGGTACAGCTACAGCAGATGCCACTGGTAAATATTCAATTACGCTAGATAAGGCTTATTTAAATGGTGAAAGCTTAAGTGCCACTGCAGCGGACAAATCGGGTAATGCTACAGCCGCGAAAATAATTATTGCACCAGATACCACGGCACCATCAAGTCTGACTGCAATGATTGATACAGCAGGTAAAGTAGTTGCGGGTGTGACCGAAGCGAATGCTGTTGTAACAGTTAAGAATGCTGTAGGAACTGTCGTCGGTACAGGTACTGCAGATGCCACAGGTAAATACTCGATTAGCCTAGATAAAGCTTATGTAAATGGTGAAAGCTTAAGTGCAATGGCTGCGGACAAATCTGGTAATGCCACAGCGCCGAAAACCATTGTTGCACCAGACACTACTGCACCTTCAAGCTTAACTGCAACGATTGATACAGCAGGTAAAGTGGTTGCAGGTGTGACCGAAGCGAATACTGTTGTAACAGTTAAGAATGCTGTAGGAACTGTCGTTGGTACAGCTACTGCAGATGCCACAGGTAAATATTCAGTTACCCTAGATAAAGCTTATGTAAATGGTGAAAGCTTAAGTGCAACGGCTGCAGACAAATCTGGTAATGCTACCGCACCAAAAACAATAGTTGCACCAGACACTACAGCACCATCAAGTCTGACTGCAACGATTGATACTGCAGGTAAAGTGGTTGCAGGTGTGACCGAAGCGAATACTGTTGTAACAGTTAAGAATGCTGTAGGAACTGTCGTTGGTACAGCTACTGCAGATGCCACAGGTAAATACTCGATTAGCCTAGATAAAGCATACCTAAATGGTGAAAGCTTAAGTGCAACGGCTGCAGACAAATCTGGTAATGCTACCGCACCAAAAACAATAGTTGCACCAGACACTACAGCACCTTCAAGTCTGACTGCAACGATTGATACTGCAGGTAAAGTGGTTGCAGGTGTAACTGAAGCGAATGCTGTTGTAACAGTTAAGAATGCTGTAGGAACTGTCGTTGGTACAGCTACTGCAGATGCCACAGGTAAATACTCGATTACCCTAGATAAGGCTTATGTAAATGGTGAAAGCTTAAGTGCAATGGCTGCGGACAAATCTGGTAATGCTACAGCGCCGAAAACCATTGTTGCACCAGATACCACGGCACCTTCAAGCTTAACTGCAACGATTGATACAGCAGGTAAAGTGGTTGCGGGTGTGACCGAAGCGAATGCTGTTGTAACAATTAAAAATACTGCAGGAACCATAATCGGTACAGCTACTGCTGATGCCACAGGTAAATATTCAGTTACCCTAGATAAAGCATATTTAAATGGAGAAAGCTTAAGTGCTACAGCATCAGATCAATCTGGTAATGCTACAGCGCCGAAAACCATTAATGCACTGGATACCACGGCACCATCAAGTTTAACTGCAATTATAGATGCTGCAGGTAAAGTGGTTGCGGGTGTGACCGAAGTAGGTGCAAGAGTGACAGTAGAACAAGTAACTGCTGTTTATAAAGAAGTAACTGTTTTAGAAATCCAATCTGTTTTGAATGAGACAGTACAGTCAAATTATTTATCGAAAACATATTCTTTCGAAGTTACAGGTACAAATGCACATGTTTCTTTAAATTTGAACTCTTCGACTAATTCACTTTCTGGTAGTTATAGCTCAACTCTTTCTGGTGCGAGTTTAAATACAAGTCTAACTGGTAGTATCTCTCAAGCTGGAAACGGAAATTACAGTATTGATCTAGCACAAGGTTCAGTATTAGCATCTGGAACCTATACTTTGACAGTAAATTATTCTAGTTCAATGGTCCCCGTTATAAATGTAAATGTAACGCAAGAAGTGCCAAAAACTATTTTAGAAGTAGACCATTACGAAACAAAAGTTGTAGGCACAACTAATGCAGATGAAGCAGGAAATTATTCTATTACTCTTGATAAAGCTTACTTAAATGGCGAAAGCTTAAGCGTAACAGCAGCAGATCAATCGGATAATAAAACTGAAGCGAAAGAGGTTATTGCACCAGATAGTACGCCACCAATTTTGCATCAACCAACTATTCAAGGTGGATGGGCTGAAGGGCAATCAGTACAAGGTACAACTGAAGCAAATGCCACAATAATTGTTAAAAATACTGCAGGTGATGTAATCGGTTCGGCAATAGCTGATGCATCCGGGTATTACAATGTAATTTTGAATATGGTTTACGAAGATGGTGAAGTATTAAAAGTAATTGCTGCGGATGCTAAAGGTAATGAAAGTTCAATTAATATAAATGCACCTGATACTACGGCACCTATATTGGCTAATTTGTTTAATTATGATGTGAGTACAGATAAAATTATTTTTAATGCGCCAAGTGATAGTTATGCTGTTGAGCAAAAAATTGATGGTGCTTGGGTTCACGTAAATATTGAGGAAAAATTCGATTGGTTAAATGTAGAATATAGGGTAACTGCTACAGATCAAGCTGGGAATAGTTCTCAACCACTAACCACTATAATTAATACTGTATCAGGAACTTACAAGCCAACAGACCCTACATTTACTCAAATTATTAAAGGATCTACAGGAAATGACTATCTATATGGTGGTGATGGAAACGATACTTTAATTTCTAATACAGGTTCGGACTATTTATATGCTGGGGCTGGTAATGACACGTTGATTTATGGTGGTAATTCAAATGCGTATACGGCTTTACTAGGTCAGGCAGGTAATGATACTTATATCATAGATAAAGGATTACTCACTTCATCAAGCTATATTCATATTTTAGATAATGCAGCTGAAGAAAATATTCTTCAATTAAAATCAGTGTCCTCTGGTGATATTTCACTTAGGCAGTCCGATTCATTAATCATAATATCATTCAATGATTCAGCATCAACAATACGTTTTGGTGAGGGAGAATTATCTTCTATTATATTTGATGACGGAACTGTTTGGGATAAAGCTCAAATTGAAGCTAATACGATTGGTAAATTATTAGGTACTGATGAGGCAGATGCTTTACAAGCAGATGCTGAGATTTCAACTATTTATGGTTTGGGAGGCAATGATACAATTCAAGGCAGTGTACAGAATGATTATCTGTATGGTGGTGATGGAGACGATACTTTAATTTCTAATACAGGTTCGGACTATCTATATGGTGGGGCTGGTAATGACACGTTGATTTATGGTGGTAATTCGAATGCGTATACGGCTTTACTAGGTCAGGCGGGTAATGATACTTATATCATAGATAAAGGATTACTCACTTCATCAAGCTATATTCATATTTTAGATAATGCAGGTGAAGAAAATACTCTTCAGTTAAAATCAGTGCTTTCTAGTGATATCTTACTTAAGCAATCCGATTCACTAATCATAATATCATTCAATGATTCAGCATCAACAATACGTTTTGGTAAGGATAATTTATCTTCTATTGTATTTGATGACGGAACTGTTTGGGATAAAGCTCAAATTGAAGCTAATACGATTGGTAAATTATTAGGTACTGATGCAGCAGATAATCTTCAAGCAGATGCTGAGATTTCAACTATTTATGGTTTGGGAGGTAATGATACGATTCAAGGTGGTGTACAGAATGATTATTTATATGGTGGTAGTGGCGATGACACATTAATATCGAATACGGGTTCTGATCATTTATACGGTGGTTCAGGGAATGATACACTCATTTATGGTGGCAATTCCGCGAATGTATATACAGGATTAATTGGTGAAACTGGTAATGATACCTATATTGTAGATAAAGCATTACTAGGGTCATTAAGTTATGTTCATATCCTAGATAATAACAATGAACAAAATATACTTTATTTAAAATCAGTTTCAGCTGATGAAATTATTTTAAAACAGGCTAGTGCGGATAGAGTTATTACGTTCAATGATTCAACTGCCAGCATTCATTTTGGTGAGGGACAATTATCATCTATTATATTTGACGATGGAACAGTCTGGGATAAGGCACAAATTGAGCAATATATTGCCAAAACTGTACTGGGTACAACTGGTAATGACGTAATTGAGACAAGCATAGCAAATCAAACTTTCTCTTATATTCTCGGAGATGGTGCAGATACTGTGGTTTTTAATATTCTCGATAATACAGATAATTTAGGTGGAAATGTTAAGAGTGAGTGGACTGATTTTAATCTCGTAGAGGATGATAAAATTGATTTGTCTCAATTACTTATAAATGAAAGTGGAAATCTTCAAGATTATATTTCGGTAAAAGATACTGAGGCGGGGCTAATTATTTCAGTTGATAGAGATGGGGCTAGTCAATCTACGTATCATTCGCAAGAATTAATTTTGCTTACTGATAAGCATGATACCTTAGAGAACTTAATAGTTTCAAATACCTTTATTTATTAAGTTGTTTAGTAATAGACTAAAAAAAGAGACCATTTAATGGTCTCTTTTTTTAACCCCCAACGATCCGCTTCTCAAGCATCTCCATAAAGGTTTTTAAAATAATATTGTGGTTTTTGCCTTTATGAGTAATTAAGCAAATGGGTGTGCTGTAATGCATTTTTTCCTTTGAAACAGCTTGCATAAAACCATCTTCAACCCATTTTTTTGCATAGTGGTCGGGTAAAAAACCTAAGAATTTTCCTGTTAAAATTAGAAAGGCAATTCCTTCTCGGTCACTTGCAGTCGCTTTACAGTCTAAAAGCTGGTGTAACTTTGCCGCTTCCGATGTAATCGCATAATTCGGAAGGATTGCTTGCCATTTTTTTAATTCATCTAAATCCATCTTGCTACATTTGCCAAACAAGGGATGGTTTTTGCCGCAATATAAAAACGAACTTTCACTATATAAATCAAAATAGTCCAAACCGGACAAAGGCGTAACAAGGGGAATAACGCCTGCATGCAAACGATTATCGAGCACACGGCATTCAATATCTGACAGAGTACTCATACTAATGTTAATAATTACTTCAGAATGTTCTTCGGCGAGTTGTGTCAACGTGTTGGTGATATAGCCTCTAGGCATCGTTACAAGGTTATTAATAATCCCGATATTAAACTCACCCTTAAGGCGGTTGTGCATTTGATTAACTTTAGAGCGAAAATCTTCGATAGAAGCAGTGAGTACTTCGATATATTCTAAAATTTCCCGTCCTTCATCGGTGAGGGCAAAGCCAGCGCGACCACGTTGGCATAGCCGAATACCCAAACGATTTTCTAAATCACTCATATGCAAACTAATTGCAGAGCGGCTAATACCAAGAATGCTTTCAGCGGATGTAAAGCTATGACAGTCACAAACTGTTTTGAAAATTTTAAGAAGTTTTATATCAAAATCAGTAACTTGATTTAATTTTTTCGGTTTCATTTAGTTTTGTTTTTTTAAATCTAAACTCAAGATAATTTGAATTTATCAAACTTATCACGCTATGTACACTCAAACCATAATTTGAAAATAAACAGGAATGGTTATGTTTGATACGGATAAATTCAGCGAATCTGAGCATACTTCGGAAGCGATTCAAGCCAATAATAATATGCATATAAATTATCAGGCACACTGGATGCCTTTCTCTGCAAATCGTAACTTTGCTAAAGACCCGCGCATGATTGTGGGCGCAAAAGGATCGTACCTGATTGATGATTCTGGCCGTGAAATTTATGACTCACTCTCAGGGCTATGGACTTGTGGTGCAGGTCATACCTTGCCTGAAATTCAGCAAGCGGTAAGTGCTCAGTTAGGTCAACTCGACTACTCACCAGCTTTTCAGTTCGGCCATCCGTTGTCTTTTAAACTGGCAGATAAAATTGTTCAGCATATGCCTGAAAAACTACAACACGTTTTCTTTACCAACTCGGGTTCAGAGTCGGCAGATACATCTATCAAAATGGCACGTGCATATTGGCGTATTAAAGGTAAACCAAGTAAAACCAAATTGATTGGCCGTGCCCGTGGCTATCATGGTGTAAACGTTGCAGGAACAAGCCTCGGTGGTATTGGCGGCAACCGTAAAATGTTTGGTCAACTTATGGATGTAGACCATTTGCCGCATACCTTGCAGCCAAATTTAACATTTACCAAAGGCTGTGCAGAAACAGGTGGCGTAGAGCTTGCTAATGAAATGCTTAAGTTAATTGAGCTACACGATGCTTCAAATATTGCCGCCGTGATTATTGAACCTATTTCCGGATCAGCAGGTTGTATTGTACCGCCAACGGGTTATTTACAGCGTTTAAGAGAAATCTGTGATCAGCATGACATCTTGTTAATTTTTGATGAGGTGATTACAGGTTTTGGCCGTTTAGGAACTTGGACCGCAGCAGAATATTTTGGGGTTACGCCTGATATTTTGAACTTTGCGAAACAAGTGACCAATGGTGCCATTCCTTTAGGTGGCGTGGTGGCAAGCCATGAAATTTACTCTGCTTTTATGCAGCAAGACTTACCGGAACATGCCATTGAATTTACTCACGGCTATACCTATTCGGCACATCCTGTTGCTTGTGCTGCCGCTTTAGCTGCGCTTGAAGTTTTAGAAAAGAAAAACCTATTCGCTCAATCTGCAGCATTGGCACCAAGTTTTGAAAAAATGCTACATGGCTTAAAAGGTGCACCGCACATTTTAGATATTCGTAACTGTGGTTTGATTGGTGCCCTACAGTTAGCTCCGCGTGATGGTGATGCCACCATTCGAGGCTTCGAGCTTGGTATGGAACTTTGGAAAGAAGGATTCTATGTTCGCTTTGGAGGCGACACCCTTCAGTTCGGGCCAATGTTCAACAGCACTGAGGCTGATATTGACCGCTTAATGAATGCTGTGGGTGATGCACTGCACCAAGTGAATTAAGGCTTATAGATATTTATGAGCATCGGTAGGTTCTATAGATGCTCTTTAAAAACCAAATCAAAAATACAGATTGATCTGAAAACCAATTGTAGTAAGGAGTAACAACAATGACAAATGGCCTAGAAAATTTTAGCTATGACGAAGTTTCAACTGAAAATAGTACGCATAGCGAACAAGCCAAAAAAGTGCTAGGGCATTTCATTCAAGGAAGAATTGTATCTAAAACGGCAAGAAGACAGCCAGTTTACAATCCTGCGACGGGTGAAATTAGTAAAGAAGTCGAAATTGCAGATGCACAGACGGTAAATGAAGCTGTTCAGGCAGCCGAGCAAGTATTTCCTGCATGGCGAGATACGCCTGTCATTAAACGTGCACGTGTCATGTTTAAATTTAAACAATTATTAGAACAAAATGCTGAAAAGATTTGCGCTTTGATTGGACAAGAGCACGGTAAAATTTCTCATGATGCTCAAGGTGAACTTCAACGCGGTATTGAAAACGTTGAATATGCTTGCGGCGCGCCAGAGCTTTTAAAAGGGGAATATTCAAAAAATGTCGGCCCTGATATCGATTCATGGAGCGAGTTCCAACCACTAGGTGTTGTGGCTGGTATTACACCATTTAACTTTCCAGCCATGGTGGCGTTGTGGATGTTCCCAATGGCGCTGGTTTGCGGTAACTGCTTTATTTTAAAACCTTCTGAAAAGGCACCTTCTGTGGTTTTATACCTTGCAGAACTATTAAAACAGGCAGGTTTACCCGACGGCGTATTTAATGTGGTAAATGGGGATAAAGAAGCGGTAGATGCCTTATTGCATCATCCGCGCATTCAAGCAGTCAGCTTTGTGGGTTCAACACCAATTGCTGAATATATTTACCGCACAGCGACTTCAACGGGTAAACGTTGCCAAGCATTAGGCGGTGCAAAAAATCACGCGATTATCATGCCGGATGCCGATATTGATAACGTAGTAACTTCATTGCTAGGCGCAGCTTTTGGCTCTTCTGGCGAACGTTGTATGGCACTTTCGGTTGCGGTTGCTATTGGAGATGAAGTTGCCGATGTGGTGATTGATAAGCTGACTCAAGAAATGAAAAAATTGAAGTTCGGCAACTATGCAGATGCAAGCAACGACTTTGGTCCACTCATTACCCAAGCACATAAAGACAAAGTGCAGGCTTATATTCAAAGTGCAGAACAACAAGGCGCAAAAATTGTGGTAGATGGCCGTGATGCAAAACCGGCAGGCTACGAAAAAGGTTTCTTTGTTGGGCCTACTTTAATTGACCAAGTCACACCAGCTATGACCAGTTACCAACAAGAGATTTTTGGACCTGTACTGCAAGTTATGCGTGTAAATACTATGCAAGAAGCCATGCAACTCATTAATGACCATGAATATGGCAATGGGACATGTATTTATACCCGTGACGGTGAGGCAGCACGCTATTTTAGCAGTCACATTCAAGTCGGTATGGTGGGTATTAATGTTCCTTTACCTGTGCCTGTTGCTTACCATAGCTTTGGTGGTTGGAAACGTTCATTGTTTGGTGATTTACATGCGTATGGTCCAGATGGTGTCCGTTTTTACACACGCCGTAAAACCATTACGCAACGCTGGCCATCTGCGCAAGTCCGTGAAGCAAAACAATTTTCAATGCCAACTCTAAATTAATTATTGCAATAAGGGGAAGACATTAGTTTTCCCTTTTTCATTACCGTAGGATTTTCAAACATGTAATAGATTTTTATATGGATATATTTTTAAGGATTGAAATATGAATAATGATAGAACAAAAAAATTAGGCGAAGGACTTTCAAATCGCCATATCACAATGATTAGTATTGGCGGTGTTATTGGCGCAGGTTTATTTGTCGGTTCATCTTCTGCAATTGCCAAGGCAGGACCAGCGGTTATTCTCGCTTATTTAATTACCAGTATTATGGTATTTCTGGTGATGCGAATGTTGGGTGAAATGGCCGTTTTAGAGCCGGACACTGGTTCATTTTCTACCTATGCCCGCAAAGCGATTGGCCCGTGGGCAGGTTTTACAATTGGTTGGTTATATTGGTGGTTTTGGGTGCTCGCAATTCCGGTAGAAGCTATTGCAGGTGCTGAAATTTTACATTCATGGTTTCCGAACGTTTCTGTTTCTATTTACGCATTTTGTTTTATTGTATTTCTAAGCTTAGCTAATTTTTTTAGTACCAAAAGTTTTGGTGAGTTTGAGTTCTGGTTTTCCTTAGTTAAAGTGGTTGCCATTATTGGCTTCATTATTATTGGTATTTTAGCAATTTCAGGTTTTTGGCCATTAGCTAAAAATGTAAGTGGGGTTGCCAATTTATACAATAATGCCGGTTTTATGCCACACGGTATGGGAGGAATTTTATCGGCAATTTTAATTACTGCATTCTCATTTTTTGGCGTAGAAATTGTCTCGATTGCAGCAGCAGAGTCATCAAACCCTAAACAGAAAATTAGACGTGCAACGAACCTCGTGTTGTACCGCATTATTCTTTTCTTTGTAGTCTCAATGTTTATTGCCGTTTCACTTGTTGATTGGCGTTCGCCAGACTTACAAAAATACGGAACATTCCAATACGTTTTAATGAGCTTGAACGTACCAGGTACTAAACTCATCATTGATACAGTCGTGTTCATTGCTGTGGCAAGTTGTATGAATGCCGCAATTTATACATCTTCTCGAATGTTATTCCGTTTGGGTACCCGTAGTGAAGCACCTCAAGCAGTAACTAAAGTCAATTATGCAGGCGTACCTGCAATTGCGGTGTTCTCTTCAACTTTTATTGGTTTGATTTGTTGTATTATCAATTACGTATTCCCAGGAAAAGTATTTGGTTTATTGCTCTCAAGTACAGGGTCAATTGCGTTGCTTGTGTATTTAGTCATTGCATTCTCTCAACTGCGTTTACGACATAAACTGGAAGCTGCAGGAGCGGAAATTCCATTTAAAATGTGGCTATTTCCATGGCTCACTTGGTTTGTAATTATTATTATTTTAAGTGTATTGGCTTATATGTTCTTCTCGCCAGCATACAGTTATGAAACCACTTTATCTTTAGGGGTAACTTCGCTTGTGATTGTTTGTGGGTTGTTCGTCACGCGAAAGCGTAAAGCAACCAGAGCGGTTGCCATGAATCTAGATTAAATTAAAAAAGAGACCGTAAATGGTCTCTTTTTTCTCGTATGTCCCAAGATTTAAACGATCTATTTTTGAGCCGTGTTAATAGACACTAAAACGGATAAGCCGGGACGCAATAATTTAACGTCTTTTTGATTTTCAATAAGCTTGATTCGTAAAGGAAGACGCTGAACAATCTTGGTAAAATTACCAGTCGCATTGGTTGCAGAGATTGGAGAGAAAAATGCACCAGTTGATGGTGAAAAACTATCTACCACACCTTTTAATTCAACGTTATAAGCATCTACATAGACAGTAACAGGTTGTCCGATTTTAATTTGTTTTAACTCAATTTCACGGAAGTTTGCTTCTACATAGACTTGGTCTAAAGGCACAATTACCATTAAAGGATTCCCAGCACCTACAAAGTTACCCACGTTTGCAGATTTTTGACCAATCATGCCATCAATAGGGGCACGAACTTCTGTATAGCTCAGATTCAGTTTTGCTTTATCAAGTGCTGCTTGAGCCTGTTTTAAAGCAGCTTGTTTGGCTTGCACCTGAATCTTGTATTGGTTGAGCTGATACTGTGCATCGATCACTTTTTCTTTACTGCTGTCTAAGTCAGCATATTGTTCAGTCAATGTGGTTTTTGACTGTTGCGTAATCAATCTAGATTCAGCACCAAGTGCCTGCAACTGCTCATAACGCGCCGTGTTGTCTTTGGTAAGTTTAATTCCGGCTTCTACTTTTCTAAGCTGTGCTTCAGTTTCTCTAATAACGGTCGGTTGTCTTTCTACCGCCAGCATTGCTTCATTTAAGTCTGCTTGTGCTTTTGCATAATTAGATTCAGCTTCTGCCAAAGCAGCTTGATAATCACGTGCATCGATTCGCGCTAAAAGTTGGCCTTTTTTTACGGTCTGATGATCTTTAATATAAATCTCTTCAATATTACCAGATACTTTAGGGGCAATGGTTGAGTACTCGACATCTACCCGTGCATCGTCAGTTTTAACAACTGAAGAGGGTAAAAATATAAGTTTTAAAACCCATAAAATAGATGCCAAGACAATAATGAATGCAATAACCATAACCCAATGCTTTTTGAGATGTTGCACCTTTGTTAACTTGGGTGGTTCGATGTTAGTGGTATCTTGGGCTTCGAGAGTACTCATAAAGATTTTCCTGAGTTATGACTATTCATTAACTTAATGAGAGCAATACGTGGCGGATAAGTTCGAACTGGCAAAATCACCATTACAATGAATAAAATAGCGGTAAGACCAGCTAAGATAAGATATTGATCGCTAATGACTAAAACAGATTGTTGCGCTTGAATCGCAGAATTTAGAGCAGATAAACCACCTGAAACACGATCTGCGCCATTTGCAGTGAGCACTGGTGGAGTAAGTGGATTAATAACAGGACCTTGAATATTTTGGAAAACATGTTGGGCGGTATTTTCAATCAGCCGTGTTGAATGGTATTCACCGCGTACTCGATTGATCCAGTCTAAAATACAAACACCCAGTACACCGCTAATAGCTCGCGGAGTGTTAATCATCGGTGATGCATAAATTGCCATGCTGGGGTGAACACTGTTTGTACCCATCATTAAGAGCGAGAGCACTACACAGGTTTGCCCCAAACATGAGATTGCATGCCAGAAATAAAATTGGTCTTGATTCCATGTGGTATCAAGTTGACTTGCACCTAGGCAACCAGCAATGACCAGAAGTAAACCAAAACCGTGTACATAGCGGCTATCCACCCAAGCTTGATTTAAAAGCTTCACCACAATAGGAATATAGATAAATTGCAATGCCGCAATTTGTAAGCCAATCCACATGGTCTGGGTCGGTTTATAGCCATGCACAGCACTGAGGTAATTTAGTGGCAATGTGCTGGTGGACATACCAATAATGACAAAGCAAAAGAGAGCGAAAACAGCGTAAGCAAAATTTCGTATTTCGAGCATTTGCGGCTTAATTAAGGGTGACGGATAACGCCATTCATGTATAAAAAACCAAGGTAAAGTAATTGCACTGATTAAAGCCAATACACAAATTAATTGAGAATGGAACCAGTCTAAATGATTGCCATGCAATAACATGGTGCTCAGGCTCGCTAAGCTAATAATCGCTAAAATGGCGCCAGTCCAATCGTAAGTTTTTATTCTTGAATAATTTAATGGGTCTTGTGGAATACCAAAATAAACCAGTGCAGCGCTCAGTGCACAAAAAGGAATGGTTTGGAAAAATATCATTTTCCAGCCAATCACATCTAAATAAAAAGCAGAGAGTGCAGCACTTAAGTTCGGAAAAAAAGTTGCAGTTAATGCATAGCAAGCGAGGCCCCATAGCCGAATGTCAGGTCCTAAAAATCTAAGTGCACAGGCCATGAGTAAAGGAATGGTTAAACCATTGGCGAGTCCTTGTAGGCCACGCAATACATAAAATATTTCGATGTTGGGGCTAAAAGGAATTAAAACGCTAGAGAAGAGGCAAAGTCCTATCGCAAAAAGAAGAACTCTGCGCATAGAAAAAATAACGGCCCAACTGGTAGATAGGATCATGCCAATAATCATGGCACTTGCGTAAATACTGCTGACCCAATAACCAGAGTCGACACTAATTCCCATCGCGCCACGAATATCGACCAAGGTAATGCTGGTGATTCGGTTGTTAAATTCAACAGTCATTGCTGCGAATATTGCACCTGCCAAACCGATGAGTGGTCGTATATTCATCTTTTACCGTAAATTTTAAAATGAGCTTACTGCAATAGCAGTTATTTAGCCCAACTGTACCGATCGGTACTGTACTATCTTATTAAATTTACGTCAATTCTCGATTTTGAACTTTTCGATGAGTTACACTAAGAATGAAATTGCTAAATATGTTTGTAGGTTCGTATGTCTGATTGCACTAAAACGAATGAGAAAGATCAAAAAATTCTTGATGCAGCAACAAAGTTTTTTTTGATCCACGGCTTTAGTGGTACAACCACAGACATGATTCAAAAGGAAGCAGGGGTTTCCAAAGCAACCATGTATGGTTGTTTTAAAAATAAAGAAGCAATGTTTGCTGCCGTCATTGAACGTCAATGTACCAACATGCAAGAGCAAATTATTTTAGTCGAGACACAAGCTAAAAATTTACGCTCAGCTTTAACCGAGATTGGTAAAACTTATCTTTGTTTTATATTGTCGCATTCAGGATTGGCGTTTTTTAGAATTTGTATTGCAGAAGCAGTAAGGTTCCCAGAATTGTCCGAAAAGTTCTTTGAAGTGGGTCCACAACGGCTGGCAAATATTATTGCGGGCTATCTTGAAAAGTCTGTGAAACAAGGAGAAATTGAATTAACTTCTTCTTCGGACGTTGCAGCAAATATATTTTTATCACTGTTAAGAAGTGATGCCCATCTAAAGTGTTTGACTCATCCTGAGTATTTAATATCAGCCGATGAAATTAGTGTTTGGGTTGAATATGCGGTCGATTTATTTTTAAAAAATATCAATTATAAACTAGATTAATTGGGGGAATTTGCTCCCTACAAAACCTTAAATGTAGAAGTAAAAAAGAGACCAACGAGTGGTCTCTTTTTTTATTTTATTAGATTGCTTCTTTGGTCATCTCACCATTGACCAATCTTAAAATCTGCAATGGGTTGCTGTCTTTTAAGGCTTCCGGCAACAAACTTTGCGGGTAGTTCTGGTAACAGACTGGGCGTAAATAACGGTCTATTGCCAAAGTTCCAACTGATGTACCTCTTGCATCCGAGGTTGCTGGGTATGGTCCGCCGTGCACCATGGCATCACATACTTCAACACCTGTTGGGTAGCCATTGATGAGTAAACGGCCTGCTTTTTCTTCTAGCACAGGAACCACATCTGCAAACTCGGTTAAGTCCGCTTCATCGGCAATTAAAGTTGCTGTCAGCTGTCCATTCATGCTTTGTAGGGCTTGAAGGAGCTGGGCTTTATCTTCAACCTCAATGATGACAGTTGCTGGCCCAAAGATTTCTTCTTGCAGAAGCTGATCACCTACAAGTAATAGTTCAACGTTGGCTTTAAAAAGTTGTGGCTGTGCCTGATTGCCTTGTTGGGTTTGACCTGCCAAATGTTCAATGCCTTGATGCTGGGTTAAATGCTCAAGACCTGCGGTATAACTTTTTAAGGTTCCGGCATTCAGCATAGTCTGTGCAGGTTTGCCACCCATAATTTCAGTTAGGTTGTTAATGAGCTGGCTAAATTCAGCTGATTTAATACCTAAAATTAAACCCGGATTGGTACAGAACTGACCACAGCCTAAAACAACTGAGTCGGCCAAGTCCTGTGCAATTTTTTCACCACGGTTTTTCAAGGCTTCCGGCAACATCAGCATCGGGTTAATACTGCTCATTTCCGCAAAGACCGGAATCGGTTGTGGACGGGCTGCGGCCATGTCACATAAAGCTCGTCCACCACGTAGTGAACCAGTAAAACCCACAGCCTGAATTAAAGGATGCTTAACCAGTGGTTCACCCACACCATTACCATAGATCATGTTAAATACGCCTTTAGGCATATTTGATTTTTCTACGGCACGTTCAATTGCCTGAGCTACAAAGTCTGCTGTCGCCATGTGACCACTATGCGCTTTCACCACTACAGAACAACCAGCAGCTAAAGCTGAAGCAGTATCACCACCTGCGGTTGAGAATGCTAAAGGAAAGTTACTTGCCCCAAAGACTGCCACAGGGCCAACACCAATTTTAATCTGGCGTAGGTCTGGGCGAGGTAAAGGCTGACGCTCAGGTAAAGCTGTATCAATACGGGCCCCTAAAAAATCACCACGACGCAACACTTTAGCGAACAGGCGCATTTGTCCACTGGTACGGCCACGTTCACCCTGTAAACGGGCAAGTGGCAAAGCGGTTTCTTGCGAAATAGTCTCTAGAAAATCGGTGCCCAAGGCATCGAGTTCATCGGCAATATTTTCTAAAAAAGTAGCACGCTGTTCAGGTGAAGTATGACGGTAAGTCTTAAAGGCTTGGCTTGCCGCTTCACAGGCCTGATTAATTTCCTGTTCGGTTGCATGGTGAAACTCATAAGGCAAAGCCTCACCAGTTGTTGCATTCACACTTTTCAATAAAGTTGTACTTTGTGCGCTACGTGAACCGCCAATAAAGTTGTGTCCGATAATGGTCATAACAAATATCCTGAAATTAATGAGAGTGTCTTGGAAGGTTGTCTTGATTTATGACTCGCATATATAAAGTTGCAGGTTCCAAACAACCGCCAGTAGATAATTGACCCACCATGTTGCGATACATTTCTTGCCAAGGTGTCTGAGAGGCAGAGACCGTCGGTTTCCACTCACGGCGGCGTTGTTCTAACTCTTCGTCAGAAATGAGTACGTTGACGGAGCGTTTATTGAGATCAATGCGTAAACGGTCATTGGTCTTTAATAATGCAATTCCACCGCCTACCGCCGCTTCGGGTGACATATTTAAAATAGAAGGGCTAGCAGATGTTCCGCTTTGACGGCCATCTCCTAAGCAAGGCAGTGAATCGATGCCTTTTTTAATTAACTCCGCTGGAGGAGCCATATTGACGACTTCTGCGCTGCCTGGATAACCAACAGTACCAGCACCACGGATGACCAAAATACAATGTTCATCAATGTTTAAAGCAGGATCATTAATTCGTGCGTGGTAGTCCTCGGGACCTTCAAAAACGATTGCACGTGCTTCAAAGCTATTTTCACTATTTGGGTCAGATAAATAGGTTTTCTTAAATGCTTCACCGACGACAGACATTTTCATAATGGCGCTGTCAAAGAAATTGCCGCTAAGCACGATAAAACCTGCACCATGTTTCAATGGTTGTTCATAAGGGAAGATGACATCTGCATTTGAGGTTTTTGCATTTTTAGCAATTTCCCCAATTGTTTTACCGCTGACTGATGCACAGTCTTCATGTAAAACACCTGCTTTTTGTAATTCATGCAAAACAGCAGGAACACCTCCCGCACGGTGGAAACCTTCACCCAAATATTTGCCCGCCGGCATACAGTTCACAATCAGCGGAATGCTTTCTCCAACACGTTGCCAGTCTTCTAAACTCAGCTCAATCCCCATGTGACGGGCAATTGCAATGAGGTGAGGAGGGCAATTACTTGATGCCCCTAATGCTGAAGCTACCGCGATGGCATTTTCAAATGATTGTTTGTTCATGATTTTAGAAGGGCGTAAATCTTCTAAAACCATTTCACAAATTCTTTTGCCTGTCATATAGGCCATTTGCCCACGTTCACGATACGGCGCTGGAATGCTTGCACATGTCGGTAAAGACATGCCCAAAGCTTCTGCTAATGCATTCATAGAAAGTGCAGTGCCCATGGTGTTGCAATGCCCGACCGAAGGCGATGCTGAAGTGGTCATTTCCATGAACCCTTCATAATCAATTTCACCTGTGGCAAGTAAATTTCTTGCATGCCAAAGCACAGTACCAGAACCAATTAACTCACCTTTAAAATGACCATCTAGCATTGGTCCACCAGACAACACAATGGCTGGTATATCTGTTGTTGCGGCAGCCATTAAACAAGCAGGTGTAGTTTTGTCACAACCTGTGGTTAGCACCACACCATCAAGCGGATAACCATGTAATATTTCAACTAAGCCTAAGTAAGCTAAATTTCTATCAAGTGCAGCAGTAGGGCGACGGGTTTGTTCTGCAATCGGGTGAACGGGGAATTCCATGGGAATACCACCCGCATCTCGAATACCTGCTTTAACCCGTTCAGCAAGTTCTTTGTGGTGACGGTTACATGGAGTTAAATCACTGCCAGTTTGTGCAATACCAATAATCGGGCGACCTGATTGTAGTTCGGCACGGGTCAGGCCATAATTCATATAACGCTCAACATAGAGTGCTGTCATGTCGGCATGTTCAGGATCATCAAACCATTCTTGGCTACGTAAAAAAATCCGTTTATTTTGATCATTCATTTTTTGATCCTTTCACTCATACTTTTTGAAATTTAGTTTATTCACGAGATGAATCTTACAATTCAGCCGATCGATAATACGTGAAAACTATAGTAATTCACGTTGCTTTAAATTACGCATCAAAGCATTTATTCCAAAATTCCACGGCGTTGCTTTGTCACTGGTCATAACCGTGTTGTATAAAGTACCAAGTTTAGGTGAATGAATACGGACCACATCTCCGACTTTATGGGTAAAGCCAGCCCCAGCTTGCTCACGATCTTGAGTAGGTGCAAACAAAGTTCCCAAAAATAGCACAAAACCGTCTGGATATTGATGATTTTCATTCAGGGTTTGTTGAATTAAATCTTCCGGATCACGGCTAATTTGAGACATAGAACTCACGCCATTGAGCACAAAATTATCTGTACCTTCAATTTTCAGTTCAACATCACAAGCACGAATGTCATTTAAAGTAAAAGTATGATCAAAAAGGCGAATAAACGGTCCGATTGCACAAGATGCATTGTTATCTTTGGCTTTACTCAACAGTAAGGCGCTACGGCCTTCAAAGTCCCGTAAATTCACATCGTTTCCTAAAGTCGCGCCTAAAATTTTACCGTGGCTATTTGCAACCAATACAACTTCTGGTTCCGGATTATTCCATTCAGATTTCGGGTGAATACCAATATTTTGACCAGTTCCCACAGCCGCTAAAACGGGTGCTTTAGTAAAAATTTCAGCGTCAGTACCAATGCCCACCTCAAGATATTGAGACCACATTTTTTGCTCAATTAAATATTCTTTGAGTTGAAGGGCTTTTTCCGAGCCGGGTTCGATTGTTTTTAAATTATCACCGATTACCCCTTGTACCACTTCACGGATCGATTGAGCTTTTTGTGCATCGCCACCAGCTTGTTCTTCAATCACACGCTCTAACATACTTGCTGCAAAAGTAACACCAGCCGCTTTAATCACTTGTAAATCAATAGGGGCTAAAAAATATGCCTTGTTTGTATCTGGTTCAGCGACTGTGTTGGCAAATAACTCATCAATTGACCCAACTAATTTTCCTTCAATTTCAGATAAAGCTTTTAAAGGATCTGTACTTTCAAGCAATTGGGAAATCGTGTGAAACTTTTCTGAAATATCAAAAACCTGATCACCTTTTAAAAGAATCGGAGATGGGCCGGAAATTTGATTTGGAATCCACGCGCGACCAATTAAGCATCCTTGAGTTGCATCGTCTGGTAATGAGTTCTGGGAATTTAACGTAAAGTTCATTTAAAGCATCCTTCTTTTATTTGAAATCATGATATGTTTCTTATTTAATAAACACCAATCGTAATAATTTAATTATTAATAACGAATAGTTATCAAAAAGGATTTTTATAAATGGCGGATTTGACTTACACAAGCCTAAATAATTGGTTGAAATTCAAACATTTGGTTTTGTTGGAAACTTTAGCAAGAACCAATAATATGCATTTGGCAGCCGAGCAGATGAACTTAAGTCAGCCTGCGGTGAGTAAAATGCTAAAAGAAATTGAGAGCCTTCTCGGATTTCAGGTTTTTGAACGTCTGCCTCGCAATATGCCAGTAACAGCTTTGGGCGAGCAGGTGATTCGATATGCGCAGCGTGTTTTAAATGATGCAAAGCATTTTGTCGAAGACATAGAAATTTTACGGTTAGGTGGTCACGGTTTTTTAAAAGTAGGCGGTATCTTTGCCGCAACCGCTGTGGTAATTCCAAACTCAATTATTGAGATTAAGAAACAATGGCCACTACTTTCTATCGATGTTGTTGAGCAAACCAGTGACCATTTAATGGAAATGCTAAGTGAACATACTCTAGATTTAGCCGTAGGTCGTTTTACCGCGGTGACGCAAAGTCAATTTTTTGATTTCCAACCTTTGGGCCCGGAGCCGTTTTGCATAGTGGTAAATAATGCTCATCCATGTGCCCATAAAAAGTTTTGTACATTAGAAGAATTACTAAATTGGCCATGGGTACTTTATCCGAAAGGCACGCCAATTCGAGAACGTATGGAAGGCGCATTTGCCCGAGCAAAAGTCAAAATTCCTTTAAATACGGTCAATACCATGTCGATGCAGACCTTTTTGCAGATCTTAAAAGGTGCACCTATGGTGGGAATGTTGCCCGAAGCGATGGTGATTGATCAGGTAAAAGAGGGACAATTACAGATTTTAGAAACAGATCTAATTTTAGATGCGCAGGATTATGGAATTTTGACGCGCAAAGATGAACCAGTGTCTGATATTGCAGCAGCGTTTATTAATATCTTACTTAAAAATGCAAAACGTAAATAAAATATTCAGCCTCAATCCATAGTCGGGTTTGAGGCTTTAAAATCAAAAAGAAAAACCTGCTTTGTTTAGTAAGTTTATAAACATAAAATTGATATTAAAAAGTTATCAATATTTAGAAATTATTCATTGGAAATTATTAAAAGGAGTCCTTATCGTTTAATTCACGACAATTACAAAAGTTTTTAAGTGAATAAAAACTAGGAAAGGACCTCTATATGAATGTGCTAATCACTGGTGGAACAGGTTTTATTGGAAAACAAATCGCTAAAGAGATCTTAAAAACTGGCAGTTTGACTTTAGAGGACAATAAACCTGAGCCCATCGATAAAATTATTCTATTTGATGCTTTTGCAGGCGATGATTTGCCGCAAGACCCGAGAATTGAAGTGATTGTCGGTGATATTACCGATAAAACTACAGTTGCTCATATTACAGAAAATATTGATGTCGTTTGGCATTTGGCCGCTGTGGTGAGCTCAGCAGCAGAAGCCGATTTTGATTTAGGTATGGATGTTAATTTATATGGACTCTTAAATTTATTAGAAGAATTAAGAAAGAAGCAAACTACCCCTCGAGTCATTTTTGCTAGTGGCTGTGCTGTATTTGGTGGTCAATTACCAGAAGTTGTGACAGATGAGACAGTGGTTACACCAAAGTCTTCTTACGGTATGCAAAAAGCAGTAGGAGAATTACTTGTTTCAGATTATTCACGTAAAGGCTTTATTGATGGCCGTGTTTTAAGACTACCAACTATTGTGGTTCGTCCCGGTAAACCGAATAAAGCTGCCTCGACATTTTTTAGCTCAATCATCCGTGAACCGTTAAAAGGCGAAACGGCTATTTGCCCCGTACCTTCAGATACTCCAGTCTTTGTTACTTCACCGCGACGTTGCGTTGAATCAATGATTAAAGCAGCGTCACTTTCGTCAGATGTACTTCAAGATAATCGAATTATTCCTCTACCGGGATTAACAGTCACGGTTAAAGAAATGCTTGAGGCACTTGAAAAAGTTGCAGGCAAACAAGCAACTGATTTGGTGCAATGGCAAGAAGACAAAACCATTCAACGTATTGTTAAAAGTTGGCCTGTTCAGGTGAAAGCTGAATATGCCGAATCTTTAGGTTTCCAAGCAGATGAAAATTTTGAAAGCGTGATTCAGGCACATATAGAAGATACCCAAAATTAATGGCAGTGATCGCCACTTAATGTGAGAGTTATTATGGAAGATATCAAAAATGTAACTGCTCTCGAAGAGCAGACAATTAAACGTATTTCGAATCGAATTATCCCGTTTCTCATTATTCTATTCATTATGGCATTTCTAGACAGAACCAATATTGGTTTTGCTGCCCTACACATGAATGATGCACTTGGAATTACTCAAACCATTTTTGGTTTGGGTGCGGGTGTATTTTTTCTAGGTTATTTTATTGCAGAAGTTCCAAGTAATATCTTGCTTCATCGTTTTGGAGCACGAATCTGGATTGCCCGAATCATGATTACTTGGGGCATTATTGCCGGACTTATGGGCTTTATTCATAGCGGCACTCAATTTATCGTTTTACGGTTTTTACTCGGTATTGCAGAAGCGGGTTTCTTTCCGGGCGTTATCTTTTATTTAACCTTGTGGTTTCCTGCAAAATATCGTGCCCGTGTTTTTGCAACGTTTTATCTTGGATTACCAATTGCTCAAATTATTGGAGCGCCAATTTCAGTCGGTCTCATGCAATGGGGTAATACGATTGGCTATGAAGGTTGGCGTTTGATGTATGTGCTAGAAGGGATTCCTTCCATTATTTTAGGATTAATCTGTCTAAAATATTTAACCAATAACCCAAAAGAAGCAGAGTGGTTAACAGCTGAGCAGCGTCAATGGTTAATGACTACACTAGAGCGCGAAGAAAGAGAAAAAGCGCAATCTGCCGACGCTGCTTTAACAAAAGGTGAACTCATTAAACAAGTGTTTAAAAACCCTTTAGTGTGGATTATGGCAGTTGTGTACTTTGGAATTACCTCTGGTTCAAATGCGATGTTCTTCTTCTTACCAAGTGTTTTAGAGTCGTTCCGTAACACATTTGGTATGCAAATTAGCCTTATTCAAAATGGCTTACTTACCGCAATTCCATATGCATTTGCAGCTGTTGGTATGGTTTTATGGAGCCGCCGTTCTGACCGTAAACAAGAGCGTTACAAACACGGTGCTTGTGCTGCACTTATGGCAGCTTTCGCAATTGCGATTGCACTGATTGTAAATCAGCCATGGGCAATTATTGTAGGCTTTATTCTGCTTGCGATTGGCGTATTTAGTGCGATTAACATTTTCTGGACCATTCCTGGACAAACTCTAACGGGTGTGGGGGCCGCAGCCGGAATCGGATTGATTAACTCGGTAGGTAATTTAAGTGGTTTTACTGGCCCATATTTAACTGGATATTTATACACGACCACAGGAACTTACACAGTCGCATTCCTTGCTATTGCCGGCTTTGTAGCGATGGGCGGCTTAGGACTATTACTATTAGCAAAGTTAAAATCGAATAGCTTAAAAGTAGAACAACAACAACTTAAAGTTCGAACAGCTGCGGAGATGAAATAATGGCGACCATCGGGTTTGTGGGTACAGGCATTATGGGTATGCCGATGGCTATGAATTTACTCAAGGCAGGTCATCAAGTTAAGGTCTGGAATAGAACTTCCTCTAAAGCAGATAGCTTAAAAGAGGCGGGAGCCTATGTTTGCTCTGACCTTGAACAAGTTGGAAAAGATATAGAATTTCTAATTTGTATGCTTAGCGACGGAAAAACCTGTGATGAAATTCTATTTAAAGAGCACGGTGCAGTTTCAGAGCTAAAACCTGAAAGCACGGTTATTGTCATGAGTTCGATACCGGTTGAAGTTGCAAAAGCACAAAGTGAAAAGTGTAAAGAAAGAGGACTTGGATACTTAGATGCTCCTGTGTCCGGTGGAGAAAAAGGTGCCCAAAATGCAAGTCTTGCTATTATGGTAGGCGGAGAAGCTAAAACATTTTCACAAGCTGAAACTATTTTAACTGCAATGGGCCGACCAATTTTAGTGGGCGGGGCTGGCTGCGGAATGCTCGCAAAACTTGTAAATCAAATGATTGTAGCCACCACCATCGCAACAGTAAGCGAAGGTTTATTGCTTGCCAATAAAGCTGGCGCCGATCCTATTAAGCTAAAACAGGCACTCACGGGAGGCTTTGCCGACTCCCCAATTTTACAGCAGCATGGTGAACGTATGCTAAATCGAGATTTTAAACCGGGAGGCACTGCTCGAAACCAGCATAAAGATATTCATACGGCCGTTAACTATGCCAAATCGCTTGAGCTGAATTTACCTATTGCCCAACAGGTCAGTCAATTATTTGAAAATATGCTTGTTGCCGGAGATGGTGAGTTGGATCATTCTGGTTTAATTCGTGAACTTGAGCGAATGAATCACGTTTAGTCATGTTTTAAATATATTAATAGGTAATTGATTGATGCCGCAGAACTATTGCTGCATCAATCACTACAGCTTTACAACAAATTAGGATACTAAAAGTAAGCTGACAAACCCAAATCCCTCCAATAAAAAACTTGCTATTTAATCTATATGGATTATTATTTTTCTTTTAAAGATGAACGCCCTTAAACAAAATAGTTAGAAATTTTTGAATTCATCTTTGATTGTTTGACTTACTTATAAGGCCAATATATTAAATTTTGGATTATTTGGTATGTTTATGCCCTTAAGGAATTTAATTTTAACTGAATTGTGGAATCTAATGAGTAAACAGCAGACTAAAGAAAAATTGATAGAAGCAGCAATCATTCTTTTTTCACAAAATAATATTGAAACGCTATCAGTGCAAAAAATTAATGAGACCGCAGGCGTAGCAAACAAATCAGCACTTTATTACCACTTTAAGTCTAAATGGGGCTTAGTAGAAGCGGCCTTAGATCATGTTATGCAGCCATATATGGCTGACAGCCTTGAATTACTAAATACTATTCCTTCAGATAACGTACAGGTTTCTGATGTGGTAGATGCGTTAATGAAGCCAATGGTAAAAATACTTTTACAGGATAATGGAATTCATTACTTAAAGTTTTTCTCTAAGACCATTAGTGCCGGAGATGAAGGACGAGTTATTGTTGCAAAAACCTTAGTGCCGATTGCAAATAAAGCTGTAGCTTTATTAAAACAGGCTTTACCTGATGCTGATTCTAATGCGATTTCACTTAAAGTTCTTTTTACTTTTAATATCATTTTAAATGTGATTAGTGATATTGGGCTTGAGCATTTTTGGCCAACAGATGTTAAGGACCATAGATTATTAGGAAAATATTTAAAAGACTATATTGAAGGGGGAATTCGTTTTAAAGCTGAACATTTTTATAAATAAAGAAAGAAGTTCGTCTAATTTCACAAAGATAATTTTAGAGTGTCTCATTTATCATTTTTAGAGTATCTGCATATTCACTATGCCTCAAAACAATATGTTTTATTACTTATCCTATTGATATTAAAAACAATTTCATTGACTTAATAGAAGAAAGTAATTTTCTTAATTGGTGATAAAAATAGCTTGATATTTAATCTATTTGGATTATTATTTTAATCTAAATGGATTAGATCTTAAAATTTAAGGTTCAAAATATAACAAGGGAAACCAAAGGATGAAGTTTTTATAACTTGGTCAAAATGGAAAAAAGAATTATGGAAAAGTTTAATCGATTAAAGATTGCAATATTATTGACTGTTGTTGGTTCAGTGAGTTTAAGTGCATGTAATGACAGCGATGATTCCACTCAGGTAAATAATCCAATCACCCCAGAAACTGAGTTAACAGATTGCATGTGGCAAGATTCTGTGACAAGTAAACAGCATACGGGTGAAGATCCTTTAAACTATGCTTTTCCTGACTCTAACGTGACATATTGGTCATCAGAATTTATTGTACCTGAAGGTGCAAAAGTGATGATTGATGGTGATTATCCTTATTCACGACACTTTTCATTGGTGAGCTATACTGCTAAAGGTGAGCGGGTTAACTCATTATTAGACGCTACTATTTTGCCTAACCAAGGTTCAGTTAACCCGTTTGTAGTCGGCAATAACCGTCTAGGTAAAAACCGCGCTTACTCAGCGCAATTACAATTGGGAGACCTACCAAATAGTCCTTTAAGTAATACTTTGTATGCGCCTAAAACAGCAGACGGTAAAGTTGCTATTTTATACCGTGTCTATGTACCTAACAAAAATATGGATATTAAGGGTAATGTAAGTTTTCCACGTTTTAAAGTACAACTAGCAAACGGTGACATTAAGAAAGGGCAAGACGTTTGTAATATTTTACAAGTAAAAAAAGCACCGATTGACCGTATATCAACAATGCCATTAAAAGTTACTTTGGATGCTTTTAACCAAAACAGATATGAGGGTTTTCCTGCACAACAAGAGCCAAAATGGTACAAAGCCTTTAGCGCTTTAGATAGTTTCAAATGTATTTATAAATTTGATCCGATTACTAAGCAGCCGATCGATAAATGTGAAGGTTTAACGGTAACACCTAAACTTGGTTATTGGGCGACTCCGGATAATGAATATGTCTATGCTGCGGTAAGCCGTAAATTAGGTAAAGTCATAGAACTTCGGGGTAAACTTCCAAACACAGAGAAAACATTTAATAACGATCCATTTGTTCAAAAAACTGATGTCCGTTATTGGTCAATTTGTACTAACGAAGTGATTACCACTGCAACAAATTATTGTCTTTATGATGAAAATATTCAAAAAGTAGATAAAGACGGTTTCTATACCATTGTTGCCTCTTTACCAGAAGATCGACCGGCAAATGCCCGAGAAGAGTGTGGCGTGTATTTTCTTGAGCTAAGCCCGCGTGGTTCAGGCTATACAGCCGAAGATGGTAAAGCTTTTGGTCACACAGACTTTGGCTTATTTATTATGCGTAATTTATTACCGAATAATGATTTTGCTTACGCCGTTCAAAAAGTGAAAGCACCAGGCGAAGAAAAAGCAGTCATGGGCGACTATTTACCAGATATTCATTACACCTCGAAAGACGCTTTTGAAACAAAAGGATGTTCTTAAAATCTAGGTTCAAACTAAACCAATCTTTTGATGAAAGATTGGTTTTTTGTTAGTTCAATAAGAAGTTTAATTCAATAAAAATGTCTCCCAAGTATGATGGGATACAACGTATATAGAACATAAATAAGGAAATTTTATGAAAATTAACGTACTCACTACTTCATTGTTATGCGCTTTATCTTTCAATACATTTGCAGCAACTAAAGTAGAAAAAGTAGTTATTGATTCAAATGCTTCTTATAGTAGTAAATATAATCTCCAAAATGCTGATGAGTTTAATAACGCCGCAAGAGGTTTTATTGCTAAACCCAGTGGGCAAATAAAGAATGAGCAAGGAGATGTGATTTGGGATTTTGATGCATTTAATTTTATTAAAGATCAGGCCCCTGATACTGTAAATCCGAGCCTTTGGCGGCAGGCTAAATTAAATAATAATGTGGGTTTGTTTAAAGTTGCAGACCGTGTTTGGCAAGTTCGCGGTTTTGATCTGGCAAATATGACCATTATTCAGGGCAAGAGCGGCTGGATTATTGTTGACACTTTAACGTCAAAAGAAACTGCCGAAGCTGCTATTAAATTTGCAAGGCAGCATCTAGGTGACCAAAAAATCTCAGCGATTATTTTCACACATAGCCATGTTGACCATTTTGGGGGAGCGCTAGGTGTTATCTCTACCGAAGAATTAAAGCAAAAGCAAATACCGATTATTGCACCCGAAGGCTTTATGGAAGAAGCGACCAGCGAGAATATTATGGCTGGTCCAGCAATGACTCGGCGAGCAACCTATATGTATGGAACATATTTGCCTAAAAATACCGAAGGTTTAGTAGATAATGGTTTAGGTAAGGCTGTAGCAGTAGGACAAATCGGGATTTTAGAACCCAATCAGTTAATTACTCAGAAAGAACAAAAATTGAATATTGATGGGTTAGATTTCGTATTTTATAACGTTCCGAGTTCTGAAGCACCTTCAGAATTAACCTTCTCAATTCCCTCAATGAAACTATATAACGGTGCAGAAATTCTTTCTCATACTTTGCATAATCTCTACACATTAAGAGGTGCTAAAGTCCGTGATACGCTAAAGTGGGTTAGTTATTTAAGCCAAGCTTTAGAGCAAACTCAAAATTCAGAGGTTTTTATTGCTCAGCATCATTGGCCTGTTTGGGGGAATAAAAATATTCAAGATTTTATTAAAACACAAAGAGATGTCTATAAATTTATTCACGACCAAACAGTTCGTTATATGAATTCTGGTTTAAATGGTGCTGAAATTGCAGAAAAAATTAAACTGCCACCAGAGTTAGATCAAAAGCTATATGCGCACGGCTATTATGGCACCTTAAAACATAATGCGAAGGCTGTATATCAATATTATATGGGCTGGTTTGATGCCAACCCTTCAAATTTAGATCCATTACCGCCTAAAGATGCAGCAAAGAAATATATTGAACTGGCAGGAGGAGAGGCGAATGCCTTAAAAAATGCTCAAGACGCCTATAGCAAAGCTGAATATAGATGGGCAGCAGAAGTTTTAAAGTATGTAGTATTTAATAATCCAGCAAATTCTCAAGCAAAAGATTTATTAGCAAAAACCTATCGACAATTAGGTTATTCAGCAGAAGCGGCAACTTGGCGTAATTTCTATTTATCAGGTGCTCAAGAATTACAAGGCTTTACTCCACTTAAGAGTACGTCTGGTCGTTTAGGTTTACTGATTCATACGCCTACTGAAAGATTTCTTGAGGCTATGGCAACCAATCTCGATGTCGAAAATTTAAAAAATGAAAATCAATGTATGAACTTGGTCCTGACCGATACACAAGAAAATTTTTCATTGCGGATTGAAAACTCCGTAATGCTCTTTGATAAATATGAGAATGATCGCTTACCAACAAACTGCCCAACGTTAAAGCTGACTAAACTTTTATATTTGCAGTTAATTACAGGTGGGGCCGATGCTTCAAAAGTCTTAGTTTCTAAAGACAGTGAAGTAAAAGGAAACCCATTAAAAATTGGTAAGTTCTTCTCTTTATTTAAAAAGTCTAATAATGGTTTTCCAATTGTGACTCGACCAGAGAGTTGAAAATATCAGCAGCACTTGCACTGAGAAAATCATCAGGTGCTGCATGAGTAAGCCGTAAGCTTAGCAGTTCAAATTGCTCATAATCTGTAATAGTTGCATTTTGCACCATGCTATTTGATGTTCATCGGACTTTTGACGGTCCCAATATAAATTCATTTGGTATCCATCTATATCAATAGGGAGAGGATGTACCTTAAGTTGAGGATAATCATCTTTAAAATAAGCAATTTGACGTTGAGGAATAGTGAGTAAATGATCCGTTTGGGTAATCAGTCGAATCGCGGTTTCATATTGTTGGCAGCGGAAACTTATTGTTCTTTTAATACCTTGTTTAGACAAGAAAAAATCTTCAAATACACGACCTGTGGGACGGGAGGAAACGGTAATGTGTTTAGCCTCTAAATAGATTTCTTTTGTTAGTTCCGCTGACGATAATAAAGGGTGCTGGTTACGGCTTATGACTACAAATTGATCTTTAGAAAAGCATTCGTAATTAATGCTTTCTTCGACAGAATGTTCAACATCAATCGCAAAATCGATTTTTCCTGTTGAAAGTTCATGTCTTAAATTCTTACGGTCAATACGTACACTGTTTAGCTGCAAATTAGGGTTAAATTGGGTTAAGTGTTGAATTATATAAGGTAAATAAATCCATTCATATTCATCATTCATAGCAATGGTGAGATGAGTCAAATCACGTGCGGGCTGAAAGTCATGTGTGCTTTGAATTGCTTGCTGCATAAGTTGCAATGACTGTTCAATTGTAGGCCACAACCGTTTAGCTAACGGTGAGGGAACAACGCCATGTCCATCTCGAACAAATAGTGGGTCATTAAAGTGATCGCGTAAACGGGCCAAAGCATGACTAACAGCAGGTTGGCTAAGAAAAAGTTGTTCACTCGCCCGTGTTAGATTTTTTTCTTTATAAATTGCAACAAATACACGAAATAAATTGAGATCAATACGAGCAAGAGAGGCAATATTATTATTCATTTCATTCATAGTTTGTTATTCAAACAATTCATTTTATTCATTGTAACAAGTTAGCTATGGTCAGGAAATAGCATAAAAAATAGAGCGATTAAAACCGTGAATTTTGAACGTAGCGCTTGTGGCAAATAATATTTAGAAAGCGTTACTTACAACTAATTTTATTAAACCTAGGAACATAAGGAAATGATATGGCAACACATTTATTTGATTTGACTGGAAAAATAGCCTTAGTTACAGGTGCAAGTCGTGGCATTGGTGAGGAAATTGCCAAACTATTAGCTGAACAAGGTGCACATGTAATTGTCTCTAGTCGGAAAGTTGAAGATTGCCAACGTGTTGCTAATGAAATTATTGCAGCAAATGGAAAGGCAGAGGCTTTTGCTTGCCATGTGGGTAAACTAGAAGATATTACAGAAATTTTTGAATATATCCGTAAAGAACATGGGCGTTTAGATATTTTAGTCAACAATGCGGCTGCCAATCCCTATTTTGGGCACATTCTTGATACGGATATTGCTGCATATAACAAAACGGTTGAAGTCAATATTCGTGGATATTTCTTTATGTCTATTGAAGCGGGCAAATTAATGAAAGAACAGGGCAAAGGTGCAATTGTTAATACGGCATCTGTAAATGCTCTACAGCCAGGAGACAAACAAGGAATATATTCTATTACCAAAGCTGCTGTGGTTAATATGACCAAAGCATTTGCAAAGGAATGTGGACCGTTGGGTATTCGAGTGAATGCTTTATTGCCGGGTCTTACCAAGACCAAATTTGCTTCGGCACTATTTGAAAATGAAGATATTTATACAAGTTGGATGAGTTCAATTCCATTACGCCGTCACGCAGAACCACGTGAAATGGCTGGAACTGTACTTTATTTAGTGTCAGATGCTGCGAGCTATACGAATGGTGAATGTATTGTGGTTGATGGCGGTTTAACGATTTAGGGAAGAATAGCAATGTACAAACATTATTCAGGTCAAGTGGTCTTAATCACAGGTGCGGCGAGTGGATTTGGAGCATTGCTGGCAGAGCAACTGGCAAAGTATGGCGCAAAATTAGTGTTGGGTGACTTGAATATTGAAGGGTTAAATACTGTAGTTGAACCGCTACGCCAAGCAGGAGTGGAGGTGGTTGCGCAAGTGTGTGATGTCAGCTGTGAAGCAGATGTACAGGCTTTGGTGCAAAGTGCAGTTACTCAGTTTGGTAGAATCGATGTCGGGATCAATAATGCAGGTATGAGTCCGCCTATGAAAAGCTTTATTGATACCGATGAAGCAGATCTGGATTTGAGTTTTGCCGTCAATGCCAAAGGTGTGTTCTTTGGAATGAAGCATCAAATTCGTCAGATGTTGCAACAAGATGGTGGCATTATTCTCAATGTTGCTTCTGTTGCAGGTTTAGGCGCGGCTCCCAAATTGGCTGCCTATGCTGCGGCAAAGCATGCTGTGGTGGGATTAACCAAAACAGCAGCGATTGAATATGCAAATAAAGGCATTCGAGTTAATGCAATTTGTCCATTTTATACAACCACCCCGATGGTGGTCGACAGTGAACTCAAAGAGAAACAAGACTTTTTAGCGCAGGCTTCGCCAATGAAGCGTCTTGGCCATCCAAGCGAAGTGGTGGCAATGATGCTGATGATGTGTGCCAAAGAAAACTCATATCTCACAGGTCAAGCTATTGCAATTGATGGCGGCGTGACAGCTTATTAAAACATTTATTAAATACATCTTATTCATTTATTTAGGAAAAAATCATGACAATTAATTTAAACAATCGAGTGGCTATTGTTACAGGTGCAGGCGCTGGTCTAGGGCGGGAACATGCGCTGTTACTCGCTCGTTTGGGTGCAAAAGTGGTCGTGAATGATCTGGGTAGTGATGTAAACGGTAAAGGCGGCTCAACCATGGCAGCCCAAAAAGTTGTAGACGAAATTATTGCAGCCGGTGGTGAAGCAATTGCAAACGGTGCTTCAGTTACGGATATTGAGCAAGTTCAACAGATGGTAGAGCAAACCATTGCCCGCTGGGGACGGGTGGATATTTTGGTCAATAATGCAGGCATTCTCCGTGATAAAACCTTTAGCAAAATGTCCTTAGACGACTTCCGTACCGTGATTGATGTCCATTTAATGGGGGCAGTCAATTGTACAAAAGCGGTATGGGATATCATGCGCGAACAAAAATATGGTCGTATTGTTATGACGACTTCATCTTCTGGGTTATATGGCAATTTTGGACAATCGAACTATAGTGCTGCAAAAATGGCATTGGTTGGACTCATGCAGACACTGGCTTTAGAGGGTGAAAAATCTAATGTTCGGGTGAATTGTTTAGCGCCAACAGCTGCCACTCGTATGCTTGAAGGATTATTGCCCGAAGAAGCCCTTAAAGCGCTTGCTCCAAGTGCGGTCAGTCCTGCAATCGCGACTTTGGTTAGCGAAGATGCACCTACACGTATGATTCTTTGTGCTGGCGCAGGTAGTTTTGAAGCTGCCCACATTACTCTTACGCAAGGAATTTATTTAGGTACGGATGAACAAGTTCCGCATGTTTTAGCACAACGTTTAACTGATGTTTCAGACCGAACAGATGAGTTTGTGCCTGTCAGAGGAGGCGCTCAGGGTGAGCTTGAGCTGAAAAAAGCTTCATTAATGGCAGGAGAATAATTTTGACAAAAAATACATTAAGCATCGACCAACTGGTTGAATTGCAAGGCCAAGCATTAGGTAGCTCGCAATGGATGACCATTGATCAAAGCATGATTAATACCTTTGCGGATGTCACACAAGATCATCAATTTATTCATGTGGATGAAGAAGCAGCTCGTCAGACACCTTTTGGTGGCACGATTGCCCATGGTTTTTTAACACTCTCTTTACTTTCAGCGATGGCCGCTCAGGTCTTGCCGACTGTACAGGGGCAGAAATCTGGGGTGAATTATGGGATCAATAATTTGCGTTTTATTAGTCCTGTGCATAGTGGTAAGAGAGTGCGTGGACATTTTCACTTAAAAAATGTTTCCCAAAAAAATAAGGGAAGTTATCAATTGATCATGGAAGTCACGATTGAAATCGAAGACGAAGCAAAACCAGCACTCGTGACAGAGTGGCTTACACTTGTAAATGTATAGGAATAACCCATGAGCAATGAATTAATTCTCTCTCGTCGTGATGTAGATTTTTTGCTATTCGATTGGCTAAAAGTCGAAGAACTCAGCCAACGCAATTCTTTTGCAGGACAGGACCGTTTTGAATATACGTCTGTTTTAAACGTTTACGAGGCCCTAGCAACCGATTTATTTGCTCCACATAATAAAAAAAATGACAGTAACGAACCTGTTTTTGATGGTGAACGTGTCACTGTTAATCCTGAAGTCGGGGTTGCACTTAAGGCATTTGCTGAGGCGGGTTTGATGAGTGCAGCGTTTCCGTCAGATTGGAATGGCATGAGCTTACCTAATACCATTGAGCGGGCTGGTATGGCCTATCTACTCGGTGCCAATTCAGGGACAGCAGGCTATGCTTTTTTAACCATTGGTAATGCAAATTTATTGATGGCGCATGGTGAGCCTGAAAAAGTTAGACCCTATGTCAATGCCATGATAGAAGGAAAATGCTTCGGAACGATGTGTTTGTCTGAACCACAAGCTGGTTCAAGTCTTGCTGATATTCGGACACGTGCTATTAAAACAGAAGATGGTCGTTATCGTTTGTTCGGCAACAAAATGTGGATTTCAGGCGGTGAGCACGATATCTCTGACAATATTGTTCATTTGGTTTTGGCAAAAATTCCAGATGAAAATGGACAATTACCAGCAGGTGTGCAAGGCATTTCTCTGTTTACCGTACCGCGCAAATTACTCGATGAAAATGGACAGCCAAGTGAACGTAATGATGTGGTATTAGCTGGAATTAACCACAAGATGGGTTATCGGGGAACGGTCAACTGTGTGCTGAATTTTGGTGAAGGTCGTTACACACCTGAAGGAGAAGCTGGCGCAATTGGTGAGTTGGTTGGCGAAGCCGGTAAAGGGCTGGCCTATATGTTCCATATGATGAATGAGGCCCGAATTTCAGTTGGTCTGGGTGCGGCCGCATTGGGGTATACAGGTTATTTGCATGCCTTAGATTATGCAAAAACTCGAGTACAAGGGCGCTCTCGTAGCGAACGTAATCCAAGTTCGCCACAGATTCCACTTATTCAACATGCCGATGTTCGCCGTATGCTCTTGGCGCAAAAAGCGTATGTCTCAGGCGCGTTGGCACTCTGTCTATATGCAGCCCGATTAACCGATGATATTCACTCGCTTGAAGATGCAGAGCAAGGCAATCAAACCCATCAATTACTTGATTTATTAACACCAGTGGTGAAAAGCTGGTCTTCTGAATGGGGACTAGTCGCCAATGATTTAGCGATTCAAGTTCATGGCGGATATGGTTATACCCGTGAATATAATGTTGAACAGTTTTATCGGGACAATCGACTTAATCCAATTCATGAAGGAACATTTGGCATTCAGGCACTCGATTTATTAGGACGGAAAACTCGTCTTAATCAGGGGCTATCGATGAAGCTATTACATGAAAAAATCATTAATACGATTGAACAAGCTAAAGCAGAGCCTTCTTTAAAAGAACATGCGGATCAATTAGCTCAAAAGTGGCAACTCATCCGAAATATAACAGAGAAATTACATGCCCTAACCGATGTGGAACTCCAATTGGCAAATGCAGCTAATTATCTGGAAGCTTTTGGACATCTTGTTGTGGGATGGTTATGGCTTGACCAGGCGGTAGTCGTTCATAAGCTTCTGCCAAACTCGACAGACCTTGATTTTCTGCACGGGAAACTTGCAGCTTGTGATTATTTCTTTGGTTGGGAAATGCCAAAAATTATGAGTTGGCTAGCTGTACTTGATCCGGTAGAGACGACACCACTCAATATGCCGGAAGAATGGTTCTAGTAAGAACCATTCCTTAGACAACCCATTAAATGAGCAGGAGTAGAACCTAATTTTATAGAAATTGCCTAATAACAATCATCATGTAAAAACAAAATTCGGGCGTTCAGTATAAGAGCGCCCCAATAAGTAAAAATAAAAATCTAGGACGGATTAAAAGATGAAAAAGAAAACATTACTCATGGTCATGGCTTCATTTTGTACGAGCCCACTCTATGCAGCAGCATTTGATCGGACAGGACAATCCATTTCTGCATTTCTACAACCTGGTAATTATTTTGAGGCAAGTTTATCTGTTTCAGACACTTCGTTAGAAGGACAAGAAGCAGGTACCAACCCCACGCGTAATAGTATTTCTGATATTGCAAACTCTGATTATCGCCCAAGTGCGGCTCTGAAATTACAGTTAGCACCTCAGTTCTCATTTGGTTTTCTTTACGATCAGCCATTTACTTCCGACTCTGAATATTATGGAAATAACAGCTTTGTTGCTAAGCCGAGTGATACGGTTTTAGTACCAGGCATAACTACTGGAACGCTTGCTCAACAGACAGGGGGACAAGTCGTAACAGGAAACACCAAATCGAATTTTGTTATGCAAAATTTTAGTCTGATTTTTGGTTACCAACCTGATAAAAACTGGAATTTTTATGCAGGTCCTGTTTATCAGACATTTAAAAGTAACGTCAATTTAAGAGGCCAAGTTTTCAGTTTATATAATGGCTATGACTTTAATGCCAAAGAAGTTGGAGATTGGGGATGGTTGGCAGGATTTGGTTATCAAATTCCCGAAAAAGCCATTAAAGCCTCGTTGACCTATCGTTCAGAAATTATGCATGAAGTGACTGCCAATGAAAATGCGCCACTGGTTGATATGTTGAGTACACAACAAGGCCGTGATTTTCTTGATCAGCATTTAGCCTATATGGTTTCTATAGGACAACTCACTGAATCACGTAAAGAAGCACTTAATCATATTATTGCAGGCTTACCTTCAGCAGGAACGTCAGGTCCAACTAAATTTAGAGCACCAGAGTCAGTAAATTTGGAGTTTCAGACTGGGCTACGCAAAGGCACTTTATTGTTTGGTAACGTGCGCTGGGTTCACTGGAATGATTTTGAGTTTAAACCGTATCGTTTTGGTGAAATTTCAGAAGTTGTTGGTGTTTTATCAACGCCAAGTCGTCCAAATGGCTTTAATTTAGTTCGTTATTATGACGATCAATGGTCTGCTAATCTTGGGATTGGACAACGTCTAAGTGATAAATGGACAGGTTCAGTTTCTGTAGGTTGGGACTCGGGAGCAGGTGAGCGCGTGTCCACAGGTGGGCCAGCTAAAGGTTATTACAGTGTTGGTCTTGGTGCGCAATATAGTCCAACTTCAAAATACTTTATTTCAGGTGGAATGAAGTACCTATGGCTAGGTAATGCCCAAGGTCAGCTTGGTGCTCAGGCAGGCAGTGAATATTATGTGGGTGAATATAAAAATAACTATTCAATCGGTTACGGTTTGAAAATTGGTTATAAATTTTAATTCAACTATTTGATGGATCGCTTAGCTATATAAACAGTTTATTTCTGTACGAGAGTAAGCAGATTAAGAGATTAAAGAAAATATAAAAAGTGGAGTAGGAACAGTTCCATTTCTCCCTCTCATAAAAGGACAATAAGATGAAAAATCAAATTTGGTTAGATGAATATAAGCAATGGAATATAGAAAGTACGATTACATTGCCGGATGAACAAACTTCACTTCTCGATTTTTGGGACAACAGTTTTAATAAGTTTCAGAAAAGAAATGCTTTTGTATTTGCCGATAAATTTTTTACTTATGCGGAAATCGACTTATACAGCCGAAAAATAGCAACGTTCTTGCAAGGTTTGGGTTTAGAAAAGGGTACATGTGTTGCCATAATGATGCCCAATATTATTCAATACCCAGTTATTTCGCTTGCCGTGATTCGTGCAGGGTATATTCTGGTCAATATTAATCCACTATATACGGCGCGTGAATTAAAGCATCAATTAAACGATGCAGGCGCAAAAGTCTTGTTTATATTGGAACAGTTCGTACCTATTTATGAGGCTGTCAAAGAACAAGTGGCGGTTGAACAGATTATCACTACAACTATGACAGAAATGTTAGATGAACCCGCTCCAAGGTTAGACACATCAGATTCAAAATACTACGATTTTAAGCAAATCTTGTTGACAGTAAATGCCCAAGATTATATCCGCCCCAAACTTATTCTTGAGGATACTGCACTTTTGCAATACACAGGTGGGACAACAGGTGTATCAAAAGGTGCAGAACTAACCCATAAAAATATTGTCGCCAATTTATTACAAAATAATGTGATTTTTAAAAGCTACTTTGGTGACAGAGATGCTTTTGAAGATGAAATCGCAATCTGTGCTTTACCACTTTATCATATTTTTGGTTTTACAGTCTGTTTACTGCACAGCGCAATAAATAAAGGTTATACCACTGTTTTAGTTCCGAACCCACGTGATTTAGATGCTCTCGTGCATTGTTTTGAAAAGTACCGTCCTACCGTTTTTCCTGCCGTAAATACTTTATTTAATGCACTGCTTAATCATGAAGGCTTTAATAAATTGGACCATAGTCGTTTGGAGATTACTACAGGCGGCGGTATGGCAATTTTGAAATCTACCGCCGATGGATGGGAAAAACTGACAGGGCGTATTATCCGTGAGGGATATGGCTTATCAGAAACCTCTCCTGTTGCGACATTTAACCCGCCGATTTCTAATTGTTTTAGTGGCACGATTGGTATTCCTGTGCCAAGTACAGATATCGCTATTTTGGATGATGAAGGCAATCCATTACCGCCCGGTGAAAATGGAGAAATTGCAATCCGCGGTCCGCAAGTCATGAAAGGTTATTGGAATTTGCCAGAAGAAACTAAAGCAGTCATGACTGATGATGGTTTCTTTAGAACAGGCGATATTGGTTTCATGAATGAAAAAGGCTATACCAAAATTATTGATCGTAAGAAAGATATGATTTTAGTTTCAGGCTTTAATGTTTTTCCAAATGAAATTGAAGAAGTTTTGGCTCAGCATCCAAAAATTTTAGAAGTCGCCGTGGTTGGTATTGCCGATGAAAAATCGGGTGAAGTACCGAAAGCTTTTATTGTTAAAAAAGACGCTTCTTTATCGGTTGAAGAAATCCAAAACTATGCAAAAGAAAACCTGACAGGATATAAACAACCCCGTCATATCCAATTTATCAATGAACTACCTAAGTCAAATGTGGGTAAAATTTTAAGAAAAGAACTAAAGGTTTAGTCAGAATTTTTTAATTAAAAACATAAATATTCATGGGCTGGAATGCCTATAAATAAATGGAAAAGGAATGAGATTATGGGTTCAGGATTAATTATCGTATTTTTACCTATTGCACTTGCAATTATTATGGCTGGTTTGGGGCTGGAGTTGACTATAAATGACTTTAAACGTGTGCGCCAACATCCAAAAGCAGTCTTTATCGCATTATTTTGCCAACTGGTTATTTTAGTCAGTATTGCTTTTATTATTTGTAAGATTCTTGCTTTACCACCCATGCTCGCCGTGGGTTTAATGCTACTTTCTGCATCACCAGGTGGACCAACTGCTAATTTATTTAGTTATCTCTATAAAGGCGATATTGCTTTAAATATTACTTTAACCGCTATAAATTCGGTAATTGCTGCATTTACACTTCCATTAATTGTGAACTTTGCAATACAACATTTTATGGAAAATGGACAAAATGTAGGATTGCAATTCTCTAAAATCATACAAGTTTTCCTTATTATTTTAATACCTGTCGGTATTGGAATGTTAATCCGCCATTTTTCACCCCATATAGCTGAAAAGCTCAATAGACCTGTACGTGTTTTTGCTATTGTTTTTCTAGTAACAATTATCATATTAGCAGTTGTGCGGGATTACCAAAATCTGATGACGTATCTTGGGCAAATTGGGTTAGCAACTTTGCTGTTCTGTGTATGTAGTTTAATGGTGGGCTATTTTGTTCCACGATTATTCGGTGTAAATAGCTTTCAGGCAAAGGCTTGTGCGTTCGAAATCGGAATTCATAACAGTACTTTAGCTATGACCATTGCTTTTACGGTAATGGAAAGCAATATGGCTGCCATGCCAGCAGCGGTGTATTCATTATTTATGTACATTGTTGCAGCAAGCTTTGGTTCATTGTTAAATCGCTTGGAAAAGAAAGATATTTCGCAGCTCTCAACAACGACTTAAATGAACTAAAAGGTTTCTTTAATTTTCAATTAAAAGGAGGTTAAAACCTCCTTTTTTGGTTCTATTAATAGTTTTATAGAACTTGTTTAAGTTTCATGTTATCTCTTTAATATACAAGTCTATTTATACTTATTAATAACTGTTCTAATGACTTCTTGTACATCCAAAATTGCTTTGTCTTTAAGCGATGTTTTTCTACATGAAAGAACCATGGGGTAGGTCGGTATCGAAATTGGACATTTTGTATAAATCAGGGCAGGTACAATTTCAGAAATCTTTCTTGCGGCGTGGGTGGGAAGAGTACAAACCGTTCCTTTATTTTTTAATAACCACGGAATAGCTGCAAAATGAGAAGTAGAAGCAAAAATCCGTCTGGTTTTATTTAATTTCGTTAAATGTTCGTCAACAATCCCAATTTGCCCAGTATTTGAAATGAGTAAATGTTCAAAACTTAAAAACTTATCCAGACTTAGTTCAATTGCATCTTCGGGATGTGTTACCAAACAAGAATAATCACCTAATACCATTAATTCTCGATACAAAGAATGATAGTAGATTCCACCAGATGTCACTCCAATATCAACATTATGCTTGACCAACATTTCGGCAATGATATGCGTGTAGGTTTGTTTAATTACGATTCTGTAGTGTGGAAATTTTAATTTAACTTGTTCGATAATTTCTTGTGCAAATGCAATTTCAAAATCATCAGACATGCCAATCGTGATAATTCTTTGTTGCAAGGTATTGTCATTATTGGGTAGGGACAACAAGGTTTCCCTAAAAATATTTAAAGCATTGCTCACTAAGGGCTTTAAAGCATGAGCCTTGGTGGTGGGTGCAAGACCACGGCCAGTCCGCTGAAAAAGTGGATCTTGGTAAATATCTCTAAGTCGTCTTAAGGAGGCACTGACAGCAGATTGAGTAATTCCTAAACGCTCAGCTGCACGTGAAGCATTCTGTTCTTCATATAAGACTTCAAAGCACTTTAATAGATTTAAGTCGATTTGTGCGATATTAATTTCATTCATATCTGATAGTGCCTAAATCCTATTCCATAAAGATGGTGATTATATAACAATGAATTCAGACGTAAGGAACGGAACTTATAAGGAAGGAGAAATAAGCTTCTTATTTTACGTGATGTTTTATCAAGCGATATCAATTTTTAGTGAAAAGTTATTGATATCATTGTTGATTCTTAAACTGGTCTAGCAAATAGGATTGATCAGGTTTATTTGGAAAAATATGATTAAGGACTGATTCTATGACAGATTATATTTTAAATCTAGCTTTTCGATGAGTTAAACACTCTAGACAATTGAACCCTCTGATAAATGTAAATCTAAACACATATGAATGTTGTTTATAGGGGATTCGTTTGCCAAAAAATGCAGGGATGTGTTTAAGCACAAGCATTTTAAAGTTTCGATATAGGAATTCGACATGTTAAAAAAACTACATGTGCAGGTAATTATTGCAATTATTGCTGCCATTATTTTGGGTTTAGTTTCCCCCGAATGGGCAAAGGCAATGAAGCCATTAGGTCAAGCATTTATTGCTTTACTAAAAATGCTTTTAGCTCCTTTGATTTTTCTTACCTTAGTTCATGGTTTAACTCATATTAAAGATATGAAAAAACTGGGCCGTTTGGGTATTAAGTCACTTATTTATTTTGAAGTATTAACAACCGTAGCAATGCTGATTGGTTTTGTGTTTGTCAATGTGTTGCAACCTGGTTTAGGCCTTCATGCAACTGACTTAGCCGAACCTGATGCAGCAAAGGGTTCAGCAACACTTTCCGCGGTTGATTTCTTCTTAAATATGATTCCGCATACCATCGTAGACGCTTTTGCGACTGGAAACGTATTACAAGTATTGGTTGTTTCAATTTTAGCGGGTATGGCTATCAATTTATGCTGTGGCCCAGACTCTGTCATTGTTAAGGGAATTGATGAAGCGCAAACCATCTTGTTCAAGATGCTGGGTTTTATTATGAAGCTTGCGCCACTCGGTGCATTTGGGGCGATGTCGGCTGCAATTGGTAGTTACGGCGGTGAAACACTAATTTATTTAATGAAGTTAATTGGTGTTTTCTATACAGCTTGCTTCTTCTTTATCGTATTTGCTCTTGGTGCTGTGACGTGGATTATTGGTCTACCTTTCCTTACTGTTTTAAAAGTAATTCGTGACGAAATACTTTTGGTATTCGGTACAGCTTCTGGTGAAGTTGCCTTTCCTAAACTGATTGAAAAACTCAAAAAAACGGGTTGTGACGAAGCGGTTGTCGGGTTTGTCTTACCTACAGGTTATAGCTTCAATTTAGATGGCACAGCTTTATATATGGCGATCGCTGTGGGCTTTATTGCTCAAGCAACTGATACACCTTTGAGTTTAATCGATCAACTGGTTCTATTAGCAATTTTAAGCTTTACCTCGAAAGGTGGCACTACTGTCGCTGGAGGCGCCTTTATTAAGTTGGCGGCGACTTTACAGTCTGTAAAAACTTTACCTTTAGGTGGTTTGGGACTGTTGTTTGGTGTTGACCGGATTATGGCAACCATCATGGCAATTACCAACATTATTGGAAATACGCTTGCGGTTTATGCAGTCGCTCGTTGGGAAAATGCTTTCGATGCAGATGCCTTTGAAAAACAAACAGGGAAAAAACCTAAGCGTAGTTTGCTACGAGCTAAAGATTCTTTGGTAGAGACGCCGTTAGCCTCTGATTCAAATCACTCAAGTCAAGTTTTAGATAAATCTCATTAATTATCTCAACTTCTTATATCGAGAATAGACATGCGTTTAAAAGCTATCGACCCAGAACATTTAACTGCTGAACAACAAGTTGTATTCGATGCAATTGCAAGCGGTCCACGTAAAGGTGTGCGAGGTCCTTTAGCGATCTGGTTGCATCATCCAAAGTTAGCCAACTTAGCACAAAGTCTTGGCCAATATTGTCGCTACGACAGCTGTTTAGAGCCGCGTTTGAGTGAGTTAGCCATTTTATTGATGGGTAGACACTGGCTTGCTGAATATGAATGGGCTGCTCATAAACCTTATGCAATTGAGGCTGGCCTAAGTACAGACGTCATTGAAGCAATTCGTTTAGGTGAGCAACCTGCGTTTATTCATAAAGATGAACAATTAATCTATCAGTTTATTTGTGAGCTTCATGAAACTAAAAGGGTATCTGAGCAGACCTATAGAGATATAGAGCAACTACTTGGGGCAGATACATTAATCGATTTAGTTGCAATAGCAGGTTATTACACCCTGATTTCCATGACGATTAATGTATTTGAAGTTCCACCACCAGCAGGTATAGCTCCTGAATTACCAACTCCAAAAGCAGGAATTTAATATGTTTGATGAAATTAATCCTCAAGGACGTTTGCAAGACAAAGTTGCAATCATTACGGGTGCAGGTTGTGTGGGTCCGGGTTGGGGAAATGGTCGTGCAGCGGCAGTACTCTTTGCAAAAGCAGGAGCAAAAATTTTTGCCGTAGATCGTTCGATTGATGCAATGCAAGAGACTTTAAATCGTATTCAAAACTTTGATGGTGACGTGACACCTTTTGCGTGTGATGTGACTGACAGTCAGTCAGTCAAAGCCATGGTTGAAGCCTGCGTAGAGAAATATGGACGCGTAGATATTTTAGTGAATAACGTTGGTGGTTCTGCTGCTGGTGGTGCTGTCGCTCTATCAGAAGAGGCTTGGAACAAACAGCTCGACTTAAATTTAAAAAGTGTCTTTTTAACTTGTAAACATGCCATTCCCTATATGGAGCAACAAGGCGGTGGTTCGATTGTAAATACGGCTTCAACTTCTGGAATTCGTTTTACAGGTTCCCCGCAAGTTGCCTATGCCGCAAGTAAAGCCGCAATTATTCAATTATCAAAAGTGACTGCTGTCGAATATGCCCCTAAAGGAATACGTGTAAACACTATCTTGCCGGGTCAATTACATACGCCAATGGTTGAGGTCCGTTTAGCAGGGCAACGTACAGGCGGTGATGTGGATCAATTGCTTGAAAGTCGTTTAAAACGAATTCCCGCAGGCTTTATGGGAGATGGCCGTGATACAGCGTTTGCTGCTTTGTTTCTTGCAAGTGATGAAGCACGTTTTGTTACCGGAACAGAAATTGTGGTCGATGGCGGAATGACTGCACGCTGTGATTAAGGTGAATTCCGAGTAACTCCAAATATGTGAGCTGCATGGAATATTTGTTAAACCTAATAAGATTTGTTTAGGAAGTACTATGTCATTTAATTTGCCAAGAGGTTCATGGGATTGCCATTTTCATATATATGGGCCTTTTGATCGCTTTCCGTTACCTAAAGACGCTGCATATCACCCTGAACCAGCAACCTTTCAACAAATGCTTGAGTTGCACAAAAGTTTAGGAATTGAACACGGTGTTTTTGTTCAAGCCGTTGCCTACGGTTCAGATAACGCCATCATTTTAGATGCGATTGAACAAAGTAACTTTAATTATCGGGGTGTGGCTTTAGTAGATCACGATATTTCTGATCAACAGCTCATTGAATTAAAGCACGGTGGTATTTGTGGTATTCGCTTTAACATGATGGGGCATTTGCCTGGAAGTCGTGATCCGCAAGCACTACGTAGCTTGGTTGAGCGAGTTGCAAAGCTTGGATTGCATATTCAGATACACGGCAAAATTGAAGATATCCTACCTGCGATTGAAGCTTGGCAAGACATAGATGTCGATATTGTGATTGATCACATGGCGCGACCTAATTTACTCGATTCACAAGATGCAGAAAACACTTTTCATAAACTGCAACAAGTCATGTCGAATCCGAAGCATTGGCTAAAAATTTCCGGAATTGATCGTGCAATGAATGGTCAGCCTGCCAACACTTGGGAGGCTTCACTGAATTGGGTTCAAAAGTTAATCAAGCTTGCTCCAAACCGAGTGGTATGGGGAACAGATTGGCCTCATCCAAATATTAAAGGTGAGGTTCCTAATGATGATGAGCTTTTACAGTTTGCATTAAAAGCACTCGATACGCCCGAATTAAAACAAGCCGTATTTGTCGATAATCCTCGAAATTTATATTTCAAAGAAAATTAAAGTTCTAAAACCAATGAAGTATTCATTGAGTGAATACTTCTTCACTTAAAAGGAAGTAAAAATGAGTTTAAAAAAATTAGTCTCAGGAATGGGCTTATCAATTGCTATGGTCATACCAGCGCATGCAGCGCAATTAAATATTATTGCTTCTGGTTCTTTTCATGGTGCAATGGACACCCTGATTCCGATGTATGAGAAATTAACCGGAAATACGGTTCATATTGAATGGGGACCATCAGCTGGAAAGTCTCCTGAATCATTACCAATGCGGATTAAAAATAATGAAAAAATGGACTTGGCAATTATTTTGGATGATGCACTTAAATCTAATGAGTTAAGTCAAAATTTTGACTTAACTAGTCGTACTGAATTGGCAAATTCAAAAATTGGTTTGGCAGTGAGTAGAGGAACTAAAGTACCGCCGTTAAAAAATGAAGCAGACCTAAAGGCAGCCTTATTGTCAGCCCAAAAAGTTGCCTACTCTCAAGGTGCAAGCGGTGTCTATATTCGCTCAACCTTATTCAAAAAACTAAATATTGAACAAGAAATGCAAAAAAAAGGGCTTGAAGTACCAGGTAAAAAACTGGTTGGAGAAGTTTTAGTAGAACGCCAAGCCGATGTAGGAATGCAACAGATTAGTGAACTTAAACATACTAAAGGAATTACCTTTGTCGCACCTTTACCTGAAAGCTTGCAATACGTTAGTAAATTTTCCTCAGTCATTGCCAAAAAAGCTGAACATCCTGAAATCGCAGCTCAATTTGTACAGTTTTTAAAAACTAAACAAGCAGCAAGTATTTTGACTAAAAGTGGTTTGGAACCACTGGGTCAGTGAAAAATCGGCATGAAAAATACTTCACTGTAATTTTGGCGACATCGTTGAGTCTAATGACTTAAATCTATTTATTTAATTTTTAAACCACAATCATCTAAAACATGGAGTTGATTAAGATGAACAAAACCTTAGCTATTTTATCTACAGCAATATTATTAGCCACAGCAACGGTTACGGAAGCAAAACAAACAAATATCTCACCAGCGGCCCATACAACTGCCACTTCTAAGGTCAGCAGTGTGCCTTATGAGATGGTGAAGTATGGTGATGTCTCTATTCAAGCCTATGTACAAGGTAAGGGGCCTACTATTGTGATTATGTCGTCACTAGGACGTTCTGTACGTGACTATGATGTGGTTGCCCAAGATTTGGTTAAACAGGGCTTTAGAGTCATTCGACCGGAAGTTCGTGGAATTGGTTTAAGCCGTGGACCAATGGAAAAATTGCATATTCAAGACTATGGAAACGACGTTGCTGCAGTAATTGAACATTTTAAAGCTGGTCCTGCAATTGTAGTCGGCCATGCATGGGGCAATTTCCCAACCCGTATGGTTGCAACACAGCGTCCAGATCTGGTTAAAGGGGTGGTATTAGCAGGTGCTTCGGCTGGTAAAGTGCCAGAAGGATATAAAGGTAAACCAATCGGTCCTGAAATACGTGAGGCGATTGATAACGCTGGAAATGAAGAGCTTCCAGAAGCTAAGCGTATCGAATATTTAAAACGTGCGTTCTTTGCACCAATGAATGACCCACGCGTATGGTTAACTGGCTGGCACCACGAAGCACACGATGCACAAGGTTATGCGCGTAATAACACGCCTGTAGATGATTACTTTGCTGCTGGTAAAGCACCTATTTTAGATATTCAACCAGAATATGACACAGTTGCACCTAAACCTTTAAGAGGTGTTTTAAAAGGTGCTTTAGGTGACCGAGTGACTATTGTAGAAATTAAAAACGCAGGTCATGCCTTAGTTCCAGAGCAACCAAAGGCTTTAGCTGAGGCGATTGGTAAATTTGCTAAACAACAATTCGCTAAAAAATCATAGTCTTTTCTTAAAGAGTCGAACGTTATTGAGCGTTCGACTTTACTCATTCCTATGCATTATAGCTCTAAGGTTTCTCACATGATTGACAAAAGTAAGTCCTCACTAAGCGAGGCACTATCGCAGATTAAAGATGGTGCAACCATTCTGATTGGTGGTTTTGGTACCGCAGGACAACCCGCTGAACTCATTGACGGACTGATTGAACTGGGTGTTAAAGATTTAACTATTGTCAGCAACAATGCCGGTAACGGTGATTACGGTCTGGCGAAACTGCTTAAAGCCGGTTCAGTTAAAAAAGTGATTTGTTCTTTCCCACGTCAGGCAGACTCTTATGTGTTTGATGAGTTGTACCGTGCTGGAAAGGTCGAACTTGAAGTGGTGCCGCAAGGTAATCTGGCTTGTCGTATTCAGGCAGCAGGTATGGGGCTTGGGGCTGTGTTTACCCCAACAGGCTTTGGAACACTTTTAGCTGAAGGCAAAGAAACCCGTGAGATTGATGGGAAAGATTATGTACTTGAATATCCGATCAAGGCGGACTTTGCCTTGATTAAGGCTTACAAGGGCGACCGCTGGGGCAATCTGGTTTACCGTAAATCAGCACGTAACTTTGGTCCGATCATGGCGATGGCTGCTGATGTCACCATTGCTCAGGTTTCTGAGGTTGTAGAACTGGGTGGATTAGACCCGGAACACATCATCACCCCAGGTATCTTTGTACAGCACGTTGTACAAGTCGCACCCGCACAGTAAGCAATAAGGAGAAATAACATGAGCTACCAGAAACTCAGCCGTGACCAGATTGCAAAGCGTGTGGCACAAGATATTCCAGATGGCGCCTATGTGAACTTAGGCATTGGTTTACCGACCAAGATTGCAAGCTACCTACCTAACGACAAAGATATTTTTCTTCATTCTGAAAATGGCCTGTTGGCATTTGGCCCACCGCCAGCGGCAGGTGAAGAAGACCCTGAACTGATTAATGCGGGCAAAGAGTTTGTGACCATGCTTGAGGGCGGCAGCTTTTTTCATCATGGTGACTCATTTGCCATGATGCGTGGAGGTCACCTTGATATTGCCGTGCTTGGCGCATTTCAGGTTGCAGCCAATGGTGACTTGGCCAACTGGCACACCGGTGCACCGGACGCAATTCCTGCCGTGGGAGGTGCGATGGATTTAGCTGTAGGTGCCAAGAAAGTCTTTATCACTACAGACTATGTAACCAAGCAAGGTGAGCCGAAGATTGTCGCTGAGCTCACTTATCCAGTTACGGGTAAACAGTGTGTTGATCGTATTTATACGGATCTTTGTGTGATTGACGTGACCAATGATGGTTTAAAGGTGCTTGAGAAAGTGGAAGGTCTCAGCTTTGAAGAGTTACAGGCTTTAACGGGTGCAACTTTGATTGATGCCACTCAAGGGTAAGGTTTACATAACTTCAGATGACGAGTTAAAGCCAAAATTTTTTGTATAAGTAATACCTTACTTTTTAAGGATAAAAAGTAACAAAAATCCTTTGTTACTCAGACACAACAATCCCTGTTGTGCTGAGCAACGAGGCGACATCCATGTCACCAACGCGAAACACTGAATGGAACTCATTGAATACGGTTCTTACTTATTAATTTGGTTTTCACCGTAATTCGCTATTGTGACAGGCGACATGGATGTCGCCCGTTGAACAGGGAGGCATGGAAGCCTCCTCTGTTCAACAAAGGTTTTTGGTTACTTTTTCAAAAAAGTGACAAGAATTAGCTACTGGCATTTGACTCAATACAATAAGACTCCGTCATGATTACTTCGAATTTTGTAACTATGATCAGCACCAGCAAATGCTGGAAAGTCTAACGATGTAGCAATGACAGCAACAGATTTCAAAATGGAAATGTAAGAATGAAAAACGCTTATATCATCGATGCCATCCGTACCCCATTCGGCCGTTATGCCGGTGGTCTTGCACCTGTCCGTGCCGATGACCTTGGTGCTGTGCCGATTAAAGCACTCATGCAGCGTAACCCGAATGTAGATTGGGAACAGGTCGATGATGTGATCTACGGTTGTGCTAACCAAGCCGGTGAAGATAACCGTAATGTCGGCCGTATGTCAGCTCTCCTTGCAGGTTTACCGTATCAAGTGCCGGCAACGACTATTAATCGTTTGTGTGGTTCCTCACTCGATGCCATTGCCATTGCGGCCCGTGCCATTAAAGCGGGTGAAGCGAACTTGGTGATTGCAGGTGGTGTGGAAAGCATGAGCCGTGCACCCTATGTGATGGGCAAGTCAGATAGTGCTTTTGGCCGAAGCCAGAAGATTGAAGACACCACCATGGGCTGGCGTTTCATCAACCCAAAACTTAAAGAATTGTATGGTGTAGATACCATGCCCCAGACTGCCGAAAACGTGGCTGAACAGTTTAACGTCAATCGTGCAGATCAGGACCAGTTTGCCTTGGTGAGCCAACAACGCACCGCAAGCGCGCAAGCCAAAGGCTTTTTTTCTAAAGAAATCGTGGCAGTTGAAATCCCTCAGCGTAAGGGTGATGCTGTTGTGATTGATACCGATGAGCACCCACGTGCATCGACCACGCTTGAAGGTTTAAGCAAGCTTAAGCCTGTTGTGAAAGCAGACGGTACAGTTACGGCGGGGAATGCTTCAGGCATTAACGATGGTGCAGCAGCTCTGCTGATTGCTTCTGATGAAGCTGTTCAAACTTATAACCTCAAACCACGTGCCAAGATCATTGCTTCAACAGCGGTCGGTGTAGAACCACGTATTATGGGCTTTGCTCCGGCACCTGCAATTAAAAAATTACTTAAACAAGCCAACCTGACTTTAGAGCAGATGGATGTAATTGAGCTGAATGAAGCCTTTGCTGCACAGGCTTTGGCAGTGACCCGTGATTTAGGTTTGCCAGATGATTCTGACAAGGTAAATCCAAACGGCGGTGCGATTGCATTGGGTCATCCGCTTGGTGCATCAGGTGCACGCCTCGTGACCACAGCCTTAAACCAGCTTGAGCAAACAGGTGGTCGTTATGGCTTGTGTTCAATGTGTATTGGTGTTGGTCAAGGGATTGCTTTGATTATTGAACGTGTTATTTAAAAGGAAAAAATGAATGTTATTTTACGTACGAAAAGATGTGACTTTACCTAGCCATTTAACTGAGCAGGAAATTGAAGATATTAAAGCAAGAGAGCGTGCTTATTCCCAAGAAATTCAAAGACAAGGGAAGTGTCGTCACTTATGGAGAATCACAGGACAATACGCCAATATTAGTATTTTTGATGTTGAAAGTAATGAGGAACTACATAATCTATTACAAGGTTTACCTCTCTATCCTTATATGAAAATTGAAGTGATTGCTTTAAATAGGCATCCGTCTTCAGTGCGAGAAGGTGATTATTAATAGTTAATCACTCTTTTTTTAAAGCAAGAGTTTGAAAGCACGTTGTTTTTGATTTGGGATTTTTATTAAAAAGGAGTTAGACAAAACTTAAGTCTAACTCCTTACACAAATGAAAATTTATGATTTAGAAGGAATATATTTACGCATAGCAAAGATAAATAGCGTAACTAAAAGACTAAATCCAAAAACAGGTAAGCTTAGCCCTAACACGATTCCTACCAATATTAACCATAATTTTTGCGGCCCAGTTGCGCGGTTCCAAATCAATAAACTTTGACCAACAAAGTGAGTTGTCATGTGTTTTAAATTCGAGTTTTTAAACGCAGCTCTATATGCGTAAATAATCATGATACACAGCGCAAGCGCGTAAAGCGCCAGTACCAGTTGGTTTATCCAGCCAAATAAAACCCCAATATGCGCATCAACTCCCCAACGGGTGAGCTTTGCTACCAGCGAATAGTCTTTAAACGCAAGTTGATCGATAACTTTGTGTTGTTCCATATCAATGGCGATACTGTCTGCTTGAGTTGGCCATTTGCGCTGAATCTCGGCTACGGTCCAAGCTTGATTTCCACTGGTCGGTGGTTTGATTTGTATTTGTGCCGCGTCAATACCATGAGCTCTAGCTATTGAAAGAGCGCTATCGTACTCACTGGAAACGATATTTAAATTGAGATTTTCACTGTGTGGCATTTCGTGATGTTCATGGTGCATCACTGTAGGTAAATTATCTTCTTGAAGAGAAGTTGCTAATGTTGGGGTTTGCCAGTTCAGCCATTGACGAGCAACTCGAATATTATCTCCAGCCCATTCAGACCATGTAAGGCCCGTAATGGCGATTAATAATAAGAGTGGAAATAAAGTTAAACCCAGCGTGCTATGCCATCTCAATAATTTATTTTTTTGTGTTTGTCGGATTTTAAGATTTTGACGACGTTTCAACCAATTATATAGTCCAGTTAAAGTCAAAATAGCTAACCAGCTTGCTGCCAATTCACTATAAAAGCGTCCCCATTTACCTAGCAATAAATTACTATGCAGTTGATCAAGCGTAGTTCGAAACGGCAACACTCCACTCGTACCATAGACCGCTAGATGGCCTTGGGCTTTAAGCGTAAAAGGATCAATAAAAACGGCTTCACTCGTAAAATCATGTATTGGATCTGAAAAAATGACACGTGTTGTCTCACCAGCGCTTGGTGCTGGTCTAACTTCAATCACCTGTGCAGACTTAGGCATTACTTGCTTTGCGGCTTCAATTTGCTGGCTCAGCTTATGTGGCGGTTGATCCAGCGGCTGAACGTATAGAACATCTTTATAAATGGCTTGTTCGAGTTGAGGCGTAATGGCATAGAGTAAACCAGTAATTGCAGCAAACAAGATTAATGGTGCAATAAAAATACCAGCATAAATATGAATTAAACGGTAAAGACTACGCCAGAAGGATGATTGAGTCAGCATCAGAAAAGAGTGTCTATCAGGTGTTGGGGCGGATTATAGCGATTTATTTCTGTTGATGTTGAATGAGCTGTAAACATGATTAAATTATTTGACTCGCTTTTATGTAGGCTTTTTAGCCCAATCATTCAATAGTTTTTATTACTTGGTAAATTTGGCGTTTTTTTTGCTTACTATCTAAGACCTTATCTAACATACTTAATTTGATTGTTGTATAAATGATGATACAAACCGTTTTGCTCTCTTATAGTGTTTTTTTCACATGAAAAATGCACCAAATAGACACGTCTTTTTATTTTGCACCACATTTGTGCGCAAGATGCCGAAAATGAGATTGCTGGTTTCAATACTCACTTTATTCATCCTGTACGGATGCTCTTCATCTGAACAAAATAGAAAAACTCAAGAAAACTTAACAACTCATTCGATATGTGTTTTTGATAGTACAAATACAAAAGTCTGTGTAGCCAAACCAGCTCAAAGAATTGTTTCTTTATTTGAGTCGGGTTTAGATGGCTTATATATGCTAGGGCAAGGTCACAAAGTGATTGGTATACCAGCTGAAGTATACATCCAGCCTTTATTATTTAATGCCTATTCAAAAATAGATCAACGCATTGCCAATAAGCAGCTTGCGACACCTTCACAAGGTGCTAATGCAACCAATATTGAAAGTCTTGTGTTGTTAAAACCAGATCTGGTGATTGTAGGGAGTGGGCAAACCCAAACGATTGACCTGTTGCGGCAGTTTGGCATTGCTGTATATGTCATGGAGTCAGGTACTTACGAGCAAGTAAAAGAAGAATTATCTGAAATTGCGGTTTTAAGTGGTGCTCAAAAGCGCGCTCAGGAAATTTTAAATTTTTCGGATGAAGTTGTTGCAGAGGTCGCAGCCAAAACCGCACGTCAATCAAATAAGCAATCAATTTACTATGCATGGTCAGGAGGACGTATTTTTTCTACCTCTGGACGTGAGTCAATTACCAATGACTTTATTGAGCTGGCGGGTGCGTACAATATTGTTCAGACCAATGCCAATCAACCTAATGTAAACCCCGAGACATTAATTGAGTGGAACCCTGACAATATTGTGCTTTGGAATACCGATCCCAAACTGATTTATGAACGAAAAGAATTACAAGGCTTAAGTGCCGTACAAAATCGAAAAGTTTTTAATTTGAGTCCTGCATTTATATATAACCCACATACCATCAAAATTATTATTACAGCGATTTATCTAAATCACAGTATTTACCCTGAACAGTCTGATTTACCAGTAAGTGCTTTACAACAGCGTATTTTAAACAAGTTGTATGGTGAGCAGCTTGCCAAAGCGTTGGTGCAATGAATATGGAAAAGCTGAAATATTATTGGTTTTACCCGTTACCGTTCCTCATGATTTTTATCTCGTTGCTGATTGGGCCAACTCAGACCTTAAGTGCATGGGACTATGTGCTGTGGGGGGTGCAAGCTGTCTTCGGTACACCATATTTTGACGCGGAACAATTTAGACTGATGCAAAACATTCTAGTCAATGTCAGATTGCCCAGAATCTTACTCACCTTTATGGTGGGAGCTGCATTAGCAACTGCGGGGAATGGCTTGCAGGCATTATTTCGTAATCCCTTGGTTGACTCATATGTACTCGGTATTTCATCTGGAGCGGCGTTCGGTGCAGCTTTAGCACTTTCTTTAAGTTGGCTTTCGCCAAATCTATCAGCCTTTGTTTTTGGTGTGTGCGCTGTTGCCTTAACGTATTTATTCGCGCATCAAAAACATGAAAGCCAGACGTCTTTAGTGATGGTAATTTTATCGGGCATGATTGTTTCAGGGCTGTTTTTAGCAGGCCTTACGATTATTCAATATTTAAGTGATCCATTTAAACTGCAAGCAATAGTGCAATGGACCATGGGTAATCTACATCAAGCCTCTTGGCAAAAGGTTCAATATGCCGTGCTACCGATTTGTATTGGCCTTGCTGGATTATTTGCGATGCGTTGGCGCCTAAACTTAATGGCACTCGGTGCTGAAGAAGCGCAGGCGGTTGGAGTTAACCCGCGCTGGGAGCAGCTTATTTTAATTGCGCTGGTGACCGTATGTACTTCAACATCTGTGGCAGCGGCGGGCATTATTAGCTTATATGGACTGTTTATGCCGCATATTGTGAGAATGTTGGTGGGACCAGATCACCGCTACAGTATTCCTGCCAACATGATTTTAGGCGGTAGTTTTCTACTGTTGATTGATAACTTTTCTCGGGTTTTACTGACGTTTGAAATACCGATTGGTATTTTTACCATGTTACTTGGCGCGCCATTTTTCTTATTATTAATGAAAACACAGAGGACTCATTGGGCATGATTCAAATTGATCAGTTAAATTATGCCTATGGGCACAAACAGGTTCTCAAAAATATTCACTTGGAGTTTCCCGAAAATCAGTTTTCCGTCATTTTAGGGCGTAATGGTTGCGGAAAATCGACACTTTTTAAATTGATGGCGGGCCTAGAACCTGTAAAAGATGGGTTGATTCGTTACTATGGGAAACCACTATCAAACTTTAAAGGAAAAGATCGGGCTGCCTTACTCGGCTTTTTACCGCAGTTTCATAAAACCGTATTTCCATTTTTAGTTAAAGATGTGGTGATTACAGGGCGTGCCGCTTTTAGCCGATATAGACCTTCAAAATCAGACTGGGAACATGTAGATCAAGCTTTGCTTGATTTAGATATTGAGCATTTGCGTGACCGTCCTTATACCGAGCTATCAGGTGGTGAAAGGCAACTGGTTATGATTGCCCGCATTTTAGTGCAAGCCCCAAAAGTTATTTTGCTTGATGAACCAACCAACCATCTTGATGTTTATTATCAGTCTTATTTAATGAAAAAATTGCGTCAGTTGTCGCGGCAAAATTTTACGGTGATTGCGATTATGCATGATCCTAACTTGGCTTTTTTATTTGCAGATCATCTATTTTTTATGCGACAACATGAGGTGGTTAAGCCTGAGTCAAAAACACGAATAACCGATCCAAAGTTTTTAAAAAGTGTCTACGATGTTGAGTTTCATGAGGCCATGATTCAAGATAAAACCATTGTTATCCCTGATCATTCTTGGCTATAAATATGTTTGATTATCAGTTGGTTGAAAAATCTGACTACGATTCTGTGGTAGAGTTTGCGCTTTATACAAGACAGCAGCTATTCCCAGAAATTTATCATGGGCAAGTTCCCAAAGATTTACAAAATTTTGAGCAATATTATGTTCATGACCCATTGGGCTGCTTTATTACGGTAAAAGACCAAAACCGCATTATTGGCACCATTGCATATCAGGCATATGACCATCGTTTTGATTTAAATTTGCCGTCCAATACGGTAGAAGTGGTTAAGTTGTTTGTATTGCCTGAATACCGCCGTAAGGGCATCGCAACCAAGCTATGTGACATGTTGTTTAGCCATGCAAAAAACAATCGGATTACTAGCTTGTATTTACATACCCATCCATTTTTGCCAGCGGCTGAAGAGTTTTGGACTCTACAAGGATTTAAGGTGATTCAACGGGAATGGATCGATACCTATGACACCATTCATATGAGTAAATCTTTATAATTTATTAGAAAAATTTTATTTCAAAACTACCTGATTTATGGCGGGCAGAGTTATATCCGCTACTTTTAATAGTAGTTCTACTAGTCATGATTTTTGTAAATTAATTATTTTTTTCAATAGTTTGAATAATAATTTCTATTAAATAACTAATTTATAAACGCTCTAAAACCCTCAATTTTATGTCTTAAATGGCTTTGAAAAAAGTTTAAAAAATAGACTTGCAATATATAGTGGCTTTGTGCCACTATATATTTATCGAAGGTCATCAGACAAAAAGAGGATGATATGGCTATCCAGCTTTTAGATGCGGCAAGAAATGAAATTCCAGTGAAATTTTCGCAGTTTTCTGGTGGCGAGCGTCATGTTCAGATTGATGAGAAAACTTTAACTTCACTAGCTGGCAGAGTACTCGTTCGCGCACAAATGACCTCAAGTCATGATGTGATGGATTATTTACTACTTGAAAATATATTGCTGAATCAGGGCTTAACTGTTGACCTAGAAATTCCGTATTTTCCATATGCACGTCAGGACCGTATTTGTGCAGTAGGTCAAGCATTCTCGCTTGATGTGATGACGAAGCTACTCAACATCAATGTAGACAAAAAAGCGGGCAAACAAGGCAAAATCACTGTTTGGGACTGCCATAGTGAAGTAACAACAGTCTTGCTCGCTGCCAATACTTCTTTTAGCGAAGTTGTAAACGTCAGTTCAGTCGACATCATCACAAAGAGTGAAGCGCTAAGCACATTATTAAAAGATGAAAAAACCGTATTGATTTGCCCAGATAAAGGTGCAAAAGCACGTACACAAATGGTTGCAGATGCTTTTAATGTTGAGCGAAAACAACCCATCACTATTGTTCAGTGTGATAAAAAACGCGACCCAGTGACTGGCAAAATTTTGGGTACACATGTACATGCTTCTGATTTATCAGGCCTAACAGCGGTCATTACCGATGACATTTGTGATGGCGGTGCAACTTTTATTGGTATTGCTAAAGAACTCCGTCGCCTTAATTGTCACAAGGTCGTTCTATATGTGACCCACGGTATTTTCAGTAAAGGAATAGAGGTTTTTGATGGACTGCTTGACCAACTGTTTACCTCAGACAGCTTTCCACAACAACCATCAGACAAAATTTCAGTAATTGCTTTTGCAGCAAAATAAAGAGAATAAAGATGACGATTAAACTTAACCCATTAAATGCTATTGATTTTTATAAAGCGGATCACAGACGTCAGTATCCGGCAGGCACAGAGTATGTATACGCTAACTTTACGCCGCGTTCATCTCGACTCGCAAAAATGCTGCCTGACTTTGACGATAAAATTGTGTTTTTTGGACTTCAGGGTTTTATCAAACACTTTTTAATCGATACATGGAATGAAGGCTTTTTCAAGCAACCTAAAGACAAAGTGGTGGCTGCTTATAAACGCCGTATGGATAGTTCATTAGGTGAAGGCGCAGTACCTGTTGATCACATTGAAGCATTACACGACTTGGGGTATTTACCATTACGCATTAAAGCCTTGCCAGAAGGCAGTCGCGTCAATATGCGCGTACCTGTGCTCACCGTCATTAATACCGAACCGCGTTTTTTTTGGTTAACGAATTATATTGAAACTGTGTTAAGTGCTGAACTTTGGAAAAGCTGTACTACTGCCACAATTGCCTATGAATACAAACGCTTATTAACGAAATATGCTATTAAAACTGGCGCACCACTCGATTTTGTACCTGTGCAAGGACACGATTTTAGTAGCCGTGGTATGAGTGGCATTTATGATGCGGCGCAATCAGGCGTAGGTCACTTAACCAGTTTTATTGGAACAGACTCGGTTGCTTCTATTGACTACGCCGAAGAATATTACAATGCAACTGGTGTGATTGGGGTATCTGTACCTGCAACTGAACACAGTGTGATGTGTATGGGCACGGAAAACAGTGAGCTAGAAACCTTTAAGCGTTTAATCTGTGAGCTTTATCCGTCTGGTGTGGTTAGTATTGTGTCTGATACATGGGACTTTTGGCGAGTCATTACCGAGTTTACTGTGGCGTTAAAATCTGAAATTTTGGCAAGACAACCCAATGCTTTAGGTTTGGCTAAATTGGTTTTCCGTCCAGACTCTGGTGACCCTGTTAAAATTATTTGCGGTGACCCAGATGCCGAAGTTGGCAGTCCTGCCTACAAAGGTGCAGTTGAATGCTTATGGGAAGTGTTTGGAGGTACAACAACTGAGCAAGGCTATAAAGTACTGAATGAACGTGTCGGTTTAATTTACGGTGACTCAATTACTTTAGACCGCGCACAGCGTATTTTAGAAGGATTAGAAGCCAAAGGTTTTGCATCAAACAACTTGGTGTTTGGTATAGGCAGCTTTACCTATAACTACTTAACTCGCGATACCTTTGGGTTTGCTGTAAAAGCAACTTGGGGGCAGGTGAATGGTGTAGGTCGAGAGCTGTTTAAAGACCCGATTACTGACTCAGGCGTAAAAAAATCTGCGAAAGGTCTATTACGTATTGAAGAAAGTGAAAATGGTTTTACCTTATTTGATGAGCAAACAGCCGAACAAGAACAAGGCGGAGCACTAAAAACAGTCTTTGAAAATGGTAAACTTCAATATGAGTGTACTCTAGATCAAATTCGTGAGCGTTTATCTATCGTATAACTGAATTTAGATGAGCCGTTGCGTGTGTATCGGCTCATCGTTTTTATTGAGAGGCTGAACGTGACTATTCAAACTGAACAAGAATTCCTTGCCAGTTATGATCGCCGAGATTATGACGCACCTTTACTCACTGTAGATATGGCTATTTTCTCGGTATTTAATGGACAGTTGCAGGTACTCCTGATTAAGCGACCAAACTTCCCAGCCAAAGACCAATGGGCTTTACCGGGTGGCTTTGCCGATTTAAAGCATGATCAAGACTTAATGGCCACGGCTTATCGTAAGCTAGTCGAAAAAACTGGGATTGCTTCACCTTACTTAGAACAAGTTGCCTCGGTCGGTAATGCTAAACGTGACCCACGTGGTTGGGCGGTGACTATTTTGTATTTTGCTTTAATTGATTTTAATGCCTACCAACAACAAGCCTTGGCTGAATACAGCGAATGGGTGCCTGTAGCAAAAGCTCAAGATTTTGTATTAGCTTTTGATCACAATGAATTGCTCAGCTTAGCATTAGAGCGTTTAACCAATAAAACTCGCTATACCGCATTGCCAGCTAGTCTAATGCCCGAGTTATTTACACTAACCGAGTTACAAACCATTTATGAAATTATTCTTGGGCAATCTTTAGATAAAAAAGCGTTTAGACGCCGTATGATAGAAGCGGGCGCAGTTGAAGAAACTAACCACAGTAAAACCGTGGGTAAACGACCAGCTCAGCTTTACCGCTATGCACTCGATTCTTTTGATTTTATATTTCCTCGTTCACTCGAATTACCCAGAAATAAAGAGGCTGAAGATAAGCAAAACAATGAGCTTTCTGACTAGCGCATCTTGATGTACTTTTGTTTTATAATGCCGCGCTTATGATTGATGTCATGTTTTGATCAGCACTTTGCCTATGTCACACGTTTCTCCCTGCTTCCAGCAAAATCAGTTTTTTGTGTTGGTGGAATATCTCACTTCACTGCATGAGATTTATCCTGTGAAACATGAGTTCGCAGGATATCCAGCTGCAATGACATTGGCAGATCGCGTACATTCCGATCATGATATTGCGCCGCTTGAAGTCAGTAAAAGTTACCCCGACTCAATAGAGAAAGTCTTACACTTTTCAGGTAAGGCCCGAGACATACAAGACTTTGAGCAATTTTTAGAACAAGCCCAGTCAGCCAATATTCAAAACTTGTTATTGCTTACAGGCGATAAACTCAAAGAACATCATCATGGTCGAGATGGACAGCCTCGTAGTCGATACTTAGAGTCTGTAAATGCTGTAATGGCAGCCAAGCAGCATGGTGGGTTTCGTATTGGAGTTGCTTTTAACCCATTTAAATATGTTGAAGCTGAGCGTGATGCACAATATTTAAAACTGCATAAGAAGATTAAAGCAGGTGCTGACTTTATTATTACCCAATTGGGCTATGACATTGAAACCTTAAAGCAAGCTAAATCATTTTTAACCAAGCATGATTATTCGCAGCAAATACTCGCTTGTGTGATGCCACTGACTTTGGCACGTGCCAATTTTATGGTGAAACATAAAGTGGCAGGTATTGTCATTACTCCGCACATGTTAAAAGTCTTGGCAGACGAAAAACAGGCGGGACATACAAACCGAGTTTATTTACGCTGCGCTTTACAGATTTTGATATGTAAACATTTAGGGTTTGCAGGAATTCACTTATCTGCTTGTCATAAGCCAGAAGAACAAATGCTGCTTGAAAGCTACGTCGAGCAATATCGTCATCTGAAGCTTGAAGCTTTAGAAGAGCTTTGGAATTCACTGTGGCAAGTCACCACAGGCAAAGAGTTTGCACCTGAAATTAAGCATTTTTCACGTCAGCCGACCTCTAAACAAATCATTAAATATCGCCAGCTACATGTTATGCATGAAGCAATGTTTGGATCAAAAATTGCTAAAGGCGTCGGACGTTTTATTTTCAAGGCATCTTTTTGGGAAAATGCTTTGGTCGCAAAACTCTTACTTAAAACAGAAGTACTGAGTAAACATAGCCTAGTGGGTTGTGAAAGCTGTGGTCAGTGTCGCCTAAGCGATACTTTATATATTTGCCCTGAAACATGTCCAAAAGGTTTAGCCAACGGGCCATGTGGCGGTACAACTTTAGACCGCTGCGAATTTGGTGACCGTGAATGCATTCACTCTGTTAAAGCAAGGCTTGCTAAAGCCATTGAACAAACCGAAATATTAAAAGAAAAACTGATTCCAACTGTGCCTATTGAAACAAGGGGAACCAGCTCTTGGAAAAATTGGTATTTAGCGACTGAGGTATAAGTTGTATAACTTCCTTGATTTGATTTTGTTAAAAAATCAATTTATATGCTAAAGCACGGCGATAATTTAAAAATAACAATCGTTTGCCTTAATTATGTCCAATCAAAGTGATCACCTAGGAGTATACTTAAAGCAAATCTTTTGCGTTAAAAGAAAGGCTGTCTCAATGAAAAAGTTGGTTGCTGTACTTACTGTAATTGTTGTTTTAACTGGATGTGTCTACGACCCTGTTAATTACAACAAAATACACGACCAAGAGTTCCAAGATCACCTCAGGCAAAACGGTTAGTAATAAAAAACCCACTCAATGAGTGGGTTTCATTTGGAAGAAATTTTTAAGTTTTTAAATAAATAATCAAAACTCCTTAAATCACTATTTCCTAAATAAAAAAGAGTTACTTTTAACTCTTTTTTAGGTTTATTTTTCTTTTTAAGAATGTGTTTAAAAGGAATAGAAACTTGGGTTTTATCTAAAAATTTATATATCATTTTAATTAATATAAAGACTTATACATGTAAGAATCATAGCTTAGTAGTTTTATTAAAGTCAGTCGTTTTTATTAGTCTCATTTTTAGAAATCATAATATTTATATTTTATATGTATTCTAATTTTATAAGGATATAACGAGTATTACTAACTACTTTTTAAATTACAAAACATCTTAATTAACTTTACTTAAATTATACAAAGTAAAAATATTATTTTATAGCTGTATAACAAAGAAGGCTATCGATTGCACTTTTTACTATTTTTAAGTGTTGTATTAAGTGTTTGATTAATAATATTTATATATCAATTTATATATAAATTTATAAGTAGAAATGAGTTAGAATATAAAATTACATAATTTTTAAATATATTATTTATAAAATACTACCTATTGGCACAAAGAGAAAAAATATATGTCAAAGAGGTCAATGATATTTAATTAGCTTAAGAACCATAATTTGCACCAAATTTTACGCTGTCACGATTCATTGAATAAAACCAAGTGAAAAGTTACGTAAAAAAGACGCCAATATTTTATTGGGGTAAATAAAAAATCGAATATTACAAATACACGGAATGAATATGGATAACGTCGCTCAGCTAGAAACTGACACTAATTTCCAAAGTCGAAAGAAAATAACTTGGGGTGTTTTCAGCGTCCTTTTATTACTTTTAATTGCTGGTATCGTATATTATTTTTTTGTATACCGATTTTATCAATCTACTGATAATGCTTATGTACAAGCTGATGTGACTTGGGTCATGCCAAAGATTTCAGGCGAAGTGATTGAGTTATTAATTAATGATAATCAGGTGGTAAAAAAAGGGGAAACTTTAGCGGTATTAGATCATCGCGATTACCAAGCTCGCTATGATCAGGCCCGTTCTGTGGTCAGCTTAAAAGAAGCAGCGCTTGGCGTACAACAACAAAATGAAAAATCTGCTCGGTCTTCAATTACGGAAGCAAATAGTGGTGTAGTGGCAGCGCAAGCAGATTTATCCCGCTTAAAAAAAGATTTTGAACGTTATCAAGATTTATTAAAAGATGGGGTGATTACTCGTCAAAATTTTGAAGGTATTCAGTCTCAATATTTAACAGCTCAAGCGCAACTCAACAAGGCACAAGCCGCCGTCAATGCAGCAGAAGCTCAATTGGGAAGTTTACAGGCTAGTCGAGCGCAGCTTTTAGCAGATATTCAAAGTGCCAATGCAAATTTAAATCTGTATCAAGTCGATCTGGCTTCGTCAAAAGTGGTCAGTCCAGTAGACGGCAAAATCGGTAGTCTTGCAATACAGAAAGGCTCGCGTGTTTCTCCGCAAACGCGCTTAATGGCAATCATTCCTGAAAACAGTTTGTACGTACAAGCGAACTTCAAAGAAACCCAAATTGAAAAAATGCATATTGGTCAGAAAGTTGAATTAAAACTTGATGCTTACCCAAGCCTGACCTATAGCGGAAAAATTGAGAGTTTTTCACCAGCTTCTGGCGCAACTTTTTCACTCATGCCACCAGACAATGCCACTGGTAACTTTAACAAAGTTGTACAACGCATTCCTGTGCGTATTGCCATAGATTCAAGCCCGCATATTGATTTGATAAAACCTGGAATGTCGGTGAGCGCTACCGTTGACCTAAGAACTTAATAATAAAATTTTAGGTAATAACAAATGAATAAGCACCTTGAAGCCGAGTGGATGTTTCCCGCAAAGACGGCATGGGCAATTTTTGCGGCCATGATTTTTGGCAATTTCATGGCGATTCTTGATATTCAGATTGTGGCGAGTTCTTTAAACGAAGTTCAAGCTGGCATGAGTGCAAGTCGTTACGAAGTGACTTGGGTGCAAACGGTTTATTTAATTGCCGAAATTATTGCAATTCCAATGTCGAGTATTGTCTCGCGGGTGCTGTCAACACGGGTGTATTACACCATCTGTGCAATTGGTTTTACGGTCAGTTCTTTACTGTGTGCGTTGGCATGGAACTTAGAAAGTCTATTGGTATTCCGTGGCATTCAAGGTTTTATGGGCGGGGGGATGATTCCGACCTCAATGACTGCGTTGTACTTACTTTTCCCTGAAGCAAAACGTTCTTTGCCTTTGGTGATGTTTGGCATGATCAGCACTTTAGGTCCGGCCATTGGCCCAACCATTGGCGGCTGGCTCACCAATAACTTTTCATGGCACTGGATGTTCCTGATCAATATTATTCCGGGCATTATCATTGCCACCGTCATCTATTCAGGGCCAAATATCGACCGTGCGAACTATTCACTCATCAAAGGTATGGACTGGTTTAGCCTCGTTGGTATGGCGATGTTTTTGGGTGGGCTTGAATATTTTCTTGATGAAGGTGCACGACATGACTGGCTTGCAGACACAGGTGTTCGTATTGCTTTTATGATCTGCATTGTAGGCGGCATGATTTTCTTCTCTAGAAGCTTCACCCAGCCTAAGCCTTTGCTCGATTTATCCGTATTTAAAAATAAAAACTTTACCTTAAGTGCCATTACAACTTTTGTGATTGGTATGGCGCTCTATGGCTTGGGTTACATGATTCCCGTGTTTCTTGGGCAAGTCCGAGAAATGAACAGTAGCCAAATTGGTCATGTCATGATGGTGACAGGCATTGTCATGTTCTGCTTTGCGCCGTTCCTCGCATGGCTGATTCCAAATTTTGATACCCGAAAAACCGTATTTGTCGGAATGATTCTGGCGGGTTTTGGTGTATGGCTCAATTCGCACCTCAGCATTCACAGCGATTACGACTTTATGTTTTGGCCACAAATTTACCGTGGTATTGGCCTCATGATCTGCCTGATTGTAGTTTCACATTTAGCCATGAGCACTTTACCACTCAGCAAAGTAGCCGATGCCAGCGGAATTTATAACCTCATGCGCAATATCGGCGGTGCGGTTGGACTGGCACTGATTAACTCATCATTAGATTGGCTCACTGCACTACATGTTACCCAGATTAATCAGTCGATGACACCGCAGAACTGGATCTTTATAGAAAGGCTGGATCAGCTCACGGCGCAATATCAGGAAGTTGGATCAAACGCACAGCAAATCGCGCTCAGTGTGATTTATCGAGACATTCATTTTCAAGCACTGACATCGAGTTTTAATGACTTATTACGCATGCTCGCAATCATCATGTTTGTGACCGCCTTTTTAACCATCTTTATGGATCGGGGGAAGAAAATGAATATGTAGCGATTTAGAAATAAAGAGCAGCTTTCAAAGAATGAAAAACAATAGGGCATATCAAAACATATCCCTTCATAGAAAAAGAACATTGAGATGAGTTTTCTAAAATCGGTTGATGAGGTCGGGGAACTCGCAAATTAGAGGTGGAAGGTTAAAGGATTATGATTAATACAACGTATAAACTGATTTCAAAATTGAACCTGAAAAACACGACTTATGGGCAATATTTTGAAAAGGAACAAATCGATACAGAGCGATTAAAAGTGATGTATTCCATTTACGAACAGTATTATGAAAATACGAGATTTTCTATTTTCGTAGATGATTTCCAAAATAAAAGCGGTGCAATCTTAATTTTTGACTCAGAAACAGATGAGATTGTCGGTTTCTCTACTGTTGTTGTGCAGCATTTCTACTTAAATGGTAAGGACTACACCGTGTTATTTAGTGGTGATACGGTTATTTTGAAAAAGTTTTGGGGCACGCGTAGTCTGCAAAGTACCATGCTCAAACTGATGATTAAGCTTCGAATCAAATATCCATTTAACGAACTCTATTGGCTCTTGATCTCTAAAGGCTATAAGACTTACCTGTTACTCGCCAATAACTATTATGTCTATTACCCAAATATTAAAGATGAAAACCAGCATCTCTCGGAAGTTGTCGAGCACTACTGCGAGAAATTCTTTGGCGAATACTATGACCGTGAAGCGGGCCTTTTAAATTTTGGTGATGACTATCAGCCATTAAAGGGCGAAGTCGCACCAATTACTGCCGAAATGAGAGAGAAAAATCCAAATATTCATTTCTTTGAGCAGATGAATCCAACATGGAAAGCAGGCACAGAACTACCGTGTATTGGTCGATTAGGTTGGAAAGACATTGCTCGTTTCCCAGTGAAGCTAATGACCAAACCTACAAGTAAGGGAAGATTTGAAGCTTGTGTAGCCCATAAAACAAAACGTAGAGAGGCCATCCAATGAAATCTAATGAATGGCTCACTTTAGGTTCACATCTAGTTTTAAAAAAATGGTGTGATGCAACTGACCGTAATTTTCAAAAACAGTTTAATGCTTTAGAGACAACGCAACGTCAAATTCTGCATTCAATTTTACAGAACTCGACCTTTGCCAAAGATAAAAAAGTTCAAAACTATGAGCAGTTTGTAAAATCATTTCCTGCGACACGTTACGGCGCATGGCGAGAAGACATTCAACGTTATCGTGAACAAAAACTGTCATTGTCTAGCAGTAAGCTGGTGCGTTTCCAGCCGACCAGTGGTTCGAGTGAACAAATCAAGTTTATTCCATACACCAAGCTATTTTTAGATGAACTTGACCATGCGATTGCGCCGTGGATGGCAAGTTTATACCGTAAATGCCCACAGTTGAGTTCGGGCACACATTACTGGTCGGTGTCATGGTTGCCTGAAAGCCAGCGTGAAGTTTTAAAAGACAAAAACTTAAATGATGATAGTGCTCTACTCGGTGTAGGTAAGCGAATTTTATCTAAGTTTACTCAAGCGGTTCCAAGTAATGTTGCATTTGCCGCCAACGCGGATGATGCACTCTTTGCCACCATTTGTTATTTGGTCGCAAACCGTAACTTAGCCATGATTTCGGTGTGGAGCCCAACGTTTGCGCTGCAATTGCTGGAACGTTTGGAGTCACTGCAAAAGGACGTCATTGATGTTTTACAAAGTGGTTCATGGGGCAACCGTCAGGCTTCATTAAAAGAAGTCACTGCACCGCATAGCCCTAAAAGTGCTCAAGCATTAATGGCAAGTTCAAACGGCGAACAGATCGACTTTAAAAAGCTCTGGCCAAAGTTAAGTCTGGTGTCGAGCTGGGATACCGCAGGTTCAAAAGCTTGGGCTGAAAAATTAAAAGAGAAATTGCCCAGTGTTCAGTTTGAAGGCAAAGGTCTATGGGCGACCGAAGGTGTAGTCACGATTCCCTATAACGACCAATACCCGCTGGCATATCAAAGTCATTTCTACGAATTTGAATATTTAGAAGGTGATAAACAAGGTCAAATCATTCCATCTTGGCAGCTTAAAGAGGGTGATGTGGTGAGTCCGCTGATTACCTCTGGTAATGGTTTGCTTCGTTACTGTCTGGATGATTGCTTACGGGTTACGGGCTTTATAGAGCAAATTCCGTGTTTTGAGTTCCAAGGCCGCCGTTTTGGTGTAGATCTGGTCGGTGAAAAACTTGCGCCCGAAACCGCCCAGCAGTTGTTGTCACAATTAAATGAAACAGAATCGAAAGCGATTTCTTTACTTGCGATTGATACCCAGCAACAGGTTAAGCCATTTTATTGCGTGCTTTTTGAAGGTGAAATTCACCACAGCATTAGCAACGAATATATCGACAGTATTTTGCGTCAGAACTTCCATTACGAGCTTGCACGGAACTTAGGACAGCTTGACCAACCTCAGATTCGCCAAGCCAATAATGGCTGGAATGCCTACAAAAAACTGGTCATGTTTGATGGCATTATTGAAGGCAATATCAAGCCTGAGCCACTCAAAAAAGTCACTCTCAATAGTTTGGAACAACTATGAAAGGGATGAAGCCATTTAATACTCGGTTTTTAACACTTCGACACGCTTTATATTTAGGCGTGTTGATTGTGTCGAATACACATGCTATGACTTTAGATGAGGCTTTATCTGCCAGTTTAAGGCACGAAAGTCAGCTTGAAGTCAGCCGTTTAAGCGTGAACCAGTCTACCGCTATGCTAGAACAAGCCAAGCAGCGTGACGGTCTCAAAGTCAATTTAGTCGGACAACTGGACTATGAAAGAATAGATACACCTCCACACGTCCTGTTTCCAACCGAAGGAAACCGTAAAGGCCGAAGTTTGCAATTACAGGCTGATTATCCGATCTATACCTCTGGCCGACACCGTTTAGGAATTGATGTTGCCGAAAGTCAGCTTTCTGCACAAAACCAAGGTTTGTCAGATCAGAGATCGGAAACCATTTTAAACACCGTGATGGTCTATACCGACGTATTAAAGAAGAAAGCCATTTTAGAACTCAGAAAAAAGACCATGGCAAATCTGCAACGGTCTTTATATGAGTCGAAACGCCGTTTTGACGTGGGCATGATTACCCGTGCAGACTTGGCTCAAGTTTTGGCGCAAGTCGCACAAGGCCAAGCCGATATTACACAGGCTCAATCTAACCTGACCGTAAGTCAAGCACAGTTTTACCAAGTAACGGGTGTAACGCCTGACAACCTTGTTGCGATTAAACAACTACCCGCTATTCCCGCTAACCTAGATGAAATTTTGGCACAAACCAAAAACCATCCGGCTCTCATGCGTAGCAAATATGAAAAGCAGGCTGCCGAGAAACAATACGCTTTAACCAAACGCGAACTCTGGCCAACAGTGATGCTCACCAGCCGTGCCGGAAAGCAAGATGAAGCAAGCTATATTGGTTCGGAAAGTAATAACTATATGGTTGGGGTGCAGCTTAATGTACCGCTCTATGACGATGGTTTAAATCGGGCCAATGTCAAAAAAGCGCAGGCCGATATCGATTTGGCTAACCAAAAAACGCGAAGTCTTGAACTAGATTTAAATAAGCGAACACGCACGACCTATGCGCAGCTTCAAACCATTCGACAAAATAAAGAAGCACTGGCAAATGCCATAGAAGCAGCGTCTATTGCCTTTGTCTACACACGTAAAGAGTTTGATGTGGGCACTAAAACCACGTTTGATTTGCTCAATACCGAGCAGAAATTACTCGATGTTCAAACCCAAAAAACCGTGAATGATCAAGACGAAGTGGTGTTTGTCTATCAGTTACTCGACCAAATGGGGCGTTTAAATAACTTGGTTCCCGTACAAACTGCACAACAGGTGAATAATGAATAAAACAAATACACCGCTTACTGATAATACGCTGATTACCCGTGAAGCAACTTTGGCAGATGATCAGGCTTTACGAGAGTTAATTGCCGTACCGATGACCACCAAAGGCATACAAATTAGCTTTCAGCGTGAACCGAGTTATTTTAGGGCGTCCGACATTGTCTATCGGCATAAACTGCACGTCGTGATTGAAGACACTGAGAGTCAAAAGAAGGTGGCTTGTTATAGCAACGGATACCGTCCGTGTTACGTCGACCGAACCGTTCAAAATTTAAGATATGCGGGAGATTTACGGGTAGACCATAGCTATCGTGGTAAATCACTGGTAAAGGTTTTAGGCAAGCATGTAAAAGATACGATGCACGCACCTAACTTTAGCCAAATGATTATTTTTGATGATAACCATGCCGCGCGCGCTGCCATCCAAACGGGAAAAACGGGAATGCCTGATTATTATGACGAAGGACTTATCGAGACATTGAGTCTAACTGACTTGGGCGCGAAACGAAAAATCACAGCATTTTTAAAACAGGCTGCTAAGCAAAGTGATCTTGAAGAGATTCGTAGCTGTATAGCCGAAGCCAAACATGTACCCGCAATGAATCAGTTTATTGCCGACATGGCCGAGTTTTATAACTTTATTCCAGCTTATAACTTTGAAGAACTGGCGCAAGGACATCAGTATTTTTCAGGAATAAAACTCTCAGACTTTTCACTTTACTTTAAATGTGAAAAACTGGTGGGGATGTTTGGTCTATGGGATCAGCATACGATTAAGCAAACTAAAATTTTGCATTACAGCTCAGCCATTGGCGTGCTTAGACCCATTTACAACTTGTTGACTCCGCTAACTAAAGGCATGCGTTTGCCTAAACTCGGCGACTCTATTCAGTACCATGTGCTACATACCCTCATGTGCCATCCCGAAGATTTGGCTTTGCATCATAAAATGCTTGAAGATGCTTATAGCAAGTCAAAACAGCAGGGCGTTGGTGTGGTGAGTTTTACGCTTTCCCATAAAGACCCGCGTTATCAGTTAAACCAGTTTTATAAAGGAGAGCGCCTAACAGGGATGCATGGATTTATTAGTTTTGAAGGCGACCCAAGACCACATTTTGATAAAAACCTGATTCCATACTTAGAGGTTGGGCGTATTTAATCTTAAGAGAGTTTCGCCGTAGGTTATTAATGCGCAAAATTTTACGGATGTTATCCATAAACTTGCTCTTGCATAGATCTTTATTTCTCTTGGGCCGTTGAAACAATTAACATGGTTTGAAGGTAATAATCTACACGTGAGTGATTATTGTCCTTATGTGAGTTATGCGCATTAAAGGCGGCGTCATGAAGTTTTACGACTCGAGCGATCGGATTCGAACTACAACGAATTAAATATTCCTCGCGTGTTTCACTTTCCCGTTTTGTTAATGCATCAACGGCATCGCGGACTTCTTTTCCAAATAAGCTTTCGATTTTGTCTAGCGTAAGAGGCGTGTCTTCAACGCTATCGTGTAGAAGGGCTGTAATAATATAAACTTCTGAAAATTGATGCTCAATTAATGAATTGACCACACCTTTAATATGGTAATCAAAGTAATCATGAGGACCATACTTTTGTCCTTGATGCGATTCTTTTGACAATTTCTCTGCGAGTTTAACTTGATTTTGAGTCATTTTTTGCTCTTGTTACTTTAAGTATATGACACGGTCTAATTTGTGAGATGAGTCGCTTAAATCACAAGTTTATACTGAATAGCCACTCATAAAAACTCCATTTAATAACAGTAGTTACTCATTTTTGTTTATTCATTTTGGTTGAGATAGGACAATTCAGACCTTAAGTTTTCAAAATTTTAAACTTTAACTTAATGATATAAAAGTAGATTGTAAATAATACTTAAGAATTTCCTTAATTATGTAATTAAATGAAAAATAATAATTATTTAAATATTTTCTAGCCAATTTCACATTGACACTTCAAATATTGGAGATTACCATTTGCGGGCTGGCCTACATTGCCAGTCGGTTGTCGCAGACCGTTCTTCAAGAGCATTAAAAGATTATTCTTTTAGTGTGTATACCCTCGTGCCCCCTCTATGGCGGAACGGAGGGGGACACCTTCGGGTGTGCTGGGTCTTGAAGCCAGTCTGCGAACCCCTTTCGTTCTGCCACCATAATTCTAATGTCTTGGCAGAACTCCATATATAAGGAGTTGGCTTTGCACATTCATCATTTCTTGGCTGCCTTTGCCAAAAGCTATAACAACACAGCTTAAAACATTTAACGTAGCTTGATCGCCGTAAGGCTTTTAGGCTTTAACTCGTTATTACTTAAAACTTAGCAACAACTAAAACTTGAGATGTGCTGCGCACAGTCTTACGGCTTTGCTATGCCTTTTTTTCTCCCAAAAGGCAGCGGCTTTTATATCTCATTTATATACAACAATAATTTTTTATAACGGTAAAAATATGCCACATATCGATCTCCCATTTCGTGCTTTAAGCGTGCTTCACACTTCAAGGTTTTTATTTAATAAATATGGTTTTCATAAAGTCGGCGTAGACCGAATTGTTGAGTCGGCAAACATTCCAAAAGCCACGTTTTATAACTACTTTCACTCAAAAGAGCGTCTTATTGAAATGAGCTTAACTTTTCAAAAAGATGGGCTTAAACATGCGGTCATTTCAATTATCTATGTTGAAAAACACTTAACCGTGATTGAAAAGCTCCGCAAGATTTACTTCTTACATGCTGACTTAGACGGGCTTTACCATTTGCCGTTTAAAGCCATTTTTGAAATTGCGAAGACCCATCCAAAGGCATATCAGCTTGTAATTGACTACCGAAACTGGCTCATTAATGAAATCTATAAGTTACTTTTAACCACCAACGAAAATGCTTCAAAACAAGATGCCCACATGTTTTTGTTTGTGATTGATGGAGCAATGGTTCAGCTTTTAGATCCGAACAAACCAGATGAACGGGAGAGATTACTTGAGTATTTTTTGTTGCGGTTTGGGTGAGTTCCATCTAAGACCAAAGTCAAGTAGCTGTCTTATTTGTTATTGAATTATATTATGTTTATTAATATATCTATAAATTATAGTATTTGTAGCTGTACTTAATAATAGTTAGAAACATTGATCTGCATAACAATGTTACTCAGATTAAAGTTTGTGTAACTAACTTAATATAAATGAAGGTAAAACTTCAAAATGACTTTAAGAGAATAATATGTCTGAAAATCGAATTAAATCAGCTCTATTTTTAGATGGCTGGAATTACGAATCGGGTAACAAAGATAATTTACGCAGAAATGCTATAAGTATTATTGCTAAAGAATTTGATATTTCAATGAAAGATAAAATTTTTTGCCCAATATGTTCTACTCCCTTAACTAGAAAGCCTTTAGTAGAAGATTTTTTTACAAATGGTAGAGAAGCTTTTTTTTCACACTTACCTTCTTATCGTGAAGTTGACTGTAGATTAAGAGTGCCTAAACCAGAAGGTCAATTATACGAAACAGAAGAAGAAGCAAGGGAAGCAATTGAAAATAAGCAATTGGCTATTATCCATAAGTTTAAATCAGAGCCTCCAGTAGAAAATGATTCTGAATCAGAAGAATATGATCAAACAGCAGTAGAAGATGAGGATGGTCCAGTATCTGCTATTCCAATCGCAAGACACACGGGTGAAACATTAAATTTACCGACTAAAATTACTACAGTAGCAGGTATTTGTAGAAAATTTGATGAAAATTACTATAAATACTTTTATATGCCAAATTCAAATGTAGCAATTCTACTAAATGAATTACTTCATAACGTTGAAGATGTTATTGAAGAAGATGATGAACCCAAATTATATTTTGGTGTGATTAGAAGCTCACATGTAGCCGGTGCTGGTTCAGATAGTAATGTAAGGATGACAAGATTAGTTTCTAATCCAGCAATTAAAGATTTTTATCTTAAAGACTTAAATGGAGTTCAAAAGAAACACGGAATTAATGATAATTCTGCAGGTCGAATTGTTCTCTTTTGGGGGAAAATTACGGTCAATGGTATCGGCCTTTGTGTTGAAAATCTTGAGTGGGGTGAATATGGTCTATTACCCGAGAAATATAATTCAATACTATTAAATTAATCGTAAAAAGAGCCCGCTCTTGAAAAGTGGGCTTTTGAGCTGCTAAATAAAATTAATAAACTTTAAAAAAATCAAATATAATTATTAAAATATTTACACAGTTATAAAACAGAATAGCATGATGTTTGACAAAGAAAATTTTGAATTCAGTGAGATTAACTCTGCTTTATCTCATTTAACACCAGAAGAAATAACGAACTTAGTTAATGATTACTACAGTGGTATAAAAGTAAGTGAGCTTATCCAGCACTATAATATAGCTGTCCTCAGCTCTAAGCTTGTTTCATTATTTCCGCCAGTAAAGATAAATAGCGAATGCGAGTTTTGTAATCTTCCAATGATTACAAAGCTTAATTCTAAGAGCTCCTATGAACAGTTGAGTCGAAAAGATATTATTTGTCCCAAATGCCAACATCAACAAAATCGAGCCTGTACATGTCTCAAATGTAGAGAAAAAGTAAAGCTTGAAGAGTTGGAAAAGAAACGCAAGCAAGAAAGTTTAAATAATAAAAAAATTACTTACTTAGAACAGCTACAAAAAATTCCTTCTATAAGTGAAGAAGAATTATCTTTAATTGATAAAATTTACTTAGCAAGCCTATTAAGGGAGTGCTTGCATGAAGATGCTGAATATATTGAAGAAGTTAATCAAAAAGGTATAGCTATTACTCCTTATCTTGAGTTTACCTCTGAGCTTTTGCAACACTTACTATCTAGAAGGTTCATTATTCCATATTTAATAAATGATCTTGATCAATTTCAAGAGGAAGAAGATGGATCAATAACTTATTTTATTTATTATATTAAATATAAAATTAATATTCAGTCTAAGGATGGAAATTATCAAATGATGCTTCATCGTTTGATGTATCCGAGATCAGATGAATTTTTAGAAGATTCTATTTTTTGCTATGAGTTTTGGAAAAAAATTGCATTTTATGAAAGTATGCAATATTTAATGTTTAAAATGGAAAGTGTACGTTATGATTTTTCTCCAGGTACTAAAACATATACTGTCTTTCAGAACTTGGTTAACAATTTTTCCGTAGGTCAAATTTACAATATTATCTATAGAGCAATTGCAAACAGTACAGAGCAATATCAATCAGGAAAAATCACTAAAATCCATGCTCAAAATATGGTTATCTCATCTTGTGAAGGGCAAGGCGAAAGAGCAATTGCTAATAACTGGGATCTTAAAAACTACGCAAGAGTTAAAGAGTTACCTCAGTCACAAATAAGCAAAATCTTCTTTGACTCGATACTTCAGATTTCATATCTTGGATTTTCGGAGAAACCAACACGCCGTTTATAGTTAAATAACTAATATTTGATGACTAATTTTTTATTAAAAGATTTAACTTTATAAACTTTAGTCATCATATTATTGGTGATTTTAATGAAATATCATTCGTGAACAGGATTTTTAGGGAAAAATTCATTCCATGCTTCTTGATCTACAGGGTAATCTGCATCAAATTTTTTCCATCTATCTAGACCTACTACATATACATTTCTATCCTTTGATTCAAGAATCGAAAGCAAAACCCATCCTTGGTTCAATAGTAAATTAACTTCTTGAATGTTATCAACTTCTTTTAATTCTTTAATATTGTTTAAGCTCATTTTATAACTCTCAAATAATGAGTGGATCATTATAATTTTATTTATTAGATTAATGCCAACAGAAATATTTTTTTGCAGAAATGAATAAGCTATTGAAAAATTTAGAATCTAAATAGTGTAGATTACCAAGTATTTTAGCTAATTTACGTTCAATTAAAGCTAACTTTATGATTAATTATTAAATTTTTCATAGATGATTATTAACTTAATAAACAAAATAAGTTTAAAATGCATTTTTAGACCGTAGATCATTTTGACATCTTTTTTAATATTTTAAATTGAGTTAGTTAGGAATAAAGATGCCAACAGTTATTGTAGAAAATGATATTTCCCAATGGGATGATTTAACCGGTGAGGTTTATCATTTTCCTAAAAGATATAAGGACTTACTCTTAACTGGTGAAAAAGTTATTTATTACAAAGGCAGGATGAAAGATAAAAATTTTGAACCTCGTCGACTAAGTAAGTTTCCTCATTACTTTGGGATCGCTGAGGTAGGAGATGTTATTTCTATCAATAACGACAAAGAACTCTTAGCGGAAATTATTAATTTTAGACCTTTTATTCAAGCTGTTGATTTTCAAATAAACAATGAATATTTAGAAAAAATTCCTAAAAATAAGGAAAAGAATTATTGGAGAGATGGTGTACGAAAGATTGATGATGATACTTACAATGCAATTAAAAACCTGGCGAATTTAGGACCTATTTCAGAAACAAAAACACTATTATCTAATGAGGATAGCCAAAGTTTTGAATCTGGGGTAGAAGGCAAACCAACTCTACAAATTACTACTAAGTATGAAAGAGATCAAAAGCTTAGAAAACAAGCAATTTTAATTCATGGTTATACGTGTGTTGCATGTGGCTTTAATTTTGAAGAGTTTTATGGTGAGTATGCGAAAGGATTTATTCATATCCATCATATAGAGCCGCTTTTTTCAGTAGGCGAAAAAGTAGTAAATCCTGAGACAGATCTAGTCCCATTATGCGCAAACTGTCATGCAGTTATTCATAGAAGAAGAGATAAAACATTAACAGTCGATGATCTACAAAAAATGATTAACAGGAATGTAATGTAGTATAGGCTGATGAATAACTAGATCATTTACAATCAATCTAATAAAGCATATCTGTTTGGAAAGTTCCCCGATTAAGAAACTTTCCAATATATGACTTATAGATGTTTTTGAAAGAACGGAATAATTTTTTCTAAAGCTTGAGCAACAGGTTCAGGTTGATCATATAAGTCATAATGGCTTGCATCTTTAACCACAAAAAGGTTTTTATCTTTAGAAGCGGCTTTGCTAAATAGTTCATAACCATCACGATAAGAACCGAAGCCGCCCGGAATTTCACCAATCACAATTTGTAATGGTTGGGTGAGTAGGTGCTCTGCCAAATGAAATGCATCGAACCCAACTGCAGCGGCTAAGCTTGAAAAGCGAAGTTTATTTGGTGAACCTTCTGCGTGACCACGCGGGGTTTTGTAGTAATCAATCGCTTCTTTAATATCAATATCATTGATTCCAGCTTGTTCACGCTCTTGTTGTGAGTTTGGAATGTACTGGGTAATAAAGGGTTCAGCACCACGCGCTTCGGCAGTTCGCTGTGCAGCAATGGCTTCTAAAGTTTTAATGGCTGCATCAGGTGTTTGATCGCCTTCACGCATGAGACGACCATAATTTGCGCCTACAACAGTCGCCACCGCTTTAAAACGGCGTTCAGTCATAGCCGCATTGACAGCATAACCACCGCCACCACATACACCTAATACACCAATACGGTTTTCATCGACATAAGCAAGCGTTGTTAAATAGTCGGCCGCGCAGCGGAAATCTTCAACACGTGTTGCAGGGTCTTCAAGAAAGCGCGGTTCACCACCGCTAGCACCTTGATACGATGCATCAAACGCTAAAGTTATAAAACCAGCTTCAGTCAGTTTTTCACCATAGATGCTGCCAGCAGTCTGTTCTTTACAACTACTAATGGGGTGAGCACAAACAATTGCTGCATATTTTTTGTTTTCATCAAAATCTTTTGGAAAACGAATAGTTGCAGAAACATCAATGTTTTTATTTTTGAAGGTTACAGTTTTCATCATCTTATCTCCGAAAGAGAAACTAGGTCGATGAAATCAATATACCCGTAGTGATTTATTATGATAATCCACTATAATTAGATAGCACTTATATTGAATACTTATAAATAATGAAAGAAAATTTAAATGATTTGCATACTTTTATGGTCGTTGCTCAAGAGCGGAGCTTTACCCGTGCAGCCGCAAAACTCAGAACGTCACAGTCAGCCATTAGCCAAACCCTCCGCAATTTAGAAGACCGAATTGGTATAAAACTATTATCACGAACCACAAGAAGCGTAGCGCCTACAGAAGCGGGGGAATATCTACTCAATTTGCTTCAACCTGCAATACAAGAAATAGAACATGGCATAAATCAAATTAGTGCTTTAAAAAATGATCCAGCGGGAACATTGCGTATCAGTGCAGATGAATATGGAATCCAAAGTGTTATATGGCCAGCAGTTGAAAAAGTCATCCAACAATTTCCTAAAGTTTCAGTAGAAATCATCTCTGACTATGGTCTTGTCGATATTGTAGAAGAGCGTTTTGATGCAGGACTTCGAAGAGGCGGTTTGGTTTCTAAAGATATGATCGCTTTACAAGTGAGTGAGCCAATACAAATGCTAACGGTTGCCACCAAAGAATATTTGGTTCGTTATGGTCACCCTAAGCAACCAAAAGATTTAGTTGAACATCAGTGTATTAATTTAAGATTACCCACGCATGGTGAACTCTATCGTTGGCAATTTACTAAACAAGGTAAAACTCAGACAGTTACCGTTAACGCTAAAGTTATTTTTACAACTCTATCTCCAGTGCTTCAAGCAGCAAGAAGTGGTGTAGGAATCGCTTATCTACCTATTGATATGGTTCAACCTTATATTGAAAGTGGTGAGTTAGAAGAAACACTAAAGGACTGGCGACATAGCTATGAACCTTATCACCTGTATTATCCTCATAGACGTGAGCAAGCGCCGTTATTAAATATCTTAATCAATGCGTTAAAGGAAAATTTTAATAAGAGATAATTCTAAGTAAAGGTACTGTTAAGAATAATAATTCTGATATTGATATTTCTAAGTCAGGATTTGAGAGATGCAATTTCTAAGTTCCAATATTTTGGAAGAAAGAGATGTCATGCTAGAGCAGTTTTTTAAACCAAGTAGTTGAATTAAAATAATAATTTAAAAATATGGTGTGATAAGTAGACATAAGCGCTGTGTGATCAACCGAAAAAGTTAATCTTTTGACTTTTGGGGGAGAATATTGTTATTTTATTTTACGCTATACATAAATTGATTATGAATAGCGTAATTAGAATGAAAATAATTGAAAGCGCAACATGGAGAAAGGATGACCATGAGAGAAGTTGCATTAAGTGATTTGATCAATCAGCAGAAAGTTGGACGATATCAGAAATTTATTTTATTCACCTGTTTATTACTAATGATTATGGATGGGTATGACATTCAGTCCATGGCTTACGCAGCCCCAATGATTATAGAAGAATGGGGCGTACATAAAACCATGTTAGGCGTTGTGTTTAGCGCCAGCTTATTTGGTTTGTTTGTCGGATCATTTTTATTAAGTTCTCTTTCTGACCGTTTTGGCCGCCGTCCAATACTACTGATCTCAACCTTTATGTTCTCCATATTGATGCTGGTAACACCACATGTCGGCAGTATTGAGCAATTGACTGCAATCCGCTTTGTTACAGGAATTTTTTTAGGAGGTATCATGCCAAATGTCATGGCTTATAGCTCCGAAATTGTTCCATATAAATCTCGTATTTTCACCATGATGGTCATTTCTTGTGGCTATACGGTGGGGGCAATGTTGGGAGGAGGCATATCAGCCTTATTAGTTCCTTGGGGAGGATGGCAGGCGATTTTCTATTTTGGCGGTATTGTTCCTTTAATTATTTTCTTTATCACGTTCTTTAAGTTGCCAGAGTCTTTATATTTTTTAAGTGAAAATAGCAAAAATACTCCCAAAATTTTGTTTTGGTTAAAGAAATTTTATCCTGCGTTAACATTCAACTCAGAGATGAAAATCATTAATACTACTGAAGTTCAGGTTAAAAAATCACCGCTTGAGTTATTTAAAAATAAGCGCGCGTTTTTTACCTATTCCATCTGGATCATTAGTATTTTAAATATGATTAGCCTCTATTTTCTGGCGAACTGGCTACCAACTTTGGCCAAAGAGTCTGGACTCTCATTAAATCAGGCATTGATGATCGGCTCAACTCTACAATTAGGCGGTACGATTGGTAGTGTTGTAATGGGCCTTAAAATCGATAAGACTGGATTTTATAAAGTATTAATTCCTGTTTTTTTAGTTGCAGTGATGAGTGTTGCTTTAATTGGCTATGCTGTTAGCCATATTGTTTTATTATTTATCATTATTTTCATTGCTGGCTTTGCAATTGTTGGCGGACAACCTGCTATTAATGCGCTGTCTGCGAGTTATTATCCAGTTTCACTTCGTACCACTGGGGTGGGCTGGAGTATTGGAATTGCCCGTTTGGGTTCGGTCATCGGTCCGTTATTTGGTGGCTATCTTTCTCAATTTCTGGTCATTACTCATTTATTTGTGATTGCTGCAATACCTTCGTTGTTCGTTATTATCATGCTGATGATTCAGGCAAAGTATCGAACATAATGCTACCTAAAAGTGAATGAGCGTGAATAGTTGGTTGAGTTTTTTTACTATGATTAGGGATATGAGAGTCTAAAAGACTCTCACATTTAAAACTTGATTGTGCCAAGCTGGTCAATCAAATTACTACAGCTCTAGATATTTTTTCAAATAGTGGCCAGTTAAAGATTTTTCTGCTGAAAGCAAACCCTTAACAGTTCCTGAGAACACTAGTTCACCACCTTTGTCACCCGCCAATGGACCAATATCAATAATCCAGTCGGCTTGACTCATGATGTCTAAGTTATGTTCGATCACAATGACTGTGTTGCCTTTATCAACTAAGTTATTTAATAAACTAATTAATTTTTCAGTATCAGAAGGATGTAGGCCCGTACTCGGCTCATCTAATACAAAAATATTATCTGTTTCATTGATTTGTTTTGTGAGTTTTAATCTTTGACGCTCACCACCCGAAAATGTATTTAAGCGTTGGCCGATTGCAATATAATCTAGCCCCAAGCTGACCAGAGCGTTAAATTGTTGCTGTAAAGTTTGATCTTCAAAAAATTGACTTGCTTCTGCAACCGTCATTTTTAAAATTTCAGCAATATTTTTACCTTTATAAAGATACTTTAATACTTCAGGCGCATATCCTGAGCCATGACAAACATCACATGTCATTTCAACATCATCTAAAAATGCGAGTTCAATCCTTTCGATACCTGCGCCTTTACATTGAGGGCACGCACCTTCGCTATTAAAGCTAAACAGCTTGGCGCTTACTTTATTGGCTTTTGCAAATAGATGGCGAATCGGATCAAGAAGGTCGAGATAGGTCAGTAAATTGGACCGAATGCTGGCAGTAATTGCAGATTGATTAATGACTTTTGTTTCAGGATATTGTTGGGGTAATACTTTACTGATCAATGTGCTTTTTCCTGAACCAGCCACTCCTGTAATCACGGTTAAACAGTTCTTAGGTATGTCGACATCTATATTTTTTAAATTGAATAAATGAGCATTTTTAATTGAAATCCATTCTTTGCCTATACGTGGTGTTTTTTTATAGGTATTTGGCCGTCTAAAAAACTCGCCTGTTAAACCTGATGAATTTTTTAATTCTTCGAAAGTTCCTTGGTAAATAATTTCACCGCCGTTGGTGCCTGAAAGAGGCCCCATATCAATAACATGATCCGCTGTTCTAATCAGATCAGGGTCATGTTCAACCAGTAAAACGCTATTTCCTTTATCTCTAATCTTTTGAATAATTTTAATAATATTATCTAAATCTTTGGGGTGAAGGCCGATGCTTGGTTCATCAAAAATATAGAGTAAGTCAACCAGACTATTGCCCAAATGTTTAACCATTTTGATTCGCTGTGATTCACCTCCTGACAACGTATTGCTCACACGGTTAAGGTTTAAATAGCTAAGTCCAACGAGATTTAAATTAGTCAGTTTATGAATGATTTCATGCAAAACGGTTTCAAATTTTTCACTTTTTATCGATTCGATAAACTCTAAAAGCATTGAAACAGATAGAGCGGTACATTCCGCAATATTTTTACCGTTAATCTTACAGGATAAAGATTTTTGATTAAGCCGTTGTCCCTTACATAGGGAGCATTCTTTGGTGGTAATAATTTGCTCAAGTTTATTTCGATAGCGATTTCTTTCCTGCGCTTCGCCTTTTAAAAAGTTACGTTCAAAGCGGGTCACTAATCCTTCATATAGTGCCGTTTTTCTCCATTTACTTGTTGGGTTTAAAGGCTTGTGCTGAGGAGCATACAAAAACAATTCCCATTCTTTTTCACTATAATCTTTTAATTTTTTATCTAAATCGAAATAACCTGAATCTGCATATCGTGTCCAACGCCATGCTGTAGGTTGATAAGTAGGAAAGTCTATAGCACCTTCTTCATTTAAGGATTTATCTAAATCTAATATTTTATAGATATCAATTGTTTGCTCTAGCCCAATACCTTCGCATTGCGGGCACATGCCATTGGGGTGATTAAAAGAAAAAACGTTGGAATATCCAACAAAAGGTTCACCCATACGTGAAAATAATAAGCGAAGATTGGCATAAATATCTGTAATTGTTGCCACTGTTGAGCGGATGTTACCTGTTAAAGGCTTTTGATTAATAATGACAGGTACATTTAAATTCTCAATTTTATCGACATCAGCGACCCCAAAATGCTGTAAACGATTACGCACAAAACTGTCTTGAGTTTCGTTGATTTGTCTTTGTGCCTCCGCGCCAATCGTTTCAAATACTAAAGAAGACTTCCCTGAACCTGAAACTCCGGTAAAGGCGACAATTTGGTGTTTAGGAATTTTTAATGAAATATTTTTAAGATTATTTTGTCTTGCTCCATAAATATTTATTGTTCTTTTAGTCATGTGTAATCACTTGAAGTTAAAGATTTAGGCTAAAGGTAAAACAAAATTTGTGAAAAGGATGTATATGTTTATTAAGTAAATAGTTTAAATATTAAACTTATATGTCTTTTCTTTGCCTAGCCTAAATCTCTGGTGGTGACATGTCGGTATTTACCATATGGGGTAATGCAGTAAAGAGATATAGAAATGGTCCGAGTTTAAAATGGACTACAACCATGTAGTCCATTGATTATTTACCGCACTAAAAAATGCTTAGCTCTATAAATCCTTTTTAGCTGCAAGCGCTTTGCGGTCAGTTAGACGGTCATAGAATGCTGCTGCTTTGAAACCTGTTTTAAATACGCACCACTGGAGTGGTTCAGGTAGCGTAGAAGGGGTCTTGTGGTATAAGTTTTTCAGAATAGGATTTTCTACTCCTTTAATTTTCTCGGCAAGAAGTTGTCCCATGAGCGACTGAGTCGCAAGCCCATGTCCCGTACAGCCAGCTGCATAGATAATATTTTGATGTGGTCCAGTTGATCCAACCACAGGCAAAAAGTCATAAGCCACGCTAACATATCCACTCCAACAGTGCTTAATACCAAGACCTTTTAAGGTTGGGTGACGTTCACGTAAGGTCTGTGCGAGTGCCGCATAGGCGTCGTGATCTGGTACGTTCGGAGTTTTTGAACCGTAAACATAATTCAACTTCTTAACTGTCAACACCATTGTGTTGTGTGCAGTCAGTCGATGGCTTTCCATCATGAGATGCGGTGTAATAATACCTTCTCGGCCAGGCCAACCCAGAGACTCCAATTGCTTTGGAGTTAATTGTTGGGTCTCAATTGCCGAAACCCGTATCGGAGCAACTTTATCACGCAGCAATCCCAACTGAGGTGTGAAAGCATTTGTGGTTAACACCATGATGGGTGCGCTGGCACTACCGCGAGCGGTTTTGCAGGTAATGATTGATCCTTCGCTATAAGAGAGCAATGGTGTTTTTTCATAAATTTTAACACCTGCCTGAATGGCTGCACGGCGTAAACCACTCACGTATTTACCGGGGTTTAGCGTGCCGCCGCGCTGTTCGCTACCAAACAGAAAAGCTGGTGGAATTCCACGAGCACGCATTTCGGCTTGATCTACAAAGCGAGTATGGGAACCTAATTCTTCACCAACTCTCATACTGCGGCGTAGCCATTTTTCCTGCGAAGGATCTATAACAGCGCGTATAATCCCAGAAGGGTTGTAATCACAATCGATGCCTAACTCGGCTAGACGTTTTTCAACATAGGTCACGCCCTCATCGTAGAAATTGACAAACTGCTTTGCACGTTCAACGCCGAGGCGCTTGGCGAACACTTCGAATTCAATTCCCATACTACCAAGCAGATAACCCGCATTACGGCCGCTGGCACCGAAACCACCGAACTCTTGCTCAAGTACGATGACTTTTGCACCTCGTGCAGTGAGTTCAAGAGCTGTAGACAACCCGGCAAAACCAGCACCAACCACAATGACATCTGCGTTGACCGAACCCACCAACTCAGGTTGAAGGTTGCTAGGCTGTTCTATCCAGCCACCTAAAAGACGAAATGGCATAGATTCAGGGTTGTCACTCATCACTTGTTTATTTGAATAATTCATTCGCTATCCTTCTGTATTATTTTACAGTTCTAGACATCGTCTTTAATCTTTTTAAAAACAATGCCCTTAGTGCGTTTTACTGGCGGGCTGGAATAAAAGATCCAATAGAAACTTTCTGTGCGCGTTCTAAGGCTTCATAGGCGTAATACAACTGAATGATGGCATAGCCCCATGTCACGAAAGCCCAAGTCATGAAAATCATATGAGTATCGTCGCCAGGGATCGGGAAAAAGTCATATACAATGGCTACTGCTAAACTCACTACAGCGGTTATTGTGGTGGCCAATGCATGAAAAAACTCTCCCGCACGTACCAAGCAAACAATGAAATAGAACAGATACATCACAAGAATGCTCCACGTGATGACGTAAAAATACGGACGTATTTCTTGAAAAAAATCTGCTAGAAAAACCACGAAAGTGCCGGCGAATGCCAATACGAACAGCATGACTTCCTTAAAAGCGGACGGTTTGTAATTATGAGTCAATGCCATCAAACCAATTACAGCAATAACCGGCATGCCGAAACTACGCGAGAATGAATCGAGAAACATGGTAATTGAAAAATTAACATTCGAAGCTGTCAGCATGTAAGAGACAAAATTCGTCGCCGAAAATGCAACAATCCACCATTCTAAACCAAGCAAAAAATTCTTTTTCTTAAGAAATTTCGCGCCGTAGATCCAGCCAGCAAGCGCTAGAACGATACAAGCGACCAACCCAAAGATATTTACAATTTCCAAAATGGCAGCATGTGTCATTTCACTGTTCGTTAAGATTTTTGAGGTAGTAGCTTCCGTTTGGCTACCCGCATCAAGGCCAAGAATTTTCATAATATGACTTCCTTGTAATTAATTGACTGTCATGTCAGTAAAATAATATGCTATGATGAATTAGTAAACAATTTTTTATTTATGACGATGATGGAAAACAAAATAGGGCGCCCAAGTAAAGCTCAAGAAAGGTCTTATGAAATTCTTCAAGCTGCTGTTTCAGTTGTGGCGAAAGAAGGGTTAGAAGGAATTACTTTTGCCAAAGTAGCGGAAGCTTCAGGCATGCAACGTACTCTCGTACATCATTATTTTTCGTCACGTTCAGATTTAATGAACGCTTTCATTGAACATTACATTTCAAAAATGGGCACTGAAATTATTCATCGTTTTAGTGGAAAACCATTGAGCGAGCGAATCACCATGATGTTCACACCTGAAGTGTATCGGACTCAAGATGATTTAATAGTTTGGTTTGAGTTGGTGGCTCAAAGTGCGAGAAATCCATTTATCCAGCAAATGCTCCATACACTTTGGACAAAGCACTGGCTTCCAGATTTTGAAAATCAATTGGCACAAGAATATCCAAAAGCGACACCAGAGGCGATTAGCTCAGCGACCTATGTCATTGTTTGTTTATTTGAAGCTTATTGGGCGTTTAGTATTCAAGGCGTCACTGATCAACAGAGACAAAAGCAAATGGAGCAAACGGTATTAATGATTTTAAATGGGCTAAGCTAATTATCCAATTCACAGTACCTATTTCTTATCTTTTAGAAAAACATAAAATTTAAAGGCTAATGACGGGTGCAAATTAGCCTTTAAAAGGTTTATGAAGAATGGGTTATTTATTTAACCCTCCACCCAAGGCTTTATAGATTTCAATTTGATTATTTAATTTGGTTTGTTCGAGAACCAGTAGACCTTGTTGAGCCGCATATGCAGAACGCTGGGCATCCAAAACAGTCAAATAACTATCAATTCCGGCTCTAAAGCGGGCTGTAGAGAGTTTATAAGTGGTATCGGTTGCAGACACTAAACGGCGCTGGGCACTTAAGCGTTCTTCAATATGAGCATGGGCAGCTAAGGCATCGTTAACTTCACGGAAAGAAGCCTGAATCGCTTTTTCATATTCAGAAAGCGCAATTTTTTGGTCAATTTCTGAAACCTTAATATTGGCTTTACGCATTCCCCAATCAAAAATAGGCAGGTCTATGCTAGGGCCAACTGACCATGCAAACCCGCCAGATTTAAATAAATCTTTGAGTTCAGTCGATGCATATCCAGCTGAACCCGTAAGTGTAATGGTCGGAAACATACGAGCTTTTGCCGCACCGATGTTGGCACCCGCTGCACGAAGCTGATATTCAGCGACTTTCAGGTCTGGACGGTTTTGTAGTAAATCGCTACTTAAACCAGTTGAGAAATTCTTTTCTTGAGTAATTGTTTTAACCGACTGAGTTGGAAGCAGGTTTGACGGAATCGCTTGTCCGGCCAAAAGATTTAACAAGTTCTGTGCTTGTGAAACTTGAGTTTTGTAGTTTGCGACATCATTACGTGCTGTTTCGACCGAAATTTGGGCTTGGCGTAAAGGTATTTCGCTATCAATCCCGACATTAAAACGCTTTTGATTCAGATTGTACGAATCAAGTTGAGCTTTTAAAGTTTGCTGCGCAAGATTTAAGTTTGCTGTAGCAAAAGAATAATTTAACCAAGCTTGTGCAACTTGGCTCACCAAACTAATTTGAGTTGAGTCTTTAGCACTTTGTGTTGCTAAGTAATTATTTAATGCTGCATCTTTGAGACTTTGAACGCGTCCCCAAAAATCAAGTTCATACGCCGTTACTCCTAAACCCACCTGAAACGTAGAGTAAGGGTTGTTAGGGTTTACCGAAGGGTTAACTTGCCTAATGGCATTTGCTGTCGCACCAATCGTCGGAAGTTGGTCGTATTTGGTAATTTGGTATTGCTGCTGGGCACGCTCAATATTTAACGCTGCTGTACGTAAGTCGCGATTATTATTCAAACTTATTTCAATAACTTCTAATAAACGAGGATCGGAAAAAAAGGCTTTATATCCTTGTTCAGCAATTGAAGGACCTGCATAAGTTTCGGTGAAATTTTGTGGAATATTAGACTTAGCAGTGGGTTGAGGTGATTGCATGCTTATACATGCAGTTAACGTAATCGAGAGGGTGGAAATCATAAATCCACGAGATAAAACAGCCGACTTAGACATGCTTTTCTCCAAATAATAAAATAAATTTAGGCATAAGAGGAGCAAGGGAAACAGGTTAATTTCCCTTGCTTTATTTCATTTAAGATTTAACTTTCTGTTTGGAAGAAAACAGTTTTTCGGCTGCGCCTAGTACAAAGATGAAGAATACCGGTACAAAGAAAATTGCTAGGATGGTTGCTGAAATCATGCCGCCAAACACACCAGTTCCGAGCGCATGTTGTGTTTCAGAACTAGCCCCTGATGCAATCACTAAAGGCACCACACCACAAGTAAAGGCAAGAGAAGTCATCAGAATAGGACGTAAGCGGAGTTTGGCTGCGGCAACAGTAGCTTCAACTAAACTCATTCCTTCTTCTTTGAGCATCTTGGCGAATTCAACAATCAAAATCGCATTCTTGGCGGAAAGACCGATAATCGTAATTAGGCCAATTTTGAAAAACACATCGTTCATCAGCCCTTTGGTCATAATGGCAATGATCGCTCCAAAAATACCTAATGGCACAACCAGCATAACCGATAGCGGAATTGACCAGCTTTCATAAAGAGCTGCAAGTACGAGGAATACAACGAGCATCGACAAACCAAGCAAGAATGCCATTTGTGATTCTGATTGTTTCTCTTGAAGAGAAATACCAGTCCATTCATAGCCAATTCCTTTTGGTAATTTTGCGATGAGTTGTTCCATTTCACGCATTGCATCACCAGATGAAGTATCGAAGTTAGGAATACCCGCAATACTCAAAGATGGACGTCCGTTGTAGCGGTTGTATTGTTGTGGTGCTTTGTTCCATTGAGGTGTCACAACTTCCGATAAAGAAACCAATTGGCCACTTGCACCCATCACTTTAAGATTCAAAATATCTTGCAATTTCATACGTGATTTTGCTTCAACTTGCACAATCACTTGCTGCATACGACCTTGGTTTGGAAAGTCATTGATATACATTGAACCCATTGACGTTGAGATGATGTCTGACACGTCGACAAATTTAACACCGAGTGCATTTAATTTATGTCGGTCAATTTTTAAAGAAATATTGTCTCCTTGAGGTAAACCCTCATTCCAAACCATATAAAACTTCTGGTTTTTGGCTGCCATTGCCATTAATTGATCTTGGGCAGCAAGTAGTGCAGGCATACCTAAGTTCGCCCGATCTTGTAATCGAAGACTAAAACCAGAGAACGTGCCTAACTCATCAATGGCTGGAGGTAGAACGGCCATAGATGAACCTTCTTTACTATGTGCCATTGTTTCATTGACAGCGCTGGTGATTTCGCTTGCCGATGAAGTACGCTCTTTAAAATCTTTGAGTGTGGTAAAAGCCATCCCCACGTTTTGGCCTGCGCCACTAAAGCCCCAGCCCATAATCGTGGTATTGCTTTTCACGTTCGGGTTGTCTTTTAAACTGTTTTCAAACTCATTCACCACACCTCGTGTTCTTTCAGCTGTAGCATCGGAAGGCAACTGGAAGGTGGTAAGAAACCAGCCCTGATCTTCTTCTGGCATAAAAGCTGTTGGCCAGTATTTCATGCCTGCAAAGGTGAGACCTGTAATGACTATAAAGATCGCCATCATTGGAATACTATGCTTGATCACTTTCAGTAAGATTAACTCATACTTTTTAGTGACTTTGTCAAAGCTACGATCAAACCAAGCAAAGAAACCTTTCTTTTGATGATGCCCATCAATCGGTTTTAAAATGGTGGCACACAGCGCCGGAGTCAAGATCAATGCCAATAATGCCGAGAACAGAATAGACACCGACATGGTTAAGGTAAATTGTTGATAAATAATGCCAACTGAGCCACTGGCAAAAGCCATTGGTAAAAATACGGCTGCAAGTACCAAGGTAATCCCAATAATTGGACTGGTGATTTCTTTCATGGCCTTGGACGTTGCTTCTTTTGGATGTAGACCTTCAGTTGCCATAATCCTTTCGACATTCTCTACGACCACAATGGCATCATCGACAATAATACCGATGGCGAGCACCATACCAAACATGGTGAGCACATTAATCGAGAACCCTGCAAGCAACATCACAGAGAATGTTCCTAGCAATGCAATAGGGGCAACAATTGCCGGAATAAGCGTATAACGGACATTATGAAGAAACAGGTACATCACAATGAAAACTAAAACCATGGCTTCAAGTAATGTGTGAATTACCTTTTCAATCGATATTTTGACAAATGGAGCAGTATCGTAAGGGATACTAAATTGCATGCCTTCAGGTAAATTGACTTTTAATTCTTCAATTTTGGCTCTGACACCTTCAGCCGTTTTTACAGCATTTGCGCCAGGACTAAGTTGGATTGCTGCCGCCGTTGCAGGTTTACCATTTTCTAAAATAGCAAAGTTATAGGCTTGTGAACCCATCTCCACATTGGCAACATCAGATAGTTTAATGACACTACCACTGGTTTTACTCTTGAGACTAATATTTTTAAATTGTTCAACATCACCCAATTGACCTTCGGCAGATAAAGGAATCGAGATCAATTGTCCTTTGACAGCAGGTAGGTCACCGAGTCGACCTGGTGCAATCTCGACATTATTTTCGCGAATCGCATTATTGACATCACTAATCGACAGGCCATAAGACACCAGTTTATTTGGGTCAACCCAAATGCGCATGGCTTTTTCAGCACCGAAAGATTGAACTTTACCTACACCTTCAACACGTTTTAATTCTTCGACAACGTTACGGACTAAATAATCACTTAGCTCAACTTCAGAATATTGTCCATTCGGTGAGTTGATTCCGACTAGCATCAAGAAGCCTGATGAAGAGGCTTCAACCTGTAAACCTTGTTGGCGGACCACTTGAGGTAGACGTGCTTCAACAGCCTTGATCTTGTTTTGTACATCCACCTGTGCCATTTCAACATCTGTGCCCGGTTTAAAGGTCGCCGATATTTGAGCCGTACCCGAGGTGTCTGTGGTTGCGCTGTAATAAAGTAAATTTTTAACGCCAGATAGTTCTCTTTCAATCAGAGTAACGACACTATCGTTAATCGTTTTGGGGGTCGCACCTGGGTAGACAGCACTAATGGTGACTTGTGGAGGCGCAACACTAGGGAAGCGTGCTATAGGAAGTTTGGGAATACTGAGTAATCCAAACAAAATAATGAAAATCGCAATCACCCATGCAAACACGGGGCGACGAATGAAAAATTGTGACATCATCATTGAGCTCCTTGAGTAATGGGTGCTTTCCACTTACTTATTTCAAGCTTTTGATTCGGTTGAATACGATCAATTCCTTCAACGATGACTTTGTCACCTACTTTGAGTCCTTTATTCACTAAGTAGAACTGTTCATATTGTTGTCCAAGCTCGATCGGACGAACCTCTGCCAAACCTTTAGCATTAATGACATAAACCTGTGGGACACCATTGTTATTACGCTGGATTGCTTGGGCAGGTACAAGGAGGGCTTGAGGTACGGATGCTCGGTCAATATTGACACGTACATACATTCCAGGAAGCAATTTACGTTCAGGGTTATTCACCACGATACGAATGGTGACATCACCTGTTTCCGGATCTACATTAATATCTTCAAACAGCATTTTTGCGCTGACGTTGTAGAATTGGCCATGGCTATTAGCAATACGAACAGTTTTATCGCTATTGGCAGATAATTCACCGTTTTGTAATGCAGTTTGTAAGCGCTCGTATTCACCAATAGATTGCTTTACATCAACATAAACTTTGTCAATCTGTTGTATGGTCGCCAAATTCTTCGTATCACCTTGGCTGACTAAAGCACCTTCAGTCACAAATGATTGCCCAATACGACCAGAGATGGGCGCACGTACTGTTGCGTATTGCAGATTCAGGTTTTGACGGGTGAGTAGAGCTTTCATTTGTGCGACATCAGCTAAAGCTTGGCGATATTCAGCCTGAGCATTACTGACTTCTTGTTTACTAATCGCATTACTTGGTAACAGTTGTTCATAGCGTTCCAACTGGACCTTTAAACGTGCGACTTCAGCTTCGGCTTTATTGAGAGAAGCCTTGTTGCTATTTACATCAGCCTGAAAAGTTTCAGCATTAATTTTGTATAAGGCTTGCCCAGCTTTTACTTCACTACCTTGAGTAAATAATACTTTTTCAATAATACCGCCGACTTGCGGACGAATTTCAGCAGTACGGAAGGCTTGAACGCGAGCTGGAAGGTTCTCGCTAAAATTAACGGATTGTGGCTGGAGACTTAATACACTGACTTTCGCCGGTGGGACTTCTGGTTGTTTAGCCTCTTCGGAACTACAACCTTGGATGATTAGCCCAATAGATAAAAATAAGGGAAGTAAGAGCTGCTTTTGCATGCTGTCTAAACCTTGGGAGTTTTTGATGCTGCTATTATTTTTGTGCTCTGTGTAACGACCATCACTGAAGTGTGGAAAAAGTGTGGAGATCTGCAGATAAATTAGCGTATCATTTAAAATGATTGTAATTATTCGATGATTGATTCATGTTCGAAGCTTCATTTTCTTTTGATTGCCGTGATAAACAAATTCTTGTTGTAGAAGATGAATACGATATTGGGGACATTATTGAACAATATTTAAAACGTGAAGGCATGCGAGTTATTCGGGCAATGAATGGTAAGCAGGCAATCGAAATTCATGCATCACAACCCATTGATTTAATTTTACTTGATATTAAATTACCTGAACTCAATGGTTGGGAAGTGCTCAGTAAAATTCGTCAAAAAGCACAAACGCCTGTCATTATGCTGACCGCATTAGATCAGGATATTGATAAAGTGATGGCCTTACGAATCGGTGCAGATGATTTTGTAGTCAAGCCATTTAACCCGAATGAAGTGGTTGCACGTGTGCAGGCTGTTTTAAGAAGAACCCATCAAAACAAACAGACGGCGACCAAAAATCTGCATTATAAAAATATTGAAATTAATACCGAGATTCATAGTGTTTATATCAATCAGATGGACAGGAAAATCTTACTCAACCTGACGTTAACTGAATATAAAATACTACTCTTAATGATTAATCAGCCGCACAGAGTATTTACTCGAGGTGAGTTAATGAATCAATGCTTGCCCGATAGTGATGCTTTAGAAAGAACGGTTGATAGCCATGTCAGTAAGTTAAGAAAAAAACTAGAAGAGTACGGGCTTGCACACATGCTTATTAATGTCCGCGGTGTCGGATATAGATTAGATCATCCCCAACGATAATAGGATTAGATAGAAAAAATCCAACATGCTAAAAGTTGAGAAAAGACAATGAAAAATAAATTAGGGATTAATAAGCAATTTTTTATTGCTTTTAGTATGGTGAATTTGAGCATCACTTTATTGTCTGTATTTCTAGGATATTTTGTCTATAACTATGCAATTGAAAGTGGATGGATTGCAGTAAGTTCCTTGGAAGGAGACTGGACAGATTTTCACTTTATTGACTGGATTTGGCTAGGTACAGTTATTTTATGTGGTTCAATTATTTCTTTAATCATTGGAATGCAGTTAGCAAAAAGATTTATTGTGCCCATCAATTCATTGGCAGATGCCGCGAATAAAATTAGTGAGGGTGATTTGTCTGCTCGAGCAAATGATCAAAAAGTCCATTCCACAGAGATTTATACATTAATTTTAAATTTTAATGATATGGCTCAAAAGCTTGAAAGTTCTGTACAAAATGCACAAGTATGGAATGCAGCTATTGCCCACGAATTAAGGACTCCAATCACAATTTTACAAGGCAGATTACAGGGCATTGTAGATGGGGTTTTTAATGCTGAGCCTGAACTCATCCGAAGTTTGTTGAATCAAGTAGAAGGGCTGTCACATTTAGTAGAAGACTTGAGGACATTGAGTTTATTTGAAAATAAACAGCTTAAGTTAAATATTGAGTCAGTTGATTTTTTGAGATGTGTTGAAAAAGTAATACGGATGTTTGATGAAAAACTTAGACAATCAAATTTTACTATAAATTACGACATTTCTAATGAGCTGGTATCTTGCGATGCAAGACGTATGGAGCAAGTCTTAATCGCGTTGATCGATAATGCAATTAGATACTCTAATCCTGGAGTTTTAAAAATTAAGTCATCAGTTGAACGAGGGCAATGGATATTAGAAATAGTCGATGAAGGGCCGGGAATTCCCGTTGAATATCAAAAAGAATTATTTAATCCTTTTTATAGGGTGGAGCAGTCCAGAAATAAAGCTTTAGGAGGAACAGGGTTAGGTTTGGCAGTTGTGCAAGCCATTGTTTTAGCTCACTCGGGCACAATTAGATATGAAAATCGCAGTTCAAATAGTGCTTTTATTATTCAAATAAAAACAAATGCTTAATCTAAAATATTTATCAAATTTAATAAAAAAGAGAAATCTCAATTCATGCAGATTTCTCTTTTTTGATATTTAGCGTGGTAAGAATTAAATGATTCCAGACGTTTTAAAGTTTTGAACATTTAACATATCTATTGGATTCATCATTTTACCGTCGTGTTCAACAAATCCAACAAATGTTGTGCTCATATTCCAGCCTAGTAAGCCTTTTAGCTCATCTGGAAAGTTTTTAACTGTTTCAGATGATAGAGATAAATAATGGTTTTCTTCTTGACGAAGGAAACCGAGATCATACGACATTGTTAAACCGATACGCGGTTCTTGACTTACATTCGCTCCACCGCCATGGTAGGTAGAACCAATCCATATTAAAGCATCTCCAGCCTTCATTTCGGCCGCTATCGTTTCATCTTCTTTAGGTACTCTTTGGTCATCCCATAAATGACTTGCAGGGATAACACGTGTAGCACCATTTTCTTCAGTAAAATCAGTCACGGCAAACATGATTTGTACTCTAGCTTCACGCCCATAAACTGGATGTCGCCACATCCATACAGTATCGTCACGATGTAAAGGTTGAGCTTTTTGACCGGGCCAAATTTGAATTGCTTGTGTCACACCCACTTGGATGTCTGGACACAATTCAATTTTATTTTCACCACTCCAAGCATGTAGAGGAGTTTGAAGAATCGCTTTTGCAGTGTCTAAAAATACTGGGTTCATGGCAACTAACGGCATTTGCGGCAAGCGGGCAAATAAACGACTCATTCGGCGGGTCTTAGTACCTGCAAAATAATCATCTTCTCCGTCAGGAATTAATTCTAATTGCTTTGAGAGTGCCTCATAAATATCTTTGGTAATTTCATCATTTAAAAAATTTTCAATGATGACCCCACCATCTCTTTTAATAATCGAAACGATCTCATCGATTTGTGTATCTTTGCTTAATTTAACGAGTGACATAAGATTTCCTTATCCTTTCTGATTAAGAATATTTCAAATAAATTTATTAGCTTTTAGGCCTATTTGTTTTAGGGGCAAATAACTGCTTTAAAAATTCAATTTGGTCATTTAGTATCTTGCCGTGCCAAGATTCTGTATAGAAATCAAAATGATCAATAGGGTATTCCAATAGTTTAGAAGGCCCTTGAATTAGGCTTGCCGTTTTTCGAGCTGGGTTAGGTGGCGCAATTTGGTCATTAGAGCCGACTTGTACCAAAGTAGGACACTTAACATTTTTTGCAAAAGTAACTGGTCGGTTGTATGAGACTTCCAGAGCTGCACGAGCACAGACTTCATTACGCCAAGTTGGACCTGCCATTGCGGTATAACTTTCTTCAGCGCCCGGTGTACTAATCATGGCAGCAGTACCAGGTTGTCCAACAATTGGTATGAGATGTGGAGGACGTTGAGCTATGGCATGAATCAAATCTTTGATGCCATGGCCTATAGCCGTCGTGATCTGTTTTATTCCACCATATTGGAAAACTTGTTTTAACGCTGCTAAACCATCTGTAGCAGGGTTCATGGAGATGACGGCTGATATTTTTGGATCTTGTGCAGCAACGACAACGACATGACCACCAGAGTAAGAGGTACCCCATAGTACAATGCGGTTTCGATCAACAAGTGGCAAACTTCGTGCAGCTGCTATCGCTGCATGATAGTCCTCGCGTTGGTTAATATAGGATACATGTTGTCTAGGTAATCCTGCTGACTCACCAAATCCACGATAGTCAAATATAAAAGTATCAAAGCCTGCTTGGCTAAATGGCTCAGCAAAATCTAATAATCCTGTGTCTTTTGTACCACCAAAGCCTGTTGCCATAACAATGCAAGGTCGTCCTCGAGACGTCATAAACTCTTCTGAAGTTGAAGGGATATACCATGCAGAACAGGTAACTCCTTTACTTGTAAATTTAATATTTTCCATCTTATTTTCCCTAATTGATTTTTTTCTCTTACTCGTACTTTAGATAAGAGGTGAAAATGCAAATCGCCGTGTTAAGCCTGAACTTTGATTTGTGCTGTCAGGGGTTCTTCTGTAATAAGAGTAATTTTTTTCTGGGTTTTCGGATTTGAAAACTGTAACTCTTGATCAAATACAGAGCCTTTATGAAGTCGCTCTAAATCGAATTTATAGTCGTGCTTTAATATCCATGGGCCTTCTGTTCCAGCCATTGGAAATTGGGTAATACTTCGTTGAATATATCCTGAGTTCAAGTCAACAAAAGGAACACGCTTCATATCTTTGTTGCCAATCACTGGCTTAAAAGTTTTAAAGTTATTGTCGTCCATATAATCAAGAAGGCGACAGAAGTGCTTCCATACAAGATCAACTTTTAAAGTCCATGCGAGATTGGTATAACCAAATGCGAAGGCAAAGTTGGGAACATCAGAGAGCATCATTGACTTAAAGATTGTGGTATCTGGGTAATTAATTTTTTCTCCATCCACAATTAATTGGGTTTTGCTAAATGCAACAGCATTTAAACCAGTGGCTGTAATAATGATATCTGCTTCCAGTACTTTTCCTGATTTAAGTAAAATTCCATCTTTGGTAAAACTTTCAATATGATCAGTTACCACTGAAGCTTTTCCAGAAGAAATTGCTTTAAACATATCTCCATCTGGCACAACACATAAGCGTTCATCCCACGGATTATATTTAGGTGAAAAATGGGTTTCGATATCGAAATCTTTCGGTAAATTACGTCGTACATCAGAAATTAAAAAAAGGCGCATTAGCTTTGGAAAACGGCGACTTAAATTGTAGACCCCACGAGTTAGGACAATGTTTTTACGGCGGATAAGATCGAAAGCACGTTGTGGTGAGAAAACACGATTGAGCGCGTTCGCGATTGAATCTGTACTTGGTGCAGCCATCACATAACTTGGCGATCTTTGAAGCATCGTGATGTGTTCAACATCCTGAGCCATCGCAGGAATTAAGGTGACCGCTGTAGCCCCACTACCAATGACTACTACTTTTTTTCCTGAATAATTAAGATTTTCTGGCCAATATTGAGGATGAATGATTTGACCTTGAAACTCTTCAGTTCCTTTGAACTCAGGGGTATAACCAGCATTATAGTCATAATAACCAGTACCCATGAGTAAAAAGCGAGAGCGGAAAGTGGTTAAACTTTTTTGATCTTTACGTTTTACTTTAACTGTCCAAATGCCTTCATCAGATGAGAATTCAGCACTTGTCATATAATGGCCAAATCGAATATGAGATTCAATTTCGTTCTCTGTGATCGTTTCTTTTAAATAATTACAGATCATTTTAGCACTGCCAAAAACCCTTTTATTGGTCCAAGGCTTAAAGCCAAATGCAAAAGATTGCATGTCTGAATCTGAGCGAATGCCTGGATAACGGAACAGGCTCCATGTGCCTCCAATTTCGTCACGACCCTCTAGCATAGTGAATGTTGTATTCGGTCTATATTTTTTTAAATGGTATGCTGCACTAATACCTGAGATCCCTGCACCGATAATTAAAACATCAGTAATAGCAATTTGATCTGATGTACTCATATCTTTTTCCTCTTCACACAATTTTAATAAATTGAGCATCAGTTAGATTCTCTAAGATGATGATTTTTATAATCTTCATCTTCCCTGATGAACAAAGTCCTTGAGCCAATCCACTTTCACTTCGATTTAAATCTAAGTGAGGTTTAGGTATGTGTGAATATTATTAAGCCAATAATTACACACTGTCAATGACTATGTGTAATTATTGCTTGCAACATAGATAGCTTAATTATTACAGTCATGTGGAGGATGATATTTTTAATTTAAGATTATGATTTTTATAAATTATATTTTATTTTTAATTAAGTGGTTTCTTCTTGTATTACGTCATTAGCATATGTGATAAGAGGGGATAAAGACTTGTCGAAAGATTTTTTAATACCTACAATGACGCCATGCTAAAAGGAAATAGGACAATATGACAACCTCTCGCCGTAGACCTAAACATGATCCAAAAGAATCTGAGCGAGAAATATTAGAAGCTGCTGAACAGTTTTTAAATGAACATCATTTTCGTGACCTCAATATTGATGAGGTCATGCGACGTACAGGTTTAAAACGTCCGGCTTTTTATGTCCATTTCCGTGATAAACACGATCTTACGCTTCGTCTTGTTGAGAATATCGCTAGAGAATTGTTCAATATCACAGAACGGTGGTTGGCAGGAAATAATCTTCAAGACGATCTAGAGCGTGCCTTAGTCGACTCTATAAATGTCTATATAAAACATGGTCGTTTATTAAGGGCCTTTGTTGAAGCAGCAAGTGGAGATGAACGTGTTGATAGCGTCTATCGAACTATAATTCAAGACTTTATCAAGGCCGCTGCTCAACATATAAGAGCAGAACAGCAAGCAGGAAATATTAAACAAAATTTAGATGTCGACGAAACAGCGAAAGCACTGATTTGGTTGGAAGAGCGTTATCTTTCAGAAGCATTCGGGCGCTCATCTCCTGTAGAACCTGAAGTCGTTATCCGCGTACTTCGAAATATTTGGACTTCGACACTTTACGTGAACAAATAAGAATTCCACCTATACGTTTAATCGATTTTAGATTTAAAAATATTTTACTTATTAGCTGATTATATTGAACATTATAAACAAAGATAACAGATTTTCCTATTAATTACACAGAGTCATTGACATAGTGTAATTAATTTTATAGCTTGTATTTTGTTCACTATGATTACTGCACATAACTTTAGTGAACAAATAAATTGCTAGGTACTTAGCGATTTAACAAAAATTATAATTTAAGGATGAATAATGGAAAAATCTCTAAGCAAGGATTGTGCTGACTTAAGATCACACTTAAAAAGAGTGAAAGATACTTTTGTAACTAATCCAAAGAAATATTTCTTAAGCAGCAGACTTCAGTTGAAATCTGGCCCAATTATATTGAGCGTAATTGGTATTTGTTTTAGTAGTTATAGTCAGGCTTCTGCACTTGAACAGTCGGGCCAATCGATCTTACCTTTTTTAGAAGCTGGTAATTATGCAGAAGCAAATGCCTTCGCTGTTGATCCTTCTGTTTCTGGCGTAGTTCATGATCGTCCAGATCTTGGTAAACCTAATCAAAGCCGAGATACAGGAAATATTGGGCAAGATAATCAATTTTATACTGCCGCCTTAAAGCTACAACTCACAGACCAATTCAGCTTTGGGTTACTTTACGATCAGCCTTTTGCTGCAAAAACAGCTTATCCACTTCTTCCTAATAATAGTTATTCTGATGATGCCAGCCATGAAGGTACATCTGTAAATGTAAAAAGCCAAAATTTAAGTTTTATTTTAGGTTATTCACCTATTAAAAACTTTCAAGTGTATGGTGGACCTGTCTATCAAACTGTAGAAGGTGATGTCTCTTTCAGAGGAATGGCATATACCGAAGCTTTTAATGGATACAATGCTAAATTTAAAGAGAAGGGAGAGCTAGGTTGGCTATTAGGAGGAAGTTATCAAATTCCGGAAATTGCACTTAAAGCCGCTATAACTTACCGTTCAAAAATTAAATATGATTTTCAGGTAGATGAAAATATATTTGGTGAGCCACTACAATACACTGCACCTGCAAAGACAAAAGTCGAAACACCTCAATCAGTAAATATAGATTTTCAAACAGGTATTGCTGAAAAGACGCTTGCTTATATGAACCTTAGATGGGTGAATTGGAAAAAATTTAATATTCGTCCGGCGCAATACGATGTTCTTACAGCAATGTATATGGATGCATTAACGGAAGGGGCATATAAACAAGGTATTGATTTGGATTCTTACCAAAAAGATCAATATAGTGTAACGCTTGGGTTGGGACAACAGTTAACTGACCGTTGGAGTATTGCATCTGATATTGGCTGGGATTCAGGCTCGGGGAGTCCTGCTTCAACGCTTGGACCAGTGAAAGGATACTGGTCTTTTGGACTTGGTGCTCAGTTTAATCCAGCGCCTAATTATTTTATTGCTGCTGGCGTAAAATATTTCTGGTTAGGGGATACTAAAGCTGAAGGTGGTGGCTATTATTTACCAATCGATGGTATTAAAGAATTTTCAGAGCAGGCTGAGTTTAAAAATAATCGCGCAATTGCATATGCGTTAAAGTTTGGATATCGCTTTTAGAAGAGCTATGAATAACTATTTAGTGCGATAGAGTTTTATAAATTTCTTTTTATTTATCATTTCAAATATGAAATTAATTTCATATTTGAAATGATTTTTGTTTTTTTAAGTTATTGAATTTTAATATAAAAATAGTGGCATGCAATTTACTCCAATGCATATAGTTATAAGGGTTTGAATTACAGGTTGTACGTTCTGAGCTAGGAGCCCAGCAAAGTACAGTAGATAAAATACCTTTACATTAAATAGAAAAGCCCACGAAAGTGGTTTTTTTTATGGCAGCTCATCATAAAGATGGTGAGTAGTACGGCTCACTAGGGTAAATATAAAAAGTAATGACAATTTTAGAGAAAGCTTCTTAGAGAATTATTCTGGTCAAGATTAGAAATAGGGTTAACCTAATTTAAATAGATAACAGTGTCACAGCTTGGTAAGTTACTTAAACAGCAAATACAGTTGTGAGTAAGCTCAGAATTCAGTGCAGTAAAGAATAAAACAGCATAGCAGCAACATAGGTAGTGAAGCCTTATATAGTAGGTTTCCAAATATCTTATTTAACATAATATACATTATACGAACAATTATATAATTCAATAATATAGTCTTTTACTTGCTTAGTTTCCCTTTAAGAATATCCTAGCTCTGTAGCTCTGTAGCTCTGTAGCTCTGTAGCTCTGTAGCTCTGTAGCTCTGTAGCTCTGTAGCTCTGTAGCTCTGTAGCTCTGTAGCCTGGCTCTGTAGCTCTGTAGCTCTGTAGCTCTGTAGCTCTGTAGCTCTGTAGCTCTGTAGCTCTGTAGCTCTGTAGCTCTGTAGCTCTGTAGCTCTGTAGCTCTGTAGCTCTGTAGCTCTGTAGCTCTGTAGCTCTGTAGCTCTGTAGCTCTGTAGCTCTGTAGCTCTGTAGCTCTGTAGCTCTGTAGCTCTGTAGCTCTGTAGCTCTGTAGCTCTGTAGCTCTGTAGCTCTGTAGCTCTGTAGCTCTGTAGCTCTGTAGCTCTGTAGCTCTGTAGCTCTGTAGCTCTTATAAAAACTTAAATAAAAAATGATTTCTCCTGATTTTGGATACTCTATGGCTGTTCTCCAGCTTAGGCTTCTGAAGCATAATTTGATTTGAAAATATTTGGATTGATTAAATTTTTAAAAATAGTTCAAACCTACTTAAAATGATGAAATTTTATTTCACTATTTTTATATACCCTAATACTTAAGATAAAAATAAAAGTTATTTTGTTCTTAAATTTTGAATCCTGTTAAATTAAGAATAGTAATGTATCTTATATTTACTTAAATAATGGTGATATGAGTCACACTTTAACTGTATTAGGTGTCTTTTTAAAAACTATGCAAGTGAATAGATATAAATTACATATTAATTAATTATTTCATAATATTATATTTCAAATGTTTTTATTTTGGTGTATTTTAAAATATATATAAATATCAGCAACTTGTATTTTTTTGGTTTTTAAGGAATATACATCTTTTATTTGCAAATTTAATTTTAAAAAATTTTAACTATTACATTATTTAAAATAATTAATGTGATTTATATCACGTGAAAATTGATAAATTCTTGATAATTTTAAATTAATAATTGTTTTTAAAGAAAAAATATTGTATCAAATAGATATAAACTATTTTATAAATAGGTATATAAAATGAAAAATAATATTTTTAAACTTCTAGTTATGATGGTGCTTTCCACTTCCCCATTATTTTGTTATGCAAATAACACAATAATGATAAGAGGAAATATTGTTGAAGATACGTGTTCAAGAGAACATAGCGAGATAGAATGTACAGAGGTAAATAATTTAAATATTAAACTTGATAGTGAATATTTAAATAAAGATAGTCTTTTTAAATTAGCTCAACATACTGAGAAAATGGATACTAGCATTGAAAGCATAGGTTCCAATCATAAGGTTGTGCTTATCAATTATCACTAACCACACTGAAGTATTTGAGCTTATTTCAATCATAAGTTTAAATCAAAAGAGCAATTTGACGAGTTCATCACGACTTTTGATGAATTAATAAGAAAATTGCTCTTTTTTCATCAAAAATGCCCATTTGTATATTTTTTCTGTATACATATACACAATTTATTCTATATAATTGTATTCTAAGAATTTAAGCTTATTTTTTCACATAAATGGTTTAATTTTAGTCTATTTACCTCGTGTTCTTATGTAACTAGCTCATCTCTTTAGCTTCTCTTTTTCTGAAACAAAAAAATTATTTATAAACAGCTATATAGGCTGTTTACAGTAGCTTTTAACTACAAAACAATAGTGTGAACCAATTACTACTATGAGAAAATAATGTGATCTAGTTTGCATTTTGTTTGAAATGTGTTTAGGATTGTTACATTACTTTTCAAGATGTCAAACACTGGAAAAGTAAGGAATTAAACTTTTATCCAGACTTTTGAGAAAACACTATGAAAAAACTTGCTTTGATCGCTGCTCTTTCGGTTGTAGGGATTGCGAATGCTCAAGCTGCTGATGGTACAATTACAATTAATGGTTTAGTTACAGACAAAACTTGTGACATCGTTACCCCTGCTGGTAAAGACTTCACAGTTACTCTTCCAACTGTTTCTAAACAAACTTTAGCTGTTGCTGGGGATGTTGCTGGTCGTACTCCTTTCCAAATCAACTTAGCTAACTGTTCACAAGGTAAAGTAGCTACTTACTTCGAACCAGGTGCAACTGTTGACTTCAATACTGGTCGTTTACTTAACCAAGACGCTACTGGTGCTAAAAACGTTAACGTTCAACTTTTAGGTAGCAACAACAATTTCATCCCAGTACTTGCTGCGGGTGCAAACGGTGCTCAAGCTAACTCTCAATGGGTTGACGTAGCTGAAGGCGCAAGTGCTGACCTTAACTACTATGCTGAATACTATGCAACTGGCGCTTCTACTGCTGGTAAAGTAACTACTTCTGTTCAATACACAATTATCTATCAATAATTAATTGATAGCGGGGTTTCTGTGTCCGCATGGAAACCCTGTTTTGTGTAACACTTTCCTGAATCTTTCTTGGTTGAGAACTCGAAAAATGAAATTGAACAGTTATAATTTTTTGTTAGGTTTGGCATTTGCTTCGACAGTAGTCGCACCTGCTACTCAAGCAGAAATTGTAATTCATGGCACCCGTGTAATCTATCCATCGGATGCTCGCGAAGTTACGCTACAAGTTAGCAATAACGGTTCAAAGCCAGCACTTGTCCAAGCTTGGATTGACGAAGGTGACCCTAAGAGTACACCGGACCAATCAAAAGTTCCTTTTATGATTGCTCCTCCAATTTCTCGTGTTGAAGCAACGAAAAGTCAGACTCTTCGTATTACCGCTTTGCCAAATGCTTCTCAATTAAATCAGAAGCAAGAAACGGTTTTGTGGTTGAATATTTTGGATATCCCACCAAGACCTACTTCAAAAAGTGAAGATACGACACCTGATAACTTCTTACAACTTGCAATTCGTTCACGGATTAAATTCTTCTATCGTCCTTCATCGATTAAAGAAGATGCGAATTTAGCATCAGATAAACTTCAATGGGTTAAATCTGGTCAAAGTTTAATGGTAAAAAATCCTACCCCTTTTCATATCACTATGACTTCTATTTACCAAAAGGCAGGTGATAAAAAAGTTGATTTATTACCTCAAGGGCTAATGATTAAGCCTTTTTCTGAAGCGTCAGTTCAACTTAAGAATGGCAACCTTCAAGATATGAGTTTTATTAATGTCAATGACTACGGTGGTCGCGTTGAGCACCCAATAAAGCTCCAGTAATCAGATTTATCTTTTTAATAAATTTAAGCACCTATATGTGTAGGCGGACTTAGCTATGCCAAAAAAAAGGCAAGAATCTTATAAATTATTAAAACGCCATATTTGTTACTACTTGGCTTCTGGTGTTGTCACAATGACAATGCCTGTATTCGTGCATGCTGAAGAAACAACTACGAGTGCTCCAGTAGAGGCTGAATTTGATTCTGCTTTTTTAATTGGAGATGCGCAAAAAGTTGATATTTCTCGTTTTAAATATGGTAACCCCGTTTTACCAGGCGAATACAACGTTGATCTATATGTAAATGGGCAATGGTTTGGTAAACGTCGTATGGTCTTCAAAGCATTAGACCCTAATAAAAATGCAGAAACGTGTTTTACAGGTATGAACCTGCTTGAGTACGGCGTTAAACAAGACGTTTTGTCTAAGCACACTACCCTTCAAAAAGAAAATAATAGTTGTTATAAAATTGAAGAGTGGGTTGAAAATGCATTTTATGAATTTGATACCTCTCGTTTACGTGTAGATATTTCTATTCCACAAGTCGCTTTGCAAAAAAATGCGCAAGGCTATGTTGACCCAAGTGTATGGGACCGTGGTATTAATGCTGGTTTTTTATCTTATAGTGGTAGTGCCTATAAAACATTTAATCAGTCTGGTGACCGAAGCGAAACAACAAATGCATTTATGGGGGTTACAGCTGGTTTAAATATTGCTGGTTGGCAATTACGTCATAATGGCCAGTGGCAATGGCAAGATACACCTGCTGAAAATCAATCTAAATCAGACTATCAAGAAACAAGTACATACTTACAAAGAGCCTTCCCTAAGTACCGTGGGGTTTTAACACTAGGTGATAGTTTTACCAACGGCGAAGTATTTGATTCTATTGGTTATCGTGGTATTGATTTCTCAAGTGATGACCGCATGCTACCCAATAGTATGTTGGGCTACGCCCCTCGTATTCGTGGTAACGCAAAAACCAATGCAAAGGTTGAAGTTCGTCAACAGGGCCAACTTATCTATCAAACAACTGTTGCACCAGGTAACTTTGAGATTAATGACCTTTACCCTACTGGTTTTGGTGGGGAAATTGAAGTTTCTATTATTGAAGCAAATGGCCAAGTACAAAAATTTTCGGTTCCATATGCTTCAGTTGTACAGATGCTCCGTCCAGGCGTAAACCGTTATTCTTTAACTGTAGGTCAGTTCCGAGATCAGGATATCGACCTTAACCCTTGGGTAATTCAAGGTAAATACCAACAAGGTATTAACAACTATCTAACAGGCTATACGGGCATACAAGCTACAGAAAATTATGCTGCTGTATTGTTGGGTGCTGCTTTTGCTACACCAATTGGCGCTGTTGCGTTAGATGTTACCCATTCAGAAGCTGACTTTGAAAAACAGTCTTCACAATCTGGGCAAAGTTTCCGTTTAAGTTATAGTAAGTTAATTACTCCAACTAACACCAACTTAACACTAGCAGCTTATCGTTATTCGACAGAAAACTTCTATAAATTACGTGATGCTTTACTTATTCGCGATTTAGAAGAAAAAGGCGTAAATACCTATGCTGCTGCTGGCCATCAGCGCAGTGAATTTCAAATTACTTTAAACCAAGGACTTCCTGAATGTTGGGGTAATTTCTATGTGGTTGGCTCATGGGTTGATTATTGGAATCGTAGTGAAAGTACTAAACAGTACCAAATTGGTTATAGCAATAACTACCATGGTTTAACCTATGGTTTATCTGCAATTAACCGTAAGGTTGAGTACGGTTCAAATGATGCGACGCATGATACTGAATATTTAATGACGCTTTCATTCCCAATTAACTTTAAGAAGAATTCAGTCAACGTCAACGTTACTGCTTCTGAAGACAGCCGTACTGTTGGTGCAAGTGGAATGGTGGGTGATCGCTTTAGTTATGGTGCCTCTGTTTCACATCAAGACTATGCAAATCCAACATTTAACGCTAATGGTCGTTATCGTACGAACTATGCAACTGTTGGCGGTTCTTACAGTATTGCTGATTCTTACCAACAAGCAATGGTTAGCTTAAGTGGTAGTGTGGTTGCACATTCAGATGGTATTTTATTTGGACCTGAGCAAGGCCAAACGATGGTACTTGTACATGCACCTGATGCAGTTGGGGCAAAAGTTAATAATACCGTTGGTTTAAGCGTAAATAAGGCTGGTTATGCGGTTATCCCATATGTAACGCCTTATCGCCTAAATGATATTACGCTTGACCCACAAGAGATGTCGAGCCAAGTAGAGCTTGAAGAAACAAGTCAACGTATCGCACCTTTTGCTGGTGCAATTGCGAAAGTAGATTTTGCGACTAAGACAGGTTATGCAGTCTACATTAATAGTAAAACTGCTGATGGCAACAGTTTACCGTTTGGTGCTCAAGTCTTTAACCAAAAAGATGAAGCTGTAGGTATTGTTGCGCAAGGTAGTATGATTTACTTACGTACCCCACTTGCTCAAGATCGTCTCTATGTAAAATGGGGCGACGAAAGCAATGAGCGTTGTTCGGTTGAGTACAACATCAGTAATCAGTTGCAAAGTAAGCAACAAAGCATGGTAATGACTGAGGCTGTCTGCAAATGAAAAGAATATTATTAACGGGTGCTCTATTTACGGTTGGCCTTGGCATGTATAGCGAAGCTAATGCTTACTGTACTTTAGACAATAAGAATGGAGGCTCATTTAGCACGGTTGGCATTTCCATGGCCGTAGGTCGCGTTGTGGTAAGACCAAGTGATCCTGTTGGAATGGTTTTAAGAAAAGCAACTTTTCCAATTACCGACAATGGTTCAAGAGCTAAATGTACGTCTTATAGTGATACTATTACTGCCGCACTTACTCAAGGTTATGCATTAAGCCCACTAGGGAATAATATCTATTCTACCAACATTCCTGGGATTGGTATTCGTCTTTACCGTGAAGCGGAAAATGCAACTAACTTTTCAGGGTATTATCCATATACTCGTAGTTTAACACCAAGCACTTATTATACTCTTGCTTCGGGATATTTTGTTGTCGAAATTGTGAAAACTGCTGCACAGACTGGTTCGGGTGCATTAGTACCTGGTTTATATAGTCGATACTATGTAAGTGGTTATATGAACCGCCCTTTTTTAACCAGTACAGTTAACGGTGATGCAATTACCATTGCCTCTTCTTCATGTGAAATCCAAGGTAATATCAATAAAGTTGTACAGCTTCCTACAGTTACAAAGGCTGGTTTCAAAGGTGTTGGCTCAACTCAAGGCGAACAAACCTTCGATATGAACATCTTATGTAATGGTGGTATCAACCCAACGGGTTATGAAGAGAAAAATCTCATTAGCTTAACTTACGACTTTACCCAAGACGGAACAAACAATCAGGTTTTAGCGAATACTGCTCCAACATCTGAGAAAGCAAACGGCGTAGGCGTGCAGTTACTCTGGAACTATCAAAATAAAAATCAAGTCATCAAAAAAGGCGATAAACTAGCCATAGGTACATTGTCTTCTAACCAGACACTTCAATATAACGTACCAATGACTGCTCGCTACTATCAAACAGCAACAAATGTGACTGCTGGTAAAGTACGTGCAATGGCTACTGTAACTATTGAATATGATTAATCATATTCAATAGTTTTTTAAACCTAATAATTTTAAATATTTAAATATTAATAATAAATTTTACTTTATCACTACTTTCTAAAAACTTAATACTTAACTTAATAGGAATATTTATGAAAAAAATAGGTATAGTTGCTGTTAGTGCAATTACATTATGCTGGGCCATGTATGAAGTATCTTCTGATAATACCAATACAGTAACGCATAGCGAGTCAAGCCAAAAACTAGCATCTAAAAAATTTTCATCAACTGCAAAGGATGAAAAATTAACGTCTCAAACCATTTTGGCAAAAACAAATTCCCTTAATTCTGCCCCAGTCTGCCAATACAATTTTGATGTGACTCAGGAAGATCTCGATCTATGGAATAATGAACATCCTGATTTTCCTATGAAAATATTCCCATTGATAAATGGTCAAAAATTTGGTTTTAAAGTAGAGCCTGTAACTGAAGATAATTACGGTTATCTTGATTATAATGCAAAAAGTAAGGCAAAAATAAATTCACCGAGTTATGAAGGTGATTTTTTATTACCGGATAAAGGTATTGTTGCTTTTGAGATGGAGCTTAAAGTACCCACCCTTTCTTCGAGCAGCTCCTCTTACTCAGCCGACATTAGTTTTAATGGTGTAACTGATAATAACTATACAATTAGATCAAATTATCATTTTGATATTGGTGCTCATGATTTTGAGTTTGGTGAGAATCCACCTCGTTTATATCATAGCTTATCATCGGAGGTGGGAGAATATGAACTTATCGATAGTTACTTTAAAAGCAAACAAATGACGGATAACACAAATGAATATCAACGCTTAGGCGTTTACATTAATCAGGATACGAATCAAGTCGGGTTTATTTCCAATGGTGTTGATGAAGGATATCAATTTAAATTACCTGGTGCACTACAGAAAATAGCTTTCTCAATGAATGGAAATATAAATATTCTTTCAACAAATTTATTTGGACAAGAGTTGTCGAACGAACTCATTACTGACCGTAATGCATTGCAGTTTAACTACCCTAAAGGCACAACAGATATGTGTGGTAATGCCATTTAAGATATAAAGCTATAAGTGGTAAAAAAGGGCTGAATCACAGCCCTTTTTTATTTCATTTAGAAATGAATGACAGTACGGATTGATTTACCTTCATGCATTAAATCAAAAGCAGTATTAATGTCTTGTAAAGGCATAGTATGAGTCACAAAAGGTTCAAGCTGAATCTCACCTTTCATCGCATCTTCGACCATTTTAGGAAGTTGTGAGCGCCCTTTTACTCCACCAAACGCAGTACCTAACCATTTACGGCCTGTAACTAACTGGAATGGACGAGTCGAAATTTCTTGACCTGCACCGGCAACACCAATAATAACGGATTGTCCCCAACCACGATGTGCACACTCTAGAGCCGAACGCATAACATTGACGTTACCAATACATTCAAATGAATGATCTACGCCCCAACCTGTCATTTCTACAATGACTTGCTGAATTGGTTTATCGTAATCTTTAGGATTTAAGAAATCTGTAGCACCAAACTGCTTAGCAAGTTCAAACTTATCTGGGTTTGTATCTACGACAATAATGCGTCCTGCTTTTGCTTGACGTGCACCTTGTACAACTGCTAAACCAATGCCGCCTAAGCCAAATACGGCAACCGAATCACCTTCTTGAACTTTTGCTGTGTTATGCACGGCGCCAATACCGGTAGTCACACCACATCCAAGTAAACAAACTTGTTCGTGATTGGCTTCAGGATTGATTTTAGCTAAAGAGACTTCTGCAACTACCGTATATTCACTAAATGTTGAACAACCCATGTAGTGATAAATCGGTTCACCATTATATGAAAAACGTGTGGTTCCATCCGGCATTACACCTTTACCTTGGGTGGCACGTACTGCAACGCACAAGTTGGTTTTTCCGGATTTACAGAATAAGCATTCTTTACATTCAGCCGTATAAAGCGGGATCACGTGATCACCCGGTTGAACACTTGTTACGCCCTCACCTACTTCAACTACAACACCTGCTCCTTCATGTCCCAAGATGGCAGGGAAAACACCTTCTGGGTCATCGCCAGATAATGTAAAAGCATCGGTATGACAAACGCCTGTATGGGTAATTTTTATTAAAACTTCACCCGCTTGAGGTGGTGCAACATCAACTTCAACAATTTCTAAAGGTTTTCCTGGAGCAAAGGCGACAGCTGCACGAGATTTCATCTTTGGGTTTCCTTTAAATCATTCGGTATTTATAGTCGAGCAAAATAGATTATGTAACAGTAATACAAGAGCTTAATTTTGCTTAAATTAAAATTGGCTTTCATGACAATCCATCACAGCATAGCCAGTCATGTACCTCTAAGCAAGCCTACATTTAAAAAAGAAGAAAACCCCTTACTTAAAGAGGTTTCTTATTAAATCACTTATCTTATAAATGGTTTATGTTTACTTAGAGGTAAATATCCGGTGGATATGGTGTGTTATCACTAATTGGCGAGTAAAGTGTATTTTCAACGAAGAAGCCATTTGGAGCTTGAGTAGTATCAATCGTAATTGAATCAAACATAACTTGTGGATAGGCCCAAATAAATTGTTTCATTAAACCCAGAGGAACATTGTTTTTCATGTCACCAAAAATTCGTTGCCAGATAGGTGTGCGATAAGGTTTGTTTTTGTCGAACCCATAGATATAAGCAATAGATTCATCAGGAACAAATCCAGATAAATAAATAACTTTATTGGCAGGATAGCCTAGCCCTTGTATAGGTATTTGGGAAACTGCCTGATGGGCCAAGTCTAGGCGAGCTTCTAATAACCAGTCATAAGCTTCTGTCATCATGTAATCAAAATTAGGATATGAATAGTGTTGGCTTGGATAGTTAATATAAGTGGCTAATGTCTGAATTGGGGATTGAATAGAAGGAAAGAAAATAAGTGGGCTAACTTTGGCACTAGAATATTTTGCTTTGATAACGGTACGAATGTTTTGACAGGTTTGTCCTAATTTATTTCTAAGCCATGTTTTAAACTCATCATATGGCGTTCCTGTTTTATTCATTGCTTCGTAAATAGTACCTAGATCTGGTGCATATAAACCTGTATCTGCATTAAATGCCAGTTTAGTTGGATAGTCATATACACAAGGTAGATTTGTACCCGTGTTATACCACCACCAAGGTTCACCAATCTGCATGTTTACATCACATCCCCCTGCAACCATTGCATCTGCAAACTCAATAAAGACTTTATGTAGATATGCCAAAGCATTTTGATGGCTTAAACTAAAGAAATAGCTAGGTGGCTCATAACCTGTCCGACCTAAGTTATTATTCCAGTCACGTTGTGCCCAATATTCATTGGCCCCCAAGGAATACATTTCAAAGCTGACCCCAAAGATGGGCTGCATACTGGCGTTATGTAAAGCCTGAGCATATTTCTCATGCCATTTACGGGCACATGAGTTAACGACCGCCTCACCTGTCACCATCGTATCTGGTATTTGCCATTTATTAATGTCAGTTTTCCAAGTCATTTCAGGATAATGCGACATTCCACAATAATGGTTCACCAAACCTTTATATCCCAAAGCCACCATATTGTTGACTAGGCGCTGGGGGTTTAAATCATAGTGGTCATCATAACTTGTACAGATGCCATAATTGTGCTGAGGGACAACTACACGACTCAAATTTAACTTTGCATTTGTACCAGTCACAACTGAATTGGTCACACGAATGTAGCCATCTTTTGGCTGGCTTAAAGGCGTGGCGGATTGGCTATTGTAGTCACTGGTAAATCCCGAAAATGAAATTCGCTGAATATTGGTTACCGGAAAGCTATCTGTAGCAGAAAAACCTGCTTTTACTGTGTCCCAGTTAATACGGATGTGCGCCGTTCGCGATGAAGGGTTATTTGCGTAATTAAATAGAACAATATATGCAATTTTATCTATACCATTATCTTTATAGTACACCGTTAAAGTCGGTGTTAAACTCGGATTATTTAGCACTGGCATAGAAGCCGATAGTTCAATATCGAAATCCCAAACCACCCCTGCATAGCTATACTTGGTTTCATACGCTAAAAATTTATGGTCTTTAGTGTCAGAAGAATCCCAACTAATTCCTACCAAGTCATTTGCCATACGTGATCTAAAAGATGCCTCAAATCCATTCCCATAATTTGTAATGGCAAAAGACATGGTTTGCGGACCGTCTATTCTCCAGTAAATAGGACTAAACCGATCAATAAGTGTATTTTGAGTGATTGGATGAGGTGATGAATTAGAATTATTTTGCACATTTTGTCGATTAGTTATCATGTCTACATTCTCTTAATGCATTAAGAGGTTTTATCTTAAATAATAATTTTTATTGCATTGTTCAGATAAGTAACAATGGAGTTTAATTTATTTACAGTGATTATTTTTTATAAAGTTCAAAATGATTTTAAACAAGAAAACTTAATATTACCTAAAATATTTTTTGTACCGAGGAGATAACAAATGGCAAATTTTATACAGCCTATAAACTTTAAGGTTTTGTATGTATTTACTCCTCTTGTATTTGTATTAACAGGTTGCAGTGAAAATTTACACTCTCAAACACCCTTATCAGTGAAGACTTCTTCAGAGAATATTGCTTATCCAGAGATTGATCCGATTTTAGGAGAAAAGTTACAACCGAATGAGGAACTCATCGCCCACAATATAGCCCAAGTGATTGAAAAGGCGATCCGTGAACAATATAGGGATGGAAATGCTTTACGTGATGCACATCCTAAAGCGCATGGATGTGTGCGAGCTGAATTTCATGTCTCAAAAAATATACCCACTCAATTGGCCAAAGGGATGTTTATTCCAGATCAAACTTATCAAGCATGGATTCGCTTTTCAAATGCCTCAAATGATGCCTCTAATGCGGACATTAATAAAGATGCGCGTGGTATAGCAATAAAAATTTTAGGTGTATCTGGACAAAAAATTTTAGAAAGTGAAAAGCAAGCAACCACACAAGATTTTATTATGATTAATCATCCGGTCTTCTTTGCCAATGATGCTAAACGATATCTTTCTTTCATGAATGATGTGAATAGCCACAATATCATCAGAAAACTTCATATTCCGATTGCCCTAGGTTTTAAAGGAACCATGAATGCACTCGGAGCACGTAATTCGCAAATCGCCAACCCATTATATGCACGGTATTGGTCTATGGTTCCCTATCAGCTAGGGCTGGGTAATGATCGAAAAGCAGTTAAATATTCAGTTCGTGCCTGTTCAATGCCACCAAACAATCTACCTAAAAATCCTAACCATAATTATTTAAGAGAAGCTTTAAAGAACACTCTACAAAGTACAGATGCTTGTATGGAATTTCTTATTCAGCCACGGACCTCAAGCCAAATGTTAGTAGAAGATTCAATGACAGAGTGGGATGAGAAAGCAGCTCCTTTTTATCAAGTGGCAACTATCCATATCCCAAAGCAAGACTTTGATACAGCTGAACAAAATAAGTTTTGTGAAAATCTATCTTTTACGCCGTGGCACGCCTTACCAGAACATAGACCATTAGGTGCAATAAATAGAATGCGTAAAGTCATTTATGAAAATATCAGCAGAGTTCGGCATGATATGAATTCAGCACCTAGACAAGAACCTTAAATACATTATCCATTAATGCCCTTGCTTGTATCTATAGTGATGCGATCAATGAAATCTGCCAACCATAAAATAAACTCATCTTCATTTTTATGTCGTGGAATCAAGCTCATGTCTAATCTAATGGGTAATTCATTTTTAACGCTAATTACAGTGCCTTCAAAATTCACAAAGTTATATAAAAATTTTAATTCTGTACCTGCAATAGCTTTTTTGATTTCTACAATAAGATTGTTTAAGTTCTTTAGATGATTGTTTGAATATTTATTTTTAATATTTTTATTAATTTTTTCTGCTAATAGTAAATATTTTGGCATTTCTACCTCCTTATTAATTATTTATAAGTATAAGTTTAAAGTTATAAAAATAAGTTTTTAATTTTTATTAAATTGTTTCTAGTTTTTTAATTTTAATTCATAAGTTGTGCCTAGTATAACTATTTATTGTTTTAAAATGTGATTTAGTTTGTTTTTTTATTCTGATTAAATTAGTAGGTTTTTAATATTGACTAAAATACTCGGATTTTTAAATTTGTATTAAATAGGCTCAATATAGTTAATCTATTAAGCCTATTTAATTTTTAATATTTACTTGAGACTAAAAAATACTTTTTAAAATCTTAAGTAAGTTTCTGGAAAATTTTCATTTTATGAATTTTTCCACATTTCCTGCATTCTCTAATTTCATTATGAGCAATATCAAATTCATATTCCCAGACATGAATACAGAAAATTTGTCTAAGATTGTGGAGCATAGACACCTCCTTATAAAAAACCGACTCAGCAGTAAGTTCTTTATCAATGTACTTAGCTTATTTTGATGAGTTTTCCTCTTTAGCTTTATCCTCCTTGTGTTTACAGCAATAACCGAAAACAGCACCAGCGCCAAAGAAAAACATAGCTTTAAACATACTTATCTCCAAAAGATAGTTAAGTAAATTTAAAACTAACATTGAAGGATGTATCTGTTTTTAGGCCAATGAGTCTGTTTCTGTGCGTTATGCAAACTTTTGTGAAAAGATATAACAATATATTTTTTAGCAATAAGACAAGCAAAATTAAAAAACCGCCCCAGTAGGCGGTTGCTGAATTTACAGCGACATATAGAAGTGTAGTGGACGATCACTTCTATATTTTTTATGTACTTATTTTTCTTCTTTTATAATTTTAGTAAAATCATCTGATTTAAAATAATTGATAATCATCTCTCCATCATCTCGAGTTGAAGTAGAAGTTGATACTTTAGATAGTTCGTCATAATTAAATTTAAAGTCAGGAGGTATAAATTTTGAGATTGGTGGAAGCTTTGTCTCTCCTCCTGTTGTAATTCTTTCAATAAAACCTGCGAGCCAAAGTATATATTCATCTTTGTTTTTATATTTCGGCATAAGGCTCATGTCTAACTTTATGGCACACTCCTCTAAAGGCTTAGTTAGGCATTCCTCAAAATCGATAAAATTGTATTTAAGTTTAAATTTGGTGCCTTTAATTTCATTACGAATTGCACCCACTAGTTGATTTAAGTTTTCTGCCGAGCTTTCTGAAAATAAATTTTTGTCCTCAATCTTTTTATACACATTCTCAGCGATGATTAAATATTGTGGCATCTCTATTTTCTCCCTTTTATTGTTAAGCTACTCACTCAGCCTTTTAAGGAAGTATGATAGATATCATGTTTTCTAATGTAATTGTTGTGCTGCCAATTGTAATTAATGTGTTTTTGTGAAACTTGCAAGCATAACCATCCGAAAAAAATAAATTTAATGCAAACTAAGTCTCATTTTTTGGATAGGAATTTACTTTAATCAAAAAGTATTTTTAGTTCATTTAAAGTGGGAAGTTGGTTATAGGATTCATCAGCCGCTATTGTGTTTGCCCAATTGGTTTTTGAAACCATACAAAAATTAAGTTTCTTTAGCACAACAATATCTTGATCTAACAACCCTAATGGAATCCACATAAAGTCGGTACTGCCCACTAAGTTCGGTACTGGCGATCCACATTTGCTGCAAAATGAAGAAGTGAAGCCGGTTTCTTTTTTATAGGTGCGGACAAGTTCTAAACCTGATAACCATTCAAATCTATTCTTACTTACTAAAGTTGCTGCGTTTGATCCCGTTCCAGTTTGTTTACGGCAGAGACTACAGTGGCAATGGTAAACCGTGTTTATTTCATTGCAAATTGAAAATTTGACTTCATTGCATAGACAAGAACCCACATGGCTCATCTCGAGTATCCTTTTTAAAATAATATTGAATATAGCACTAGGCTTAAAAAGGGTTAAATTTAACTTTATATTTTTAAATAGATATGTTTTCTTAGAATTACCTATAAATATAAGAAATTGCTAGAGTTGAGACTTGGCAGAGTGTATTTATAACGTTTAATATGAATTTTGACATATAAATTGAATATAAAAATGCTGTGATGGATTTATCTTGGATGCGACTTAAAAGCTTACATGATTAATCAATTGTATCAGCAATATAGCCGTATGGCATTAAATGCTTGGGGCTTTACAAATACACCTTCGTATAACGGTACATACGACCCTGATGAGAATGATACAGTGACGAATAGCTTTAATTGGTTGAATGATGAGCAAGCTACGGAAAAAACTAAACAAGGTTTAACTGCTTTTGTCGCATTAGATGATGCCTTTATCAGTATCGCTTCTCGTATGTACCTCATTAGAAATGCAAAAGAAAAGATCGATTTACAATACTATATCTGGACCAATGATTTTGTTGGAAACTTAATGCTGCATGAGTTGCTAACGGCGGCAGATCGTGGTGTAAAAATCCGTTTACTCATCGATGATCAAAACGGAATAAAGCTCGATGGTGTTCTCCGGAGTCTTCTGCACCACCCTAACTTTGAAATTCGATTATTTAACCCATATAAATTTAGATATTTAAGAATCTTGGACTATATTTTTCGGTTCAAAAAAGTAAACCATCGCATGCATAATAAATTAATTATTGCAGATGGCATGATTGCTGTAACAGGCGGTAGAAATATCAGCAGTGAATATTTTGATGCAAGTAGTAAGTTTCAGTTTACAGATTTAGATATTTTATTTTATGGCCATACAGTACAGCATGCACAAGTCGTATTTAATGATTTTTGGCAAAATGATTTAAGTCAAAATGCTACCGAGCTCATAGGTACATGTGCTGTCCACCACTTGCAAACACTCAGGCAGCACTATCATGATCTACTTCACGAAAGTGAAAATCATATTCAAACTGAAGATAAGCTTTCCGATGCACAAACTTATTTAAAAGAGCTCCTACAAAATTATCCAATTCAATGGTCAAAAGCATATTTCGTTGCAGATTCACCTAAAAAAATCTTAGGGTTAGCCTCTAAGGAAGAGATGCTTTATGGGCAAGTCATAAAGATTATGGGTGAACCAGAGCAGCATATCGAATTAGCTTCTGCTTATTTTGTGCCGACTCAGCAAGGAACTTATTATTTAAAACAGCTAAAAGTACAAGGGGTTAAAGTCAGGGTTTTAACCAATTCTTTTGCTGCAAATGATGTAGCGATTGTGCATGCTTTTTATAGTCAATATCGAGTTGAAATGCTCAAAAATGGCGTAGAGCTATTTGAGTTTAAGCCATTTTTAGAACGTAGACGCCGAACATGGTATGAAGTAGTGACTGGAAGTGTAATCCCTGCAAAAGGTAAAAATAAATCGAGCTTACATGCCAAATTTTTTGACGTAGACGGTAAAGTATTTATTGGTTCATTTAATTTTGATCCACGTTCAACTTACTTAAATACTGAGGTTGGTCTTGTGATTGAGTCGAGTCAACTACAAGCTCAAGTTTCAGTCATGCTTGATCAACATTTACCTCAAGTCGCCTACCAGCTTAAGTTAAATAATGAAGGAAAGATTATTTGGTTAGATTATCAGTCAGATGGAAAAATTATTGAATATGACAAAGACCCAGATACGAGTCTTTTTCAACGTACCATGGTTAAAGCAGTTTCATATTTACCAATTGAATGGATGATGTAAAAGCGTTTTAGCTTTAATTATAAAATCCCAATTTCTTTAAAGAATTTTCGATAAGCCTCTGCTTTCTTTTCTAGTGCCAATGGATAAGCTCTAGAAGACGATGGTAGACGGTATAAATTAATGTTACGTCCTGCAAAGTAAGTCGAGGTAGACATTCCTATAAGCGGTTTTTCAGTGTGTTCGGGTAAAACAGAAATTAAGGTGTCAGTCGCTTTATCGCCAGTGGTCATAATGGTCTGACATAAAGGAATCTGCTGAAGCAAAACAGCAAGATCTGTGGGCGTTACGATTTCAAGAAACTTATCTGCAGCGTTCCCCTTCAACCTTTTAATTTGGTAAGCCGTATCAAAGATTGCAATGCCAGTATCAATCAAGAAGTTTCGGATACGTTCTTCATTAAAATTTTTTTGGCTTTCACTTAAAAAGTAATTTTTATCTTGGAAAAAGATCAAACCAAAAATACGCCACATGTCATTTTGGAAATTTGGATAGTAAAAGTCCATCTTCCATTTATTACGTGGGGGTGGAAAACTGCCTAACATTAATAAACGAGCATTTTCAGGTAAAAATGGTTCAAGTGGATGTGTTTCTATCTCAATTATCATAAAAAATCAGTAGTTAGTTAAAAAACTTATAAACAAATTAACCTATTTTCTAGTTAATCTCGAGTCATGAAATGCAATTTCTCTTCATTAAAGCGTTAAAGGATGTCACAAAAGCAAGCATTGTTGAAGAATACTTATTTTAAAAATATTTTTTGTTCTTAGGTAAGTGCATTGAGGAGAAACATATTTATACTTCACCTCAATCACTTAGAAATATTAAGAATATTCTCACAGAAAAACGATTAAGAATTAAGGACTTTAAAAACTTTACCAGTTCTTGGATGAGCAAAAGTATTATCTTGGTCTAAATTGATGACTTTATCCGAAATCACAATTTTAGAAAGTGGTAACCAATTCTGCTCTTGTTCAGTTTGAACAAAGTTTTTTTCATAAATATTTTCATATATTTGTTCAACAACGATTTCCATTCCACACATACTTTTAGCATTCACTTCTTTTAAAATATGGCGCTTTGACATTCTAGTCTCCATTTTTTTATTATCCGCATCGCTCATAATAAAGACTCCACTGATACAATATGTAAATTTTAATAATGAAAGTGTTTTTTTTGTTTTAATCATATTTTCGTAATAATTAAATGAATAGTTGAGTAATTATTTAATTTAAAGATTATTTTTAAGTTAAACGATGAAAAGTAAAGATTACTGATAAATTTTTAATTTTAATAAAAAATTAAAGGGTTCATTAACTGAACCCTTTTTTATTTAATTCTAAACTTGTACTGCATTATCAAGCGAACTATCGTCTTTATTTTTAGCAGTGTCTTTACTCATCATTGTGTCAGTATCGCTATCTGTGTTAAAGCTCTTACTATTTTTTTGCTTTTTCTTGTACATACACATGCCAATCGCAATACCTGTTCCCAACACTATAATTGATTTCAACATTTTGCACCTCTTTGATTAATGGAGTAACTTTTGAGCAATTAGCTTAAATTAATAGCACAAATTTTGTTATTTAAAGGCTTTCATTTGCTCCGCTTTTGTAAGGTGTTTATTTTTTATGTTAATTGAAGAGTAAAATATTCTGAAAAAATAAATTTTGATACAAAGCAAAAAGCCTATTCTAAAAAAGAACAGGCTTTTTACTGTATTTCAGGATTAAGCAGTATTATGAATTGCTTTAAGCAATCTTATTATCTTTAAATACAATACAACTGTATTTAATGCTGAACTTTTAGTCAAGATGGAATTGAGTGATTTTACTAATAATTAGTAATTATTGTGATGAATGTCGCTTTATTTGCTTAAGATAAGAAAAAACCCACTTCTACTTCTCATGAAGAAATGGGTGATGTGAAAACCACAAAAGACCTGAAATACCAAATGTTCTTACATTCAGTAAGGTTAAGTGTAGTGAATATACCGAATGGTTGACAATTAAACTATTTGTATTTTTTTTAGTCATTTCGGCCAATAAAAACAGTGAATGATTTTACAGATTAATTCTGTTTAGTCGTTCATTTCATTATTGACCAAAAATTCTATGAAGTACCCGTATCCAATTATTCATACATATATTTTCAATTAGCATTTTAGAGTAACCACGCTGTTGCATACCTTCAATTAAACGATGTAGGCCAGTTACATCTTCAAGTTCAGTACCAATAAGTGCACCGTCAAAATCCGATCCAAAACCTACGTGTTCTTCGCCTAAATGATTCATTAAATATTCTAGATGTTCCAAAATTACATCTATGGATGTATCCGCATTGCGTTGCCCATCCGACCGTAAAAAAGCAACATCGAAGTTTACCCCAACCATACCTTTACTTTCCTGAATTGCTTTGAGCTGTGGGTCAGTTAAATTACGTGCTTGAGGACATAAAGTATGTGCATTAGAGTGCGTTGCTACAATTGGCTGCTGCAATATATCTACAGTATTCCAAAAAGCTTTCTCATTCATGTGTGAAACATCAATCACCATTTTTTTATTGGCGCAGCGTTTTATAAAATCTTTGCCATCGACAGTAAGGCCTGCTCCAGTGTCGGGTGAGTGAGGAAACTTAGCATTTAAACCATGCCCAAAACGACTAGGTCTATTCCACAGTGGGCCAATACTACGCAGACCTTTTTCATAAAATATATCGAGTAAATCAGGATTTTCTTGTAAAGCTTCAGCTCCTTCCATATGCAACAAAATTGCTAGCTTTTGCTCTACTAAGCAATCCTGAATATTTTGAACCGATGTACAAATTTTAATATTTTTAGAGCGGTGACCAAGTTGCTGAGCTAAATCGAGTTGTTCCAAGCAAATTTGTTCAATTTGCTGTTGTGTAAAATCAGAAGTATTTTGATCAAATAGTTTATTGGCATGATGCTGTTGAACATAACTATAGGGGGGTAAAAAAATCGCAAACATCCCCCCCATAAAACCAGCTTGTTGACAGCGTTTTAGATCAAGATGGCCCGCTAGGCGTTCATGAATAAAAGCATGTACTGGATCTGAATGATCACTTAGCCATAAACGTGTTAGAGCATCATTATGCCCATCGAAAACTGGAATATGGCTAGGCTTCATAAGTATTCCTATTACTTGCTATATGTCTGTAATCGTGTGGACTGGAATATTTTGTGTGGCGCTTAAAGACTTAGAGTTTCGACTATTACGGAAAACTAATTGTTGTAGAGGTGCAGCCAACTGACTTTCTTCGCGTGCTTGTTCAATCATTTGATGATACGGCGATTTCCCGCATACAGGATCGGCATTAGCTGCGTCTCCAGTCAGCATATAGGCCTGACAACGACATCCACCAAAATCACGATCTTTATCTGGGCAACTACGGCACCCTTCCGGCATCCATGCATCGCCACGGAAATGATTAAACCCCGTTGATTTGTACCAGATATCTGACAATTTATGTTCGCGGACGTTTGGAAATGAAATCGGCAATTGTCGTGCTGCGTGGCAAGGCAACGCCATACCGTCTGGAGCAACTGTAAAGAAGATTTTACCCCAACCATTCATACAGGCTTTTGGTCGCTCTTCATAATAATCAGGTACTACAAAAATGAATTTGCAAGGATGATTTTGCGCTTTTAATTTTTCTCGATATTCATTGGTAATCCGTTCTGCACGGGTCAGTTGCTCTTGGGTTGGTAATAGACCTTGGCGATTTAAAAAAGCCCAACCGTAAAACTGACAAATTGCTAACTCAACTGTATCTGCATTAAGTTCTAGGCAAAGTTCAATGATTTGTTCTATCTGGTCAATGTTATGTCGATGAATAACAAAGTTAAGCACCATTGGGTAATCATACTTCTTAACTAGTCGGCACATTTCATACTTTTGTTCAAAAGCATGCTTTGAACCTGCTAAGGCATCATTTACCACAGGGTCACTCGCTTGGAAGCTCACTTGAATGTGATCTAAACCCGCTTGCTTTAAATCAGCAATGCGTTGTTCGGTAAGGCCCATACCCGAGGTAATTAAGTTGGTATAAAAGCCTTGTTGATGAGCATGTGCAACGAGTTGTTCTAAGTCCTGACGTACCAGCGGTTCACCGCCAGAAAAACCAAGTTGAACAGCACCCATCTGACGTGCTTGATCAAAAACATCGAACCACTCTTGGGTGGTCAGTTCATTTTTATGCTGAGCGTAGTCTAATGGATTTGAGCAATATGGGCATTGTAGCGGACAACGATACGTGAGTTCCGCTAATAACCATAAAGGTAGGCCAACACCTTCTGTCATACTAAATCAATCCAGTGTTGTTGCTTTGCGACTAGCATGTAATCCACTACATCCTGATCAATTTCAGCAATATCACCAAATTTTTGCTTTAAATGAGCAATAATTGCAGAAACATTTTGCTGCCCATCAATATATTGTCCGATTGCCCCTGCACTTTCATTTAACTTAATCATGCCTTCAGGATATAAAATCACAAAACCATTTTGAGCTGGCTCGAACTGAAAACGGTAACCTTGTCGCCATGTCGGCACAAGGTTTAAATCAAATTGCTCTTTATTCATTTAAATAGTCCTTTGTGCCAAACCCGTTTACTTGTCACACTGTGATACGGTGCTTCATTGTGAACATATGCCAAAGTTAAAGCATCTAAAATGCTCCATAAAATATCCAGCTTAAACTGCAATATTTCAAGCATTCGTTCTTGTTGCTCAAAAGTTGTAAATGAATCAAGCGTAATTGTTAAACCATGTTCAACATCACGGCGCGCCTGACTTAAACGAGAACGAAAATATTCATAGCCTTTATCATCAATCCATGGGTAGTGCTGCGGCCATGAATCAAGACGTGATTGGTGAATTTGTGGGGCAAAAAGTTCAGTTAACGAGCTGCTTGCTGCCTCACGCCATGAGGCACGGCGTGCGAAATTTACATAGGCATCTACTGCAAAACGGACACCAGGTAATACGAGTTCTTCAGAAATAACTTGTTCACGACTCAAGCCCACAGCTTCGGCTAATCGTAACCATGCTTCTCGTCCACCGCCATCAGGATATTCACCATCTTGATCGATCATGCGTTGAATCCATTCTTGACGGACTCGTTGGTCAGGGCAATTTGCCATAATGGCCGCATCTTTAAGCGGAATATTAATTTGATAGTAATATCGGTTTGCTACCCAAGCTTGAATTTGCTGTTGATTTGCTCGGCCTTCATACATCATCACGTGAAATGGATGATAGATATGATAATACTGGCCTTTTTCGATAATGGCTTGTTTGAATTGCTCGGTCGTCAAAGCTTCAGGTGTTTGAGTCATGTTTCACCTTAGAGTTCAATCTGCATGCCATCATAGGCAACCTCTACACCATTTGCTTTAAGCTCAGCAAACTGGCTAGAGTTTTCATTTAAAATTGGATTGGTGTTGTTAATATGAATCAGCACTTTTTTAGGTGTGGTTAGCTGATTTAAATAAGACAGTGAACCACCTTCGCCACTAATATATAAATGCCCCATTTCACGGCCAGTTTTCGTTCCAACCCCTGTCTGTTGCATTTCATCATCTGTCCAAAGCGTACCATCAATCATGACGCAGTCTGAACTCTGCATAATCTGCATGATTTGATCGTCAATTTTTCCAAGACCCGGTGCATAGAACAACTGTTTTTGCGTTTTATGATCTTTGATAATTAAAGCAATATTGTCGCCATCATGTGGGTCATGTCGATGCGGTGAATATGGCGGTGCAGCACTTTTAATAATTAAAGGTAAAAATTCTAAATTTTCGAAACCATCAACTTTAAAGGCTTGCGTAGGATTAATCTCATGGTATTGAAGACCACCATTCCAGTGTTTGAGTATATTAAAAACAGGAAAGCCACTCGTTAAATCTTGGTGGACCATTTCTGTACACCATACATTCATTGGACAACCTTCACGTAAGGTTAAAAGCCCAGTGGTATGGTCTAACTGACTGTCCATTAAAATAACGCTCGTTATTCCTGTATCACGCAATTTACGTGCTGGTTGAGCTGCTTTAAATTCGAAAAGTTGCTGCCGAATATCAGGTGATGCATTTAATAAAACCCAATCTGTCCCATTTTCAGAAACAGCAATTGATGATTGAGTACGGGCTTTGGCTTGGATTGTACCTGTGCGCACACCGTGACAATTCGGGCAATTACAATTCCACTGCGGGAACCCGCCTCCAGCAGCTGAACCTAAAACATAAATATACATAAAATTAATATCTTATTAGAAAGAGATAAGCCCTAGAGCAAGACTAGGGCTTATAACATATTTGGATGAAACTGATTAACGTGCTTCGAAGTACATTGTAACTTCAAAACCAATGCGTAAATCAGTAAAAGCTGGTTTAGTCCATTGCATAAATTATCTCCGGTTCATATTAATCTTGTGAAATGAATCACTTGATTAAGATTTTAAGGCAATTAAAAATTTATTTTAAATAATAAAAGTAGTTTTGTAGATAATCTCTAGACAATATATTGTTCGATAATTGTGTTTTTTGTCCAAATTTTAGCAATCTTATTATTTTGGGAAAATTATTTTATTAATATTTATAGTCTTTTTAAAGAAATTATATTTACTTTTATTAACTATAAAGATTAGCTCAATATTTATTATATCTTTGATAATTATATGAAAATTTTAATGGAAAAATTATGTGTTTAATATTTAAGATATTTTTTAAATAATACTATTTTTTATTAAGTATGCTAATTGTGCAAATTTTATTCTCTTTTAGGTTATATTCATTTTTCATCAAATATTCATACTAAAAACGTATTTTTTATGCGTCTTAATTGATCAAATGATAAGAAAATGAAAAATTTAACAATACTTTTTAAAGTAACAACACTTTCTCTAGCAGTAACGTTATTGGCGGGATGTAATGACGATGATGATAACGACACAGCACCACCTGTCCAAAGAAGCAATCAGACTGTAAATATTTTAGCTTTTAATGACTTTCACGGAAATCTTGAACCTCCTAAGCGTTATGTTGAGGCACCAAATCCAAATGATACTACTCAAACTGTTCGTATTCCTGTGGGTGGGGTTAGTTACTTTGCCGATGCCATTAAAAAACTTAAAGCAGAAAATCCAAATAATGCAGTGGTTTCGGCAGGCGATTTAATTAGTGCTTCGCCTCTAACCTCTTCTTTATTTTTAGATGAACCGACCATTGAAGTCATGAATGATATTCAAATTGACTTTAATGCTGTAGGTAACCATGAATTTGACCGTGGTACAGATGAATTACGCCGTTTAAAGAACGGCGGATGTCAGCAATATACCAGCACTGCCCCATGCCAAATTAATAAAAACTTTAGTGGTGCAAAATTTGATTTCCTTGCTGCCAACGTAGCAATGAAAAGTGATGCCAGCAAAACAATCTTTCCTGCTTATAAAGTCAAAACTTATGGTGGAATTCCAGTCGCGTTTATTGGTTTAACCCTTAAAGCGACCCCAAGTATTGTTTCTGCTGCTGGTATTAAAGACGTTGAATTCCGTGATGAAGCAGATACGGTAAACGCTTTGATTCCTGAGTTACGAAAACAAGGAATTGAAGCCATTGTCGTAGTTGTGCATGAGGGCGCGGCGCCAAGTACGAAGTTTAATGAAAAAACATGTGATGGCTTAAGCGGCCCAATTTTAGGAATTTTGGATAAATTAAATCCGGCAGTTGATATTGTTGTTTCAGGCCATACACACCAATCTTATATTTGTGACTATTCTACAAAAAATCCGGCAAAACCGTTCTTACTTACTTCGGCTGGACAGTATGGCACACTCATTACTGACATCAAGGTTGAGCTAGATGGTAAAACTGGGGATGTGATTAAAAAGGATGCTAAACAAGTTCCTATACAAAGTGAAGCCTATATGTCTGGTACAACCACTGTAAGCCTTACAGACCTCTATCAAAAATTTAGTAAAACCCCAAGCATTGAAGCCATTTTAGATAAATACCGCCAAGCTGTGACCACTATTTCAAGCCGTGTGGTTGGAACTGCAACAGCAGTAGTAAGTCGTACTCAAGTTGAAAGTGGTGAAAGTCCGCTCGGTATTATGATTGCCGATGCTCAGCAAGCGGCTGCCCTAAAAGCAAGTAACCAAGGCTCTGATTTTACCTTAATGAATCCAGGTGGTGTACGTGCTGATCTGCTCATCAATAGCAGTAACCAGATTACCTTTGGTGATGTTTTTGCAGTTCAGCCCTTTGGCAACTCTATTGTGACTTTGAGCTTAACTGGCAAACAGATTAGAGATGTGCTTGAGCAGCAATGGTCAGGTGCAAATGCAAACTCACCTAGAATTTTACAACCATCTAAAGAATTAAGTTATCAATATGCGGCAAATGCGGCTGTTTCACCAAGAGCAAGTAACATCATGGTCGCTGGTTCACCGTTGGTTGACAGTAAAATATACCGCGTGACGGTAAATAGTTTCTTGGCAGATGGAGGTGATAACTTCACCGTATTAAAAGATGGTCAAAACCGTGTAGGTGGTGGTCAAGATATTGATGCCCTTGAAAGCTATGTCGCTAAGAATTCACCTTTAATTATTCCAGCTACAACACGTATTAAAGTCATCAAATAGTAAATTTAATAAAAAAGGACAGTTTAGGCTGTCCTTTGGTTTTTATTCGTAGTTCTTATTCTGTATAGAGATTAAGTTCAATACTACTGATATTGGTTCCTGTATTCGCAAAAATAACATCTATGACTTCATGCAGTAACTCTTTTACTTTTTCATGTTCATAACTGGTTGCTTCTGCCGTTTTTAGACAAATCAAGTTACAGCTCATTTTATCTTTTCTGATCTTATAAATACTTTTACTTTTTCCTAAGAACACTCTTTTGATGAGTTTACGATTTTCAAATTCAGATAAGATTCGATAAATTGTTCCAAGCGTAATTTTATGTTCATTTTTAATTTGTGCATAAATACTTACCGCGCTTAAGCCTTGTGGATTTTGATTTAAAATTTCAAAAACCTGAATTCTCGATTTTTTTATTGGTAGTCCATTTAATAATGATTTTGATGTTGCCGTCATGATTAATTAGCCTTAATGTTGAGAAGTATAGAAATTTTTAAAATTATTTTGTCTATACTTACTTGAAAATTATGGATATTTGTACGTTAAAAAGCAAAGCCTATTCCCCTATGAATAGGCTTTGCCCTTCGTTTTACCTTAGAAACTATAAGTCGCTTTTACAAAATAATTACGGCCATAAAGTTTGGTATTAAAGGTTTTATTTTTATCTTCCAGATCAACATCGGTCAGGTTTTTCACACCATAGTCCAATGTTAAGCGTGGTGAAAGTGGTGAAGTAAATGTCACGTCATAAGTGGTATAAGCTGGTAACTCTTTAGTTGCAGAGTACATTTGCTTACCAACGTAGCTTACCCCTGCATTTACACGGAAGTCTTCAACGGGTGCCCAAGAAATTGAACCATTAGCCAGCCATTCTGGTCGTTCAGTTAAATCTTGACCTGTCGTTTTATTTTTTGCATCAAGATAAGTGGCATTTGCCTTAACACCTAAATTATCTGTGAAATCATAACCACCTGTAAGTTCAACACCTTTAAGCTCTGCACGACTTACATTAGTCCAGATTTTTCTAAAATCACCCACTAAACGCGGGTCTCCATTACTTAAGGTAATGGCTTCGATCAGGTTCTTCACATCATTTTGGAAAACGGTAACACCAGCATTCCAGTTTGGACGGGTTACAATTAAGGATGCTTCATAGTTGGTGCTTTCTTCTGGCTCTAAGTCAGGATTGCCTCGAATGTGACAACTACCACCACATGAAATCATTGAGTAATTGATGTCTAACTGTGCAGGAGCCGGAACTTTATAAGCTTGGCCTACACCACCTTTTAGCACAACACCTTCCGCGAGTTCATAGGACAAATAGGCTTTACCAGTCGATTTACCATCGAAGTCATCAAAGTCGTCGTAACGGCCGCCTAAAGTTAAAGTCAGTGCATCATTAATATGGGTATCGTTTTGAACAAATACACCGTAGCTCTTCTGCTGGTTTTTTCCAGTGCCGATATAGCTCACAACGTCTGTAATTTTTTGGTCTTTATAATCAAAACCTGCTGTGGTGTTATTCATCAGCCAATCAAAGTTAGCAAAGGCACGACCAATTAAATTTTCTTGCTTATATTGACGGTTTTGTGGCGCATCATATTCGCTATCGTAGTCAGAAATTTTAGCTGTTTCTTTACCAATGTAAGCTTCTGTTTTACCCCAACCCCATTTTCCACGGTGAGCAATTCCCACATTGGTTCGTTTCATTTCTGATTCTTGAATTGAAGTTGCCGCATCTTGGGTCAGTGGGCGTTTATCGTTGTTATAACCCAAATCTAGGTCTAAAGTTTGTTGGTCATTAATATTCCAACTTAATGTACCGTTTACGTTTTTAGTATCTTTTTCTACAAAGTAAGCCCCATCTGGATCTGGTTTGCCATTTCGGTACCATGCATCACGGTTATAGGCATCTCCTGCCAAAGTAAAACTTAGATTGTCGGTTAAACCGCCGTATAAGTTAAATCCGTAACGGAATTGCTCTTTACCATTTCCGCGGTCTGCTCGATTATATTGGCCAAAGACCGAACCATGCAGCTGCCCATCCTCGGCTTTCTTGGTAATAATATTGATGACTCCGCCCATGGCATCTGCTCCATAGAGCGACGACATTGGTCCTCGAATCACTTCTACTCGTTCAATACTATTTAAAGGGATTGCGCTCCAGTCAAAGTCATTACCTCGCCACATGGCACCATTAGATGACATACGCTTACCGTTAAGTAGGATGAGTGTGTAGTTTCCCGATGTATTTAGCATTCCCCGTATAACGATTTTATCTTGTCCGCTGTTGTAGTTATAAACCCCAGCTTGTTTTTGTAAAACATCAGCAAGACTGAGCGCCGCACTACGTTCAATCTCTTCACTCGTGATCACACTAATGGAAGCAGGTGCTTTATCTACATCTTGTTCTTTTAATGCAGCGGAAACCACAATCGTTTTAAGTTTTTGAACTGATTCATTATTACTCGGCTGTTCACTATCTGTATTTGCTTGAACTGCAAACGGAAGCAGTGTTGAGATGGCGACCACCAGCGCCTTTTTAGTTAACGTCATTTCTCGGCCCTTATTCTGGATAATAATTACCATATGATAATTGTTATCATTTATGATGTGCCGAGCATCATATACTCATGACTTTTACTGTTCAAGATAAAAATAATTATTAGTTATATAATGATAATCATTATTGTTTGTGATTTAAAAAAGCGTTAACATGGCACTTTCGTGTGCCTAAAAACCTATTTAAAACAATCTTAAAGTAGACATAACAATGCTCTCTCGATTTTTTATCTACCACCCTATCTTTGTTTCTGTCATTGCAATTACTATTCTTATTTTTGGTTTTTTTGCCACTTTAGCCATGCCGGTCGAACGCTATCCAAACCTTGCACCACCCGGTGTCACGGTCGTGGCGAACTACCGTGGTGCAGCTGCTGACACTGTAGAAGAAAGTGTGACCCAAATTTTAGAACAACAAATAAAGGGTCTGGATAATTTGCTGTACTTTACATCCCATAGTGAATCGTCCGGAACGAGCAGCATTGATATTCATTTTAAAATTGGCACAGATATCGATAAAGCACAGCTCCAAGTACAAAACCGAATTAATAGTGCCTTAAACCGTTTACCTGAGGAAGTTCAAAGACAAGGCGTAAACATATGGAAGACCACGGGCGATATGCTGCTGATTGTGGGGCTATATGATGAAACTGGTAAAACCAGCAATATTGATTTGTCTGATTATATGGTGAATCACTTTGAACAACCTTTAAGTCAATTACAAGGGATTGGTGAAGTTGATGTTTTTGGTTCAAGTTATGCCATGCGCATTTGGTTAAACCCAAATCAGCTTAGAAATTACCAACTTGTGCCGAGTGATATTGAAAAGGCCCTCGAAGATTATAATACCCAAATTGCTGCTGGTTCGATTGGTGCAATGCCCTCTGCTTCTGATCAAAATATTTATGCAAAAGTAAAAGCAGGTTCGCGCTTAAAAACAATTGATGACTTTAAATCGGTGGTGGTTAAAGCAAATGTTGACGGTAGTCTTGTTTATTTAAAAGATGTCGCGAGAGTCGAATTAGGGGCAGAAAATTACGAAAGCATTAATACACTTAATGGCTATCCGTCGGCAGGTTTAGGAATTTCTTTAAGCCCCGATGCCAATGCAATCGAGACTTCTGCTCTTATTAAAGACAAAATGGCTCAGCTTAGCCAACATTTACCAGCGGGATATAAAGTTGTTTATCCACGAGACAATACGCCATTTATCGAAGAATCTATTAAGCAGGTCATGATCACTTTGCTTGAAGCAATCGTACTTGTCGTTATTGTCATGTATCTCTTTTTGCAAAATTGGCGTGCAACTCTTATTCCAACCATTACCGTTCCGATCGTCATTAGTGGCACATTTGTAGTGTTATATCTCTTTGGGATGAGCATTAACACGCTTACGCTATTTGCACTGGTTTTAGCAATTGGATTATTGGTTGATGACACGATTGTAGTCGTGGAAAATGTTGAGCGGCTTATGCACGAACAACAGCTAAGTGTACGTGAAGCTTGTTTAATGTCGATGCAAGAGATTAGCGGCGCATTGGTAGGTATTACGTTGGTTTTAACCGCAGTATTTATCCCAATGGCTTTTTTTAGTGGTTCGACCGGTATGATTTACCGTCAGTTTTCTATTACATTAGCAGCAGCTATGTTGTTATCGCTATTTGTAGCCATGACCATTACGCCAGCAATGTGCGCAGTTCTATTAAAAAAACAGCATAAAAAACCGAAATGGGGACAAATGCTTGAGCTTGCTCTTGAAAAAGTCAGATCAGCTTTTAGTTTTTTATCGGTTCGCTTAACTCAATTTAAAGTATTTTCCATTCTATTGGTTGTGGGTATAGCGGTTATTTTATTTATGATTTACCGCAGTTTGCCTACAAGCTTTATTCCAAATGAAGATCAAGGACTGCTGGCTGTGCCTTATAGTTTGCATAACAGTGCTTCAATGAGCCAGACGGAAGAAGTTGGAAGACTCGTCAATAATTATTTTTTTGAACATGAAGCCAAAAATATTAATACCGTACTGGTCGTAAATGGGCAAAATTTTTCAGGGAGCGGTCCAAATTTGGGTATGGCCTTTGTTTCACTCAAACACTGGAATGAACGCAAAGGTGAAGCCAATACGGCGAGTGCTATTCGTGAACGTGCCCAAGCATATTTACAAAAGAACTTACCCGCTAAAGTCATGGTAGGAATGCCGCCAAGTGTATCTGGTTTAGGTCAGTCTGATGCTTTAGAGCTTTGGCTTAGAGATGTAAATGGTCAAGGGCGCGATGAATTAATTAAACAATATAAAGCCTTAGAAAAAGAATCTCAGAATTATTCAGCCTTTGAAAATCTAAGCCCTCTGGTAAGTGAAGATAAAGCCGAAGTATTTATTCAACTCGACCAAAATAAAGCCAAAATGTTAGGAATTGACCAACAAGCAATTCGTTCAACCCTTTCGACGGCTTGGGGTGGAAACTATGTGGGCGATTTTGTTGAACGAGGTCGAATTAAGAGAATCATTATGCAAGGCGATGCAGAGTTCCGTTCTAAACCCGAAGATTTAGCATATTGGCATGTGCGAAATAACTCAGGTGGCATGCTTTCTCTCGCCCATTTTGCGCAAAGTCAGTGGACAGGTGGCCCAGAAGCTCTTACCCGATTTATGGGACTAGCTGCCATTCAACTGGAAGCCAATGTAAGTTCAGGCTTTAGCTCAGGTCAGGCAATGCAACAGTTAAGTGATATGGTCGGTAAACAGTCTGGTATAGATGTCGCATGGAGCGGTCTTTCTTTACAAGAGCAACAATCTAGCCGCCAAGCGATCTATTTATATCTCATTTCTATTTTGTTTATTTTCTTATGTTTGGCTGCCTTGTATGAAAGCTGGAAAGTTCCTTTTATTATTTTATTAGGGCTTCCTCTAGGCATTACAGGCACTATTATTTTTGCTTGGATTTTTAAGTTACCTAACGATGTTTACTTTCAAATTGCCCTATTAACGGGTATTGGCTTATCTTGTAAAAATGCGATTCTCATTGTTGAGTTTGCGACTCAAGCACTCAAACAAGGAAAAAGTAAAATCGATGCGGCAAGTGAAGCTTTGAAACTGCGTTTACGTCCGATTTTGATGACATCTCTTGCCTTTGGTGCGGGTGTGGTTCCTTTAATTTTTGCAACTGGTGCAGGCGCTGCGAGTAGATATGAAATTGGAATGAGCGTATTCGGTAGTGTTGTGTTTGGTACACTACTGGTACCGCTATTTACTGTGTTCTTCTTTGTTGTGGTTCATAGTTTACCGAGTTTTCAGTGGTCAATGAGCAAACTATGGTTGAGCCGAACTTTGAGATTTAACGACCGTATAAAAAGGATAATACCTCCTTTTAAAGATTAAAATAAAAAAATGGCAGATATTAAATCTGCCATTTTTTTATTCTTTAAATTTAAGCGACTAGCTTATCAATCCAAACTTCTAAGGTTGGTTGTTCAGCCAAATCTTCAAAACTCACCTGTGCGCCGTAAGCTTGCCATTTACCCACTAATGTCATGAGTCGTACCGAATCAAGCCCAAGCATGAGCAAATCATCATTTAATTGAATGTCTGATGCAGGAATCTGAAGCTGTTCGCTCACCGCCAAAACAATACCTTCTTGAGTGAGGGGTGATGCCGCTTGTTCAAGCGCCCAAGCTCGTGTGACCTGTTGAGTTGTCATCACTTGCCCACAACGTGTACTTGCGTATTTTAAAGCCATATCGTGTTCTTCACGGCTAAAATCAGCGAGCGCATCTCCACATAAGAACGGTTGGATATTTAGCATAAAGGCTTCCGCTGCACTCATAAGACAGCCAATATGAGCATAAACACCACAAATGATGAGCTGGTCGCGGTTTGACTCACGCATGAGTTGTTCAAGTGGAGAAAACTTAAATGCGCTATAACGCCATTTTGTTAAGACAGTATCATTTTTTTGAGGAGAAATTTCCGGCAAAATTTGAGTGATTTTCGGATCATCTTTTAGTCCAGTTCCCCAAAAGTCAGTTAATAACTGACGATGTTCAGGTGTCTGGTTACCAGGCTGTGCAGTATAGACCACAGGGATATTAAACTTACGCGCAGTTTCAATCAGTTCTTTGGTATTTTTAATGAGCTCTGGAATAGGCGCTTGAGTTTGATCATAAAAATCTAAAAAATATTGCTGCATATCATGTACTAATAAAACAGCGCGATTGGTATGCAACTGCCAAGATGTTTTATTCGCCGTAAATTCGTGGGCTTGTGGCATGCTGTAACTAGCAATTTTAGGAATACTCATCAAATTTTTCCTTTTTTATCTTTAAGCAAGAACATTGGTGTTAGTTTCAAGTTGTTGACGTAATCTTTTTTTGTCGATTTTTCCAAAGGCTGTATATGGAAATTGCTCGATAAATTCGACCCGATCGGGAATTTTGTAGGTAGCAAGTCCATAGTCTTTCAGATGTTGACGAACTGACATTGCAAGGCGAATTTGGCTTGGGTCATCACTTTGTGCTTGCCATGCAACAAAGGCACAGCTTTTTTCCCCCATAATCTCATCAGGCATAGCGACCAGTGCTGCTAAGCGAATTTGTGGATGAGTTAATAAAGCTTGTTCAACCTCTTCAGTCGCAATTTTTTCACCAGCGCGATTGATTTGTTCTTTTGAACGCCCTTCTACCACAATGCAGCCATCTTCGCGGATACGCACTAAATCGCCTGTTCGATAAAAACCATCTGGTGTAAAAGAACGTGCATTGTGCTCAGGTGCTTGATAATAGCCGCGAATGGTATAAGGCCCACGAGTCAGCAAATGCCCTACTTCTCCAGCGTCTACTGGCTGATCGTTATCATCCAGCACCAAGATTTCATCATCTTGTGAGATTTTTAAACCTTGGGTATGAACGATTTGCTCTTTCGTCATCCCAAAACGGGTGTAGTTCACCAGTCCTTCAGCCATACCAAAGACTTGTTGTAGATTGACTTGAAATTCATCAATTAGGCGTGAGGCAACGGCATCGGGTAAACGTGCTCCACCGACTTGCAAACAACGTAAAGTCGATAATATTGAATCTTGTTCTTTCGCTGCTTTATCCATCCAAGGTCGAACCAAAGCAGGAACTAAACAGGCATCGGTTACGGCGTGTTTCTTGATTAATGAAAAAGCAGTTTCAGGGCTTGGATCAGTTCCTAAAACCACAGCTCCGCCCGAATAAAAAATGCCTAAAGAACCAGCCGAACTCATTGAAAAGTTATGTGCCGCGGGTAAAACCATGAGTAAGCGCGATGACTGATTGAGACGGCAGATTTTTGCGCTTTCGCGTACGCTATATAGATAGTCATCATGGGTACGTGGAATCAGTTTAGGAACACCAGTACTTCCACCTGAAAGTTGTAAGAAAGCAACCTGATCTGCCGTAGTAGGCGAAATCGCTGTATCCAAAATACTGGTTTCTTTTAATAGATCTTGAATGGCTATAAATTTGCCGGCATTTCCAAGGACAAATACATGTTGTAAGCAAGGAGCAGTTTGCTGAAGCTTTTCGGCAAGTTCTCGGTAGTCAAATTTTTGTGCTCCAAAATCAGCACAGAAATAAGCTTTTGCTTGAGTTTGTTTAAAAAAACTGCTGAGTTCTGCATAGCGATGTGCAGGTAAAGACATCACAGGTAAAGCACCAAGCCGAATCAGTGCAAAAAATAAAATATAGAACTGATAGTGATTCGGCATCTGTACAACCGCTTTATCACTCGCTCTTAGTCCATGTTGATATAAGTGGCTGGTACAGTAATCAACTAAATGATCAAACTGAGCGTAACTGACGGCTTTATCCCCATCATATACAGCAATATTTTCTGGGTATTTTTGAGCACTTTCACGCAAGAAATCACTCAAGTTTTGCCCAAGCCAATAACCTTTTTTACGGTAAATCTCAGCAAACTCTGCTGGATATGGCACGGCGCCATCCAGATAAACCTGTGTTGTCATGTATTTGGTCCTTGTATTGGCAATTGATTGGGTGAAATCTGGAATCCATCCAGTACAGTACGAAATTTAGCGGCAGTTTCAGCATGTTCAGCTTGCGGACTAGAAGCTTCCACAATCCCTGCACCAGCAAATAAACGGGCAATATTTTGATAAATTCGGGCACAGCGAACAGTCACCGACCATTCACCATTACCTTGTTCATCTGCCCAGCCCATAGTTCCTGCAAATAATTCACGGTTAAATGGTTCAAGTTGTTGAATTAATTCTTTAGCAATTGGACTAGGCTCTCCACAAATTGCGGGTGTTGGGTGTAAGCGTTCAATTAAGTCAAAAACATGAGTATCGGCTTTCTTAAGTTCGCCGGTGATATGGGATGCCAAGTGCCAGAGGCGTTTGGTACGAATGAGGGATGGTTGTTTTGGTACTTGTAATTGCTTGCAAAAAGGTGTGAGCTCATCGGCAATCATTTCGATGACGAGAGCATGTTCACGTTGATCTTTTTGTGAAGCCAGTAATGCTCTGGCATTGTTTTGGTCTACGGTTGGGTCATCATCACGAGCCAATGTACCGGCAACCGGTTTACTCCAGATTTTTGTATTTTGCTTTGCAATTAAGAGTTCGGGGCTTGCACCGACAAACCACCCTTCACTTTGAGGATGCCTCGCAACTGCATAGTTATAGCCTTCGGGATTATGCTTAGCTAAGTTATAAAATAAGTCCGAGACAGGAATATTTTGTTCAAATTCAAGTTGTAAAATACGAGCAAGTACGGCTTTATCGAGTTTTTTTGCTTGCATTTGTTGAACTAAATACTCAACTTGCTGTTGGTAATGTTCACCTAAAGGGAAATAATCCGCCTTTTCTAAAGATAAAAAACCAAAATCAATATCAGATTGTGCATAGAGTACTTTCTGATAGATTTTTGCATTTTTCATGAGCATTAAATTGACATCGGCTGCCGAGCAAAATGGTAGTCCACCCATAATTTTGACGTCTTTATAACCGTCATTTATTGCATGCTGTAATTGAGTTCGCGCTTCATCTAGCCAATCTTTTAAAAGGCTATTTTTAGCGACCTGAATATCTCGTAATTTTTGATGGCTATTGATGGTGTATTCTGGCGTGGTAAAAATAAAACCTGCGTCATTTCCACAATTTAAAATTTCTTGCGCTAGTGCAACGCGGCTTTCAGTAAAATTTTCTCGTTGGATAAAATACGGATGCTGTGCCGACATCTCGCAACTCCTTATCAGTTATTTTGTTGTAATGAATGGATGTTTAAACGCCTAAAGTGGCTCCTCCATCAACCACAATTTCTTGCATGGTAATTTGTGCAGCTTGATCAGAAAGTAAAAAACTCACCGTATTGGCAATATCTTCAGGTTGGGCTAATTTCCTTAAGGGAATGCCTGTACGGTATTGGCTTAAATCTCCATCGATTACCGCAGGCGGAGGCGAATTATCTGTCCAAAGCTGCTGCTGCATTTGAGTTAGCGTAGAGCCTGGTGAAACAATATTAAGCCTGACTTGATGAGGTGCAATTTCAAGCGCAAGATTACGGCAGTAATGGCTCAATGCAGCTTTTGTAGTTGCATACATGCCAAGTTGTATACGTGGCATCCGTGAACTATTTGAGCTAATCGTGACAATACTTCCCTGCTTTTTTTCACAAAAATGCTTGGCCAGTTGTTGACTAATCGCAATAGGTGCCATGACATTTACTGCGAAAAGTGTTTGCCAGTCTTCTGTTTTTGCTTCAAGCATAGAACGCATAATCAAAACGCCCGCCGCATTCACTAAACCCGTCACGCTATATTTGTTTAAAATATTGTTAATGAGTTTTGCTGTTGTTTCTTGATCAGTAATATCTTGCTGAAAGCCTTGCCAACGTGAAATTTCACGTTCTTGTAGCTTTTGAGTGATTTCCCATTGTTCTGGGTTTTCCTGTCGGTCAATGCCAATCACTTGATACCCTTGCTGCAATAATTTTTTTGCAATAGCAGCTCCAATACCTCTTGCAGCACCTGTGACTACGATGGTAGAGCTCATGTTTTACTCCAGTTTGACTCGAATATTAAATTGCGCCACATAATTGCAAATAATTATCATTATTATCAAGTGCGATAAATATCAAACATAAGATTACAATCTAAATCAAGTTATTTATTAACCATAAATCTAACTTAAATTATTGTTTTTAATTAACATTAGTAAAACGCATCTTTTTTTATTGATTATAATGATAATTGTTTTCATTTACTAATGAGAATCATTCTGATAATTTGACCGCGCTTTCTTGTCGAGATGGACTCAAAATGAAGCCATTTTCTCAACCCTTACATCCCCTATTTCAACAACTCAATGTTGGGAGTGAAGTCTGGTGGAATACCGTAAAAAAACTAGGTAGCCCGCTAGTCACCCTACAAAAAAATAAAGCGCTATGTACCTTTATTTGGCGTAGTTCTGAACTCAAAGAAAGCCTTTTTGTTTATATCGATATCTATTCACAAAGCCCTTCTATCTATCAAAAGTGGAATCGTTTTAGCCATATAGCTGGAACAAATGTGTACTTCTTTGAAATAGAGCTGCCCTTAGCTTGGACTGGTAGTTATGTTGTAGTGACCGCTAGTGAAGAAGCGCCAGAAACAGATTGTGCGGCAACACGACGCTCATGGTGGCAAAAGGAGCTTAAACAAAATGCTCAAATTGACTCATTTAATCAACATCAGTTTTATACGGGACATCTGGCCCGATACATCAATCAAATTCAACTCGAAAACACAAAAGCTTTCATAGGCGATTGCCCTATTACAAAGACATTTCAATGGTCAAGTCGCTTATGCCAACAGGACTATTTAGTCGACATTTTCATTAGTCATCAAGCAACTCAAGAAGACTTGCCACTCGTTATATTGCTTGATGGCCAAATCTGGAGTCGAGAGCTTTCAATTCTGCCCGAAATTCAACATTTGTCTAATTCAAATAAGATTCGTCCAGCAGTTTATGTTTTTGTTCATAGTTTAAATAGTCAACAACGCCAACAAGATTATGGCTGCCATGATGCATTTAGTCAGGCGTTGGTTGATGAACTCATTGAAATACTCTTAAAAGAATATTCTTTTATTTCCAAAACAGACATTACGTTATGTGGTCAAAGTTTAGGTGGTTTATGTGCTTTACATAGTACTTTGTTGTTCCCGACCATTTTTACTTCCCTGATTTTGCAGTCTGGATCTTATTGGTGGTCAGATTTTTCAAACAGTATTTTAGGGCAAAAACACAAAGGTAATATTTTAGAACTGCTTCAAAACCTATCTCATCCATTATTAAAAACAACTCGAATTTATATCAGTGCCGGCACGTATGAAACCGATATGCGGGACGATGCCCTTCAGCTTTATCAACAATTGCAATCATTCAATCAAGTGAGTTTTCACACTTTTCAGGGCGGACATGATGCCGTGAACTGGCGTACCGACTTGCTTAAGGCATTGCAAAAAACTCTTTCACTATAACCATTTGTTTCATCAAGGATAACAATATCATGAGCAACTTACAGGAAAACTATATTAATCCTTTCGATAACGAAAGTTTGTCTTTTCAGGTTTTAAAAAATCAACAAGGTGAGTTCAGTTTATGGCCTGCTCAACATCAGGTGCCGTCGGGTTGGGATGTTCAGCATGGACCGGATACACGGGCTTCGTGTATTGCATATGTGGAAAAGCACTGGGTTGCGATTAACCCCTTTCAACAAGCGTAAAGGAGTATTATCATGAATCAGGCATTAAATAATGAATTTACTCCGGACCTTTCACAACCCACTCGTTTTGAATTGGCCTCTACTCAGCTCGGCATTTTCCTTGCCGATCATTTAAGTTCAATTGAAGATTTATATACCATTGCGCATTGTTTGGAACTACCAAAAACTGTCGACATCCCCACATTTAAAAAAGCAATTCAAATCGGCTTAAATGAAGCCGACACAGTCATTGCTTCGTATTCATCTGACCCATCTCAACCGTTTATTGAGCTTAATAACCAAGTTCAGTTTCAAATTGAAGAATTTGATTTTTGTCATTTAACGCCTAAAAAAGCTCAGCAACGTTTATGGGACTGGATGCCATCAGATCGTCAATGTGCTAAATCACTTAAAGCGGGTGAATCTCAACTGTTTCGTCAGGTGTTGTTTACGACGCATGACAAAGTGTATTGGTATCAACGTTATCACCACATCATGCTTGATGGTTTTAGCATGATTAACCTAACCAAACGTATTGTTGAACTCTATCAACAATTACAAGAAGAAAAAGACCTTTCGATTTCTCCGTTCATTGGCGTCAATGATGTTATTTCTGAGCGTCAGGCTTATGAAAATAGCCATCAATTTAAAATAGACCAAACTTTCTGGAAAGCATATTGTGAAGATTTACCTAGTCCAGTTAGTTTAAGTACTCATCATTTAGCGGCAAAAACTACAGCGACATTTATTAAGCATCAGCTGCGTTTTTCAACAGGAATTTTAGAGCAGATTCAAGCTTTAGCTGAGCAATCTAAATTAGCTTTGAATGACATGATGATGTCATTGTCATTACATTATATTTACAAAATGACCGATAAAGCCGAGTTGGTTAACGGTATTCCATTTATGCGCCGTTTAGGTTCAAAAGCGATTCGCTCAACCTTACCTACGGTAAATGTTCTACCTGTGAAGTTTAAAGTTGCTGAAAAAGATAGTTGGGTGAGCTTGGCTCAACACGTACAAGAGCAATTACAAGAAATTCGCCCGCATCAAAAATACGATGCAGAACAAATTTTAAGAGATTTAAATAGTATCGATATTCATGAACGAATGTACGGCCCTATTTTAAATTATAAAGCTTTTGATCAAGACTTGGTGATTGATGGGGAAAAGGTCAAAACACACCATATTTCTACAGGACCAATTGATGATTTTGAGTTTTCTTTCATTGTTCAAGATCATGAACTCATTATCGAATTACGTGCAGATTCGCAGCGTTATACACAAGATGAGCTATTTAACCACGGTCAACGCTTAACGTTATTGCTCGAACAAGCCTTGATTCGTCCAGAACAGCCATGTAGCAATTTTAATATTACAACACCACAAGAGCTTACCGCCCTGACCCAAAGTGGTATTGGTCCGCGTGTTAGTCATCCTGAACAATATAATAATGTTTTAGATATTTTTTATGAGCAAGTGAAAAAATATCCTGAACGTACCGCCATTGTGAGTGGTGAACGTCCAAACCTTCAGCATCTCAGTTTTGCTGAGCTTGCAGTAAAAGTGAATCAACTGACTCGTTTTTTACAAGAAAATGGAGCCAGAAAGCAAACTGTGATTGCGGGAGCTATTCCTCGTTCGATTGACTCAGTTGTGGTGATGTTATCTGTACTCAATTCTGGTGCGAGTTTCTTACCTCTCGATTTAGATTATCCAATCGATCGTATGCAAATGATGTGTGAAGATGCAAATCCATTATTTGTATTAACAACACAAGCTCTTGCACAGCAACTACCACAAAATATTCAGCAGTTATATCTTGATCAGGAAGATGTTCAAACACAAATTCGAAAGCAAGACGCGAGTGATATTTCTGCCGAAAATCGTAAATTTGATTTCCAAGATGTTGCATATGTAATTTTTACCTCAGGAAGTACGGGTCGCCCTAAAGGAGTAATGAACACACATGGTTCTTTACTCAATCTCATTTTGTCGCATAAACCAACCATTTATTGGCCAGTATTAGAAGCGGTAAATGAGCGTTTCCCTGACCGTCCGTTACGTGCAGCGCATACCCACTCTTTCTCGTTTGATTCATCTTGGTTGCAAGTTTTCTGGATGTTATGGGGCCAAGAGCTACATATTTTTGATGAAAACATGCGTCGTGATGCATTTGGCTTAGTGCAAGAAATTCAACAACGACAAATCGATACACTGGATTTACCGCCATCTTTTTGTGCGCAAATGATGACAAACGGCTTATTTGTTGAAAATCAGCATCATCCAAGTCTTATTTTGATTGGTGGTGAAGCTGCACCTCTAGCCTTATGGCAACAGCTCAATGCTCAGCCAGCGCTTTTTGCTCATAACTTATATGGCCCAACAGAATATACGGTTGATACTTTCCGAGCAGAATTAAAACAGACCGCTCGCCCTGTCATTGGTAACCCTATTGGTAATACACAGGCCTATGTATTAGATCGTCATTTACAACGATGCCCGACTGGCGTCATTGGTGAGCTGTATATTTCTGGCTTTGGGATCGCCAATGGTTATTTAGGTCGCGCTGACTTAAGTGCTGCCCGCTTTGTAGCGAATCCATTTGAACATGGACAGCGCATGTACCGTACGGGTGATTTAGTCCGCTGGAATAGTGCGGGTAAACTTGAGTTTATGGGGCGCTGTGATGACCAGATTAAAATTCGTGGTTATCGAGTCGAGATTGGTGAAGTTGAAAATGCACTTTCGATTTTAACCAATGTTGAAAGCGCAGTCGTGATTGCAGAACCGATTAATAACAGTCATCGTTTACTTGGTTACTGTGTAGTCAAAGACATTGAACTTGATGAAAAAACCAGTGAACAACTAAGTCAGCAATATTTAAGTCAGTTACGTCAAAACTTACCTGAATATATGGTGCCTTCTGCTCTAACTGTCATGTCCGAGTTCCCACGAAATGTAAGTGGTAAAGTCGATAAAAAAGCACTGCCAAAGCCACAAATTCGTACCCATAGCCGAATAGCCGAAACGCCTGAGCAACAGCTTTTATGCCAAATTACTGCATCTGTTCTTAAGCTTGACGCTATTGGGATTGATGACGACTTCTTTATGACAGGTGGCGATAGTATTTCGGCTATTATGCTTTGTACTCAATTGCGCCAACGTGGTTACGGCTTAAGACCAAGTGATGTATTCCAATTTAAAACAGTTGCCGCTATAGCGCCGCAACTTACCCGTTTAGATGAGCAACAAGCGGCCGTTTCAAAACCGTTATTTTCAGCGGACCTAGAACAAAAAGTTCAAGAAAAATATGGAAAAAACAGCACGATTTTGCCTTTGCTTCCTTTGCAAAAAGGCATGTTGTTCTTATCTCAAGTAGAAAATCAATCAAATTATAATGCCTTTACTCGTCTGAGCTTGAATGGAGACATTGATCCGGTACGTTTACAGCAAGCGTTGATTACCGTATTAAAACGTCACCCTCAATTAGGTGGGCATTTTGATAGCGAATTAGCTGAAGAACCTATTTTTATCTATTCATTACACCCTACTCAAGCTTGGCCAGTTCAGTTTTGTTCGGTTACTTCCGATTTACTTGAGCAAACCATTCAAGAGGCATTACAGCAACCGATTCACCTTGACCAACCCTATGGCTTAATTCGGGCAACCTTAATTCAACATGCTCCTGAACAATCCGAATTATTGATTATGGTGCATCATCTTTTAACAGATGGTTGGTCAACTCCACTATTTTTACAAGACTTTATTAAAGCCTATCAGCAAACTAACCAACCACTGCCAGTGCTTGAACATAGTTATGAAACGGTGATTAAAGCTTTATCTGGGCGTGATCATGAAACGTCAAAAGCGATATGGCAACGTGATTTAGCTGATTTACAACCACTTATTTTATTTAATCAAGCACAGCAAGCTGTACAGGAAACGTCATATCGTTTAAGTGCCGAGTTGGGTGCAAAACTTCAACATAAATTACGCCAACAAGGCATCACGCTCAATGTCTTCATGCAAATGATTTGGGCAATGACTTTAAATATTTATGCTCATCGTGAAGATATTGTGTTTGGTACTCCTGTTTCGGGGCGTTCGGCACCTATCAATGGTTTAGAGCAGCAGATTGGATTGTTTTTAAATACGATTCCGGTGCGTGTAAAACTCAACATGCAGCAAACACTTTGGGAACAATTGCCTCAGTTACAGCAATTGCATGTTGAACATTTAGAACATGATGGTTTAGGACTAAGTGCAATTCAGCAATTGATAGCTCAGGGCAATCTTTTCGATAGTTTGTTAGTTGTAGAAAACTACCCAGATAACCAGTATTTACAGCAAAAACTTGGTGATGCTGCTATTTCCAAAATTACAAATCGCGGTTATAGCCATTATCCGCTTGCTTTGTTGGTTATTCCTGATCATCAAATTGAACTATTACTCGAACAGCGTGGTGTAATTGATCAGCCAGAACATTTCTTAGAGCGAATGGTTCAATTGATTGAAATTGCACTAAATGAACCAGAGACGTCTCTAAGTCATTATCGCTTACAGCTGGCTGAAGAACACGATTTAGTCCAGAAAACAAATCAAACCCAATACTATGTTCGCCAAAGCACGTTACAGCAATTACTCAGAGAACAAGCTCGAATTACGCCTGAACAAACGGCGTTATCTGATGAAAATCATCAGCTCAGTTTCAGTGAACTGCGTTTGCAAGTTTGTGCATTAGCACAGCAATTACAAATCGCGGGTGTACAGGCTGGAGATATTGTTGCCGTTGCCCTGCCAAGATCAGTCAAACTGAGTATTGCGATTTTGGCGGTAATTGAAGCAGGTGCAGCTTATTTACCTATTGATTTACAACATCCGTCTGAACGCATCAAATTTATGTTGCAAGATGCTAAATCTAAACTTGTGATTGGTGAACAAAAAGATTTAGCAGCTATTGTTCACCCATCAATAGCTACCTTTGCTTTTAATGAATTATTTGATGAAACAAAGATTGATTTAAGTAGCTATAAAACGACAGTTATTACCCCACAGCACCCGGCATATTTAATCTATACATCAGGTACAACAGGCCAGCCAAAAGGTGTCATGGTTTCTCACCAAGCCATTGTGAACCGTATTTTATGGATGCAATCAGAGTATCCGCTGTCAGCAACCGATACGATTTTGCAAAAAACGCCATGCACTTTTGATGTTTCAGTATGGGAGTTTTTCTGGTCATATTTAGTAGGTGCACGACTAGTGATGGCACCTATAGATGCACACCGTGACCCATTGGCATTATTAAGTCTCATTCAAAAATATCAGGTAACAACATTACATTTTGTACCGTCAATGTTGGCTGTTTTTGAAAATGCTGCCACCGAAATTTTGTCATCTGCTCAGCGTCAAAGTTTACCAATTCGCCGAGTGTTCTGTAGTGGTGAGGCATTACCAACAGCTCTAGCAAAATCATTTACCGAGCATTTTAGTTGTGAGCTACATAACTTATATGGCCCAACAGAAGCGGCCGTAGATGTGAGTTGTATGGATGCAACACTAGGCTTACACCCTGAAGAAAGTAGCGTCGCAATTGGTTATCCAGTCTGGAATACCCAGCTTTATATTTTAGATAAATACTTACGTCCTGTACCTGTTGGAGTAGACGGTGAGCTTTATTTAGCAGGCCATCAACTGGCCATGGGTTATTTATATCGAGCGGACTTAACGGCAACACGTTTTGTGGCAAATCCATTTACAGCAGGTCAACGCATGTACCGTACTGGTGATATTGCCCGTTGGCATGCAGACGGCAGTATTCAATATGTGGGCCGTGCTGATGATCAGCTAAAAATACGAGGTCAACGTATAGAACTGGGTGAAATTGAACAGCAATTACGCTTACTCAGTGGTCTTGATGCGGTTGTACATCCTATCTCTTCTGAGCAAAATAAAGCAGATGTTCAATTGGTCGCTTACTTGCAAACAACTGCACCTGTGGACATCGACCAGTTAAAGAAACAATTGGCGAAACAGCTTCCAACTTATATGGTGCCTACACACTATATGCTAGTTGAGAAATTCCCATTAAGTCATAATGGGAAGCTGGACCGTAAAGCACTGCCACAACCGCAGCTAGAGTCTTCAAATACAGAAAAACAGTACGCTACCACTGCTTTTGAACATGAGCTGACACGTATATTCCAGCAAGTTTTAAATACAGATCAAAATATTGGTGTAAACGAAGATTTCTTTGCGATTGGTGGACATTCCATTTTGGTGATGAAGCTTGCAATTGAAATCCGAAAAGTATTTAAGCGGACCATTCCAATTGGCCAGTTGATGAGTCATGTCACGATTCAACGTTTAGCAGCTTTACTTCTTACACAAGAACGTTTGGCAGAAGTTGAACAAACTGGCATGCAGCCTATTTTACCAATCCGTTCTGGTTCTGGGCATCCATTGTTCTGTTTCTACCCGGGTTCTGGTTCGGCATGGCAATATACAGTGCTGAATCGTTATCTACACTCTGAATTACCCATTATTGGGTTGCAGTCTCCTCGACCTGAAGGTCTATTGGCAAATAGCGCTGATATGGACGAACTGGTTGAAAAACAACTTGAGATTATTCGTAAGCAACAACCAACAGGACCTTATACGTTACTAGGTTATTCACTTGGCGGCACTGTGGCTTATGCCGTTGCAGCGAAGTTAACTGAACAAGGTGAAAAAGTTGATTTTCTTGGTTTATTAGACACTTACCCTGCTGAAATTCATCAGTGGTTAGATTTGTCGGTAGAGGAAATGAATGCTGAAGCTGAACAAGAACAGCTTCAATTCTTCAATGATATTTTAGCTGATGCAGATATGGCTTTAAGTGAAGAAACCCGCCGTTTACAAGAGGATATTTTTGCGAACTATCGCGATGCGGTCCGTTTATTAAAACCTTATAAAATGCCGCACTTTGATGGTGAATTACACGTAGTTGTCGCTGAAAAAGACTTGCTGCCGTATATTCAACCAGAACAACAATGGTCACCTTTAGTCAAAAAACTCAATATTGTTCGACTGAGTGAAGCGGACCATACCAATATATTGTCTCCGCAGCAGCTTGAAACACTTGGTCCGATTTTAAACCGCATGATTTGTCAGGCGCGCGGTTTAGAGGAGCACACGCCATGAGCTTCAAATCTATATTGACCGATTTTAGTCTTTTAAAACGCAATGCTCATTTCCGACATGTATTTATTGCCCGCACATTGTCATTGTTAACCATTGGTATGTTAGTCGTGGCTATTCCAAAACAAGTCTATGACATTACGGGTAGTTCATTAAATGTTGCCGTTGCAATGGCTTTTGAAGGCATTGCCATGTTTATTGGTTTATTGCTTGGTGGTTTGCTGTCAGATCGCAAAGATCGAAAATGGCTAATTTTATTGGCACGTGGTGTATGTGGCTTAGGCTTTGCTGGCCTCGCGATTAATGCCATGTTTGAGCAACCTTCGCTCTATGCTATTTATTTCCTTTCAGCATGGGATGGTTTCTTTGGTGCACTCGGTGTAACCGCAATGATGGCGATTATGCCTGTGATTGTAGGGCGCGAAAATATTGTACAAGCCCGTGCTATTAGTATGGTATCCGTACGTCTTGCAACCGTTATTTCACCTGCAATCGGCGGTATATTAATTGCTGCTAGCGGTGTTGCGACCGTGTATTGGGTCTCAACAGTGGGTACTTTACTTACTGTATTTTTATTAATGGGGCTACCTGCGCTTAAACCGCAACATGCATCAAATGGCGAGAGCCCTCTTCGCCAATTAGTCCAAGGCTTTAAATTCGTCTTTAAAAATAAAGTAGTCGGTAGCACGATTTTAATAGGCACATTGCTTAGTTTTAGCAGTGCTATTCGCATTATTCTTCCGCAAATGGCAGATGAAATCTTTCACGGCGGTGCATTTGAACTCGGTCTTATGTATTCAGCAGTGCCTTTAGGTTCAACATTAGGTGCTTTACTCAGTGGTTGGACAACACGGTTACTCAGACCCGGCTTGGTCATGCTCTATACGTGTTTAGGCGTTTTTAGCTGCATGATTATGATTGGGCTTTCACCATGGTTAATCGTGACTTTGCCAATTTTATGCGTTTTCGGATATTTGATGTCGATTGCGAACTTGCTTCAATACAGCATTGTGCAAGGACATACCCCTGATGAATATTTAGGACGTATTAATTCAATCTGGCTTGCACAAGATGCATTAGGTGACTCAATTGCCACCACAACTTTAGGTCTTTTAACACGGTTTTTACCTATATCAGGAAGTATCCTCTTCTTTGGTATATTAAGCTTTGCAGTAGGGTTTATGTTCTTATTCAACTCTCAAGATATGCGTAAAACAGGATTCCAAGATCCTAAGTTACAAGAAAATTAAACCCTAAATAAAAAAGAAGGCAATTCGTTGCCTTCTTTTGTTTTAAGCAAAATTTCGTGCCTGAAAAACCCAAGTCATAATATGGTCTTGTTCTACAGTCCAGCCACCTTGATATTGTTCTAAGAGTTGATAGCGCTTTTGAATTTCTGGCAAAAAAGTTAGCGTTAATGTTTGATTTTCAAAATTAATATCAACGATCGATGCTTCTAAGAAATCGATATATTGCTTTGCAGTGGGATAAACCGCTTTATATAGACTTTCTTTTATAGAAAAAATTAAGCTCACATAATGGGCAAAATCAAAAAACTCAGCCACTTTATTTTTCCATAAATCAAACTCAGATGGTGTTAAAACAAGATGTGCACTCTCTAGAGCAAATTCTGAGGTCACCCAGTGCTCAATATCAATTCCCAAATAAATCGCATTATTAGATAGCGCAACAATTAACTTATTTTGTGAATGACTAATGCTCCCCAAAACATGAGATGGCCAAATAGGCAAAGGTTCATGCATCGAGGTTATTGGCTGATCTAAACCGAAATGATGATTTAAAACTGCCTGAGCTAATACTCTGCCACATAAGTACTCATTTTTACGTTCGACACGCGCTTGAGCAATTTTTAGGGGATGCTCTAATTGCTGGTCTATATGCAAATGATGCGTTTTTGATAAATCTAGACCATAACAAAATAGCTCGGATGTAAGAAAAATAGGGTTCGAAATTTCATAAATTGATTTACTGAGTGGTTCAGGAATGTATAGATAATGACTCACTGGATTCGGCTTCAAAATAAATATTTTTAATGAGTTATCTTCTATCTTAACTTACATACTGCAAATCTATAAATAATTATATTTATCATTTGATAATAATTATTATTTACTTATACTGTTGGGTAAATTTTGATTTTAATTTACTTATAAACATCGATTATGAAACTTATAGGACTTTTTTTGACCCTGTTGGGAGCGGTCAGTATCTATTGTAGTCATAGCAACCAGAATCTGTTGTCTCAACATCTTCCTACTCTCTTTAAGTATTTGGGTCTAGTGCTATTAAGCATTGGATTTATTGCACTCTTTGCAAGCTTACCAAAAGTTGTTGCCGCTTTTTGTTGGTTCATGCTCATCATTTTTGCTTGGTCGTTTCTCCCTTTTATGGCGCTTTTTAAACGGAAACTGGTTTCATGAAAGCTAAAATTCAGTCTCCGATCCAGCCAGACTGGTGGAGTAAAACTTTTGCTGGTGGTGTTTTTGGTCTAAGTCTTTCTATCGCGATTGGTAATTTGATTGTTTTATTAGGCCAACCTTATATAGCCATGGATTTATTGGTGCAATTGGGGATGTGGAGTGTTCCTTGGGTTTGGATGCCTATTATGTTTGGCAGTTATTTTTTTACGACTGGGCGAAAAGCGCTTATCTATTTATTGACTGCCAATGCCCTAGCGTATAGCTGTATTTTTGTATTACGGGGTTAAACATGAAAGTACGTTCAGACATCATGAAATTAGCAAAAAGCATGCATACTTGGGTGGGTGTATGTGCTGGGATTTTGCTTTTTATCTGTTTCTTTGCTGGTGGGCTCAGCATGTTTCAGCACCACATTAGTAAGTGGGCTACGCCAACACAGCAAGTTTTACCGAAAGTCTCACCCGACCAATATAATGAACTCATTCAAAAAGTACAGACTGCCTATCCTGCTGCGCAAAAGAACTTCACACTAAATTTATCGTCCAATGAATTTCACTATGCGCCCATTACCTGGAGTGAACATGAACGTGGAGATGGCTTTAATGCTGCTCAAACTACGTGGATGGCAAGCTTAGACGATAAAGGTCAGTTAATCGTTGCTCAAGAAAACTTATCTAAGGCAGGTTGGCTAATTGAACAGTTGCATGAAACAGCAGGTATACCGGGCATGGTAGGCCATCACGGTCTAGGCCTTTATGTGATGGGTGTTGTTTCGATTCTATATTTTCTTGCCCTGCTTTCAGGGGTAATCATTCTATTACCCACCTTGGTAAAGGATTATTTTGTCATTCGTCCTGGTAAAAATAAAAAGCGCTTTTGGTTAGATGCGCATAACGTGATTGGAATTACCAGCTTACCATTCCACATCATTATTAGTATTAGCGTTATTGTCTTTGCTTTTCATGACTTTTTTTATGATGCTATTGGACAACTTGCACTCAAAGGACAGCCTGTTTTCCAGCGTTCTCCCCCGGCACTTATACAACCAAAACAAACACAAATCGATGTTCAGCAAATATTAGCTCAAGCCAAAAAAGTAGCGCCTGAATATTCAGTAGACTATATCCAGTTCAGTGGTCTGGATAAGCCTGAAAAAGCCAATGCACGTATTGCCCTCTATAGTTCAGATCAGATGTTGCGTGGTGCGAATCATGACTTTATGCGTATGAACCCATATGCAGTTGAGCACTTTAATCATAAAGGTATTAACACACAGACTGATGCCGGTAATAAGCTAATCAACGCTATGTTCAGCTTACATTTTGGAAGTTTTGGTGGTATGGGCGTACGTTGGATTTATTTTGTGTTAGGTGTCGGTGGCGCTTTTTTATTTTATACGGGCAACATTCTTTGGGTTGAAACTCGTGCACGTAAGCAAAAGCGTGTTGAAGATCCAGTTCCTGTTCAACGTAAAGATGTAGTGTTCCTTGCTAACTTAACTATAGGCGCCTGTTTAGGATGTGTTTTAGCAGTCGTGGGCACAATGTTAGCCAGTCGTTGGCTTTTCGCTGCTTTCAATATTGAAAGTATGAATCACCTCTTTATGTATGGTTATTATGCGATTTTCCTACTGAGTTTGATTTATACCTTTGTGATTGGCTATGCAAAAGCTCTACCACAACTGCTGTTAACTCTGGTTTTAGTGTTATTTGCGATTCCGCTAACATCCCTTTTAGCTTACTTCATTCCTCAAAGTGGCTTATGGGTACATAGCGGAGAAATATTAGTGGTTGATTTCTTAGCTATGATTTTTGCTTTCGCTTTCTGGCGTTTTTATCAACAAGCCCAAGATCGCCTAAAATCTGCTCCAACAGGCAGTTTATGGGCTAGCTAACAACCTTGAATTAACCAGACTGAAATAATGTGTGGAATATGAAAAATTATAAAACCCACATTGTTTCGGTCAGTTGTTTAATTTCTTGAATATCATGACTCACATAAATCATCGGAATTTTTATTTCCTGTTTTACCTTTTGAAAAAAAGGAATAATTTCAGCTTTATGGTTCGCATCAAGTGCTGATAAAGGTTCATCAAGCAGTAATAGCTTAGGTGAATATAACAATGCTCGACCCAGTGCCACGCGCTGTTTTTCCCCCCCTGAAAGTTTAATCGGCATACGTTGTAATAAATGCTCTAACTTTAATAACTCAATAATATAATCTGCTTCAAAGTGACGTTCTTGTTGGGACAGATGTTTAAGACCAAATAATAAATTTTGCTTTACCGTTTTATGCGGAAAAAGCTGAGCATCTTGAAAAACCAAACCAACATGTCGCTTTTGTGTGCTCAAATTAATTTTCTGATTTGAATCAAACCATGTTTGATCCTGTATTTTAATGACTCCACTGCGTGGTGTATTTAATCCTGCAATGGCATGTAGAATTGATGTTTTACCTGCCCCAGAGGCACCGAATAAGCCAATAACAGAAGCATCTGACTGGAAACTAGGTTCAATATGAAATTGACCCATTTGTAGCTGAAAACGGCATTCAATCAACATAATCTCACCGTCCTAAACGCTTCTTTTGATAACGATGAAACCACTGTGCAAACCATAACGCTAAAAAAGCCACGCTTAGCGACAAAACAATAAGCCTTTGAATAGCGGTCTCGGTATCGGGTTGTTGCATTAGGCTATACATGGCTAGAGGCAAAGTACGTGTTTCATTTGAAATATTACCCACAAAGGTAATGGTAGCCCCAAACTCACCTAAACTGCGACAAAAACATAAAATAGCACCAATTAAAATACCACTGCTGGCAAGAGGCAATGTGACATGAAAAAAAGCCCCTAAAGATGAGGCACCTAATGTTTTTGCTGCCATTTCTAAACGCTGATCGACCAGTTCAATCGCTAGACGAATAGATTGAACCAATAGCGGGAAACCCATCACTGCAGAAGCAAGAACGGCGCCTTTCCAGTTAAATGCAAGATCAATTCCAAGCGGTGCCAAATATTGCCCAATAAAGCCGCGACTCCCAAAAACTTGTAATAGCAAATAACCCGGTACAACTGGCGGTAAAACCAAAGGTAAAAATACCAATGTTTCAATGAATGACTTACCCCAAAACTCTTTACGCGCCAAAAACCATCCCACACAAATCGCAGGAATAATACTGACCACAAGGCAACTTGCTGCAACCTTACAAGAAAGTTGCAGAACGCTGAGCTCTTCTGGGGTTAAAGAAAACATCATGGTTTAACTGGAACCAACACGTTAAAACCATATTTTCTAAATACGGCTTTAGCTTGGTTGCTTTGTAAAAATTGATAGAACTTTGTTGAGTTCGGATTCTTTTTAATTATCCCTATAGGATAAGTAATTGGCGAATGCAAATTTTCCGGAAATACGCCAGCTACTTTTACGTCTTTACTGATTGCTGCATCAGTTGCATAGACAATCCCAACCTGACATTCACCACGCGCAACAAAGTTTAATGCAGCTCGAACATCTTCTGTTTCAACTAACTTTGGCTCAATACGGTTCCACCAACCTAAATGGGTAAAAGCTTGTTTAGCATATTTGCCTACAGGCACACTTTTAGTATCCCCTGTACAAATCTTTCCGGTAAACACTTTATTTGGATCGGTGGTTTTATCTAGTTTTACACTTAAGGACTGCCCTTTTGGAGTAATTAGAACCAAACGATTGCCTAATAAATTTACACGGTCATTTGTTGCAACTAATTTTTTGTTTTGTAGATAATCCATCCACTGCGTATCAGCAGAGATAAATACATCGGCTGGTGCCCCAGCTTCAATTTGTTTCGCTAATGTCGATGAACCTGCATATGAAGTTTTGACTTCTATATTATTTTGTTTTTCGTAAATTTTTTCTAAATCATTAATGGCATTGGTTAAGCTGGCTGCTGCATAAACAGTAACTGATTCAGCCTTGGCTGGAATATTAAAGACCAATCCTATGCTGAGGACTGAACAAGCTAAAGCTAATTTTTTTATCTTTCTATCACTTACCATTATGTCTTACCTTGTTGTCGTTTTTTGCAGCGATATATACCCAAGAATATAGCGCCATACAAAAATTATGAAAAGCATAATTCGTCAAATATAGATGATCGGAATGAAGGTAAATAGCGCAATTTGTATTTAAAACTTCATTTTGGTGCACTCGGTAGTGAGGCTAACCATTTAAGAGCACTATATAAAACTTATTTTCTTTTAAACTTTAGTGTCTAATTTAATTGGTTTTATGGTCATCCCTATGCCAAAAATCACATAGAGATAACCATAAATATCAGTCGTTTATGCCAACTACTTTTTTAGATACACAATAAAAAACGCCTATCCCAGACCATCTTTTACGATTGTGCAGAATAGACGTCATTGTCTGTGTAACTGAAAATTGCAGCAGTGCTTTTTCAGCGTGCAATTTATATTAAGCAAAAGCTATACCACATTAAAAAATTGAGTCACTATGAAAGTTTTCATTTAACCTTTTAAATAGCTACTCATGATTTGATATTCATGTTCTAAAGCTTGTCGAGCATTAATTTGCATTTGCCGATAATGCTGTAAGACTTTTTGGCCCAGAGCTGTGATGGCTGCCCCACCACCATGTGTTCCGCCCGTTTGAGTTTCAACTAAAGCCGTTTGAAAGCACTGATTCATTGTATCGACCAATTGCCATGCACGGCGGTAGCTCATATTCATAGATTTTGCGGCTTGTGAGATCGACCCCGTTCTTTCAATTGCTTCAAGTAAGTCTGCCTTACCCGGACCAAATGCAATATTCTGCTCTAAAAGAATTCTAATTTGTAATTTTAAGTTTTTTTCTTTCATGGGCTTAGTTCACAAAATTTCATTTTATGCTCATTAATATTATAAGGAATTTTAATAGGTTAAAACACATACAATTTTAAATCTCTACTCTTTCATAAAAAGAGTTCATTTAAAAAATCAAATCTGCACAAAGTGGATAAAGATCTGGAAAAAACGGATAGAGGCAATGGCTTAATCGCGGTTCAATCAGTTAAAAGCTGAATGAATGGAGGATTGAGCAAATGACCTCATCTAATTTAAAACAATGGAATGATTTTATAGATGGATGTATCGACTTCCGTCCTAACGATGGCGTGTTTCGTATTGCACGTAATATGTTTACCGAGCCTGAACTATTTGACTTGGAAATGGAACTTATTTTTGAAAAGGTTTGGATTTATGCATGCCACGAAAGTGAAATTCCAAACAATCATGATTTTCTAACAGTCCAAATTGGTCGTCAGCCGATTATTGTGAGCCGTGATGGTAAAGGCGAATTACACGCGATGGTCAATGCTTGTGAACATCGTGGCGCAACCTTAACACGGGTTGCTAAAGGCAATCAATCTACATTTACTTGTCCATTCCACGCATGGTGCTATAAGTCAGATGGTCGCTTAGTTAAAGTCAAAGCACCTGGCGAATATTGTGAAGATTTTGATAAATCAAGCCGTGGCTTAAAACAAGGCCGTATTGCCAGCTATCGTGGATTTGTATTTGTAAGCCTTGATACTCAAGCAACAGATTCTCTAGAAGACTTTTTGGGCGATGCAAAACTGTTTCTTGATTTAATGGTCAACCAGTCGCCAACAGGTGAACTCGAAGTACTACAAGGCAAGTCATCTTATACCTTTGCGGGTAACTGGAAGCTACAAAATGAAAATGGCCTAGATGGCTATCATGTCAGCACTGTTCACTATAACTATGTCTCTACAGTTCAACACCGTCAGCAAGTCAATGCATCAAAAGGTGAAGAACTTGATACGCTTGACTATAGCAAGTTAGGTGCCGGTGACTCAGAAACTGACGATGGCTGGTTTAGTTTTAAAAACGGCCATAGTGTTTTATTTAGTGATATGCCAAACCCAACAGTTCGTCCGGGTTACAGCACAGTTATGCCATATATGGTCGAAAAATATGGCGAAAAATATGCTGAATGGGCAATGCATCGTTTAAGAAATTTGAACTTGTACCCTAGCCTATTCTTTATGGACCAGATTAGTTCACAGCTTCGTATTGTTCGTCCTGTGGCATGGAATAAAACCGAAGTCATTAGTCAGTGTATTGGTGTTAAAGGTGAATCTGCTGAAGCACGCCGTAACCGTATTCGCCAGTTTGAAGATTTCTTTAATGTGTCGGGTCTTGGTACGCCGGATGATCTAGTTGAATTCCGTGAGCAACAAAAAGGTTTTCAGGCACGACTTGAACGTTGGAGCGATATTTCGCGTGGTTGTCAGTCTTGGGAATATGGCGCGACCAAAAACTCACAGGATTTAGGCATTCAACCAGTTATTACTGGCCGTGAGTTTACCCATGAAGGACTCTATGTAAACCAACATGGACATTGGCAACGCCTAATGCTCGACGGCTTAAACAAGAAAGCATTGAAAATGCAGGATATTACTTTTGAAAACAATGCCGTAATGGATGAGGTGTAACCATGTCACAAGAACTACATTTTGCTGTATCTCAGTTTTTGTACAAAAAGGCAGAGCTTTGCGATGCTTATGACTGGGATGCCTATTTAGACCTTTACGATGAAGATAGTGAATATCATATTCCACAGTGGATTGATGACCATAACTATGTTCAAGATCCAAATCAGGGCTTGTCTTATATTTATTATGCAGACCGTACAGGGCTTGAAGACCGTGTATTCCGTATTCGTACCGGAAAAGCTGCATCTGCAACACCATTACCACGTACTTTGCACAGCATAAACAACATTCGAGTTAAAACACTAGATGATGGATTAATTGAAGCAAAAGTTGCATGGCAAACGCTTTATAACCGTCAAGGCTTAGAAGGCTGTTTTTACGGACACGCCACTTATCTTTTACGTCAAACCGCAGATAGTTTCCGTATTCGTCGTCAGCACAGCATTTTGCTGAATGACAAAATTGATTCCGTTTTAGACTTCTATCACGTTTAAGGGGAATAAAAATGGGACATTCAGTTGCACTTAACTTTGCCGATGGCAAAACCTTTTTCATTTCGGTAAATAACGATGAATTACTGCTTGATGCAGCAGTTCGGCAAGGAATTAACTTGCCGTTAGACTGCCGCGAAGGTGTTTGTGGTACCTGTCAGGGACAATGTGAAACCGGAATTTATGAACAAGAATATGTTGATGAAGATGCATTAAGTGAGCGTGATTTGGCTGAGCGTAAAATGTTAGCTTGCCAGACGCGTGTAAAATCAGATGCAGCTTTTTATTTTGATCATGATTCTGCTATCTGTAACGCTGGTGATACTTTAAAAATTGAAACCAAAGTGACTGCGGTTGAGCTGGTTTCTGAAACAACAGCAATTTTGCATCTTGATGCGAGCAGTCATGCTGCACAACTTCAGTTTTTACCGGGTCAATATGCTCGTTTGCAAATTCCCGATACTGAAGACTGGCGCTCTTATTCTTTTGCCAATAGACCAAACGCAACCAATCAATTGCAATTTTTAATTCGTTTATTGCCAGACGGTGTCATGAGCAATTACTTGCGTGATCGCTGTCAGGTTGGACAACCCCTATTCATTGAAGCACCGCTTGGTAGTTTCTATTTGCGCGAAGTAGAACGACCACTGGTTTTTGTTGCAGGTGGAACAGGATTATCTGCTTTCTTGGGAATGCTTGATAACTTGGTTGATCAACCAAACTCACCTGCAGTTCAGTTGTACTACGGTGTAAATAGTGAAACTGACTTATGTGAACAACAGCGTTTACACGCCTACGCAGAACAGTTACCAAACTTTAGTTATCACCCAATTGTGACTAAAGCAACTGATGCTTGGCAAGGCAAAGCAGGCTATATCCATGAGCACTTAAATAAAGATCAGCTGGCTGAACAGGCTTTTGATATGTATTTGTGTGGCCCACCACCAATGATTGAAGCCGTGAAAAATTGGTTAGATGAACAAGCTTTGCAAAACTACCGTATTTACAGCGAGAAGTTTTTACAGAGCAATACATCACGTTAAAAGTATAAATAGCTTAAAAACCACTCAAACATGGGATGATTCAATATACTCTTATAAGGGTATATTGAATTTTTGTTTTTAAAATTAAAAAAACTATATATATCAATAACATAAAATAATAAATTCCGACAAAATAAATTGACCAGTTCGCTCGGATTTGCTATAAATTTTGATAGATCTTAAGGAATAAGATCATGATGAGATTAACTTATAGCACCTTTTATGCCCCTCTATTCTATTTCTCGAATTTATTAAATTAATGGACGAAATCCGAATTAAAAATTTGAGAAAATCATATTACTTAGCGGATAAATTGGTCTGTATATTGCTTATATCTCATTATAATTTGCGAGTAACTTAATTTTTTAAGTGCCGTATTTACTTGCTGTGCAGCGAAGTTTTAAAGCTTTTACAACACAAGTAAATACAGGAGTGAGCCAAAAGGGATAAATATGAACCAAGCCAACTCCCCCGAACTCAGTGGACGTCATTTTCAAAATGAGTCTATCTTTACCAATCATAATCTGGTGTTTGATCATCACGATTTAAATGAAACTTGCCGAAATGTCGGGCAAATTTTTAAACCACATGATCTTAAAATCTCTCATCAGAAGCGAGATTTTAGTGCCACTATGCACCACGTTAAAACAGGCGCATTGTCTATTAGCCGCTTAGAATATGGCGCGGATGTCATTATTGAACCAGAGCACCTTGATAACTTTTACTTAATTCAGATCCCAACTCAGGGCTATGCAGAAATCGAGTTTGGTTCACAAAAATTTATTTCTTATTCTCAAGTTGCTTCTCTTATTTCTCCTCAACAATCTTTACGTATGCGCTGGCATGCGAACTCACCACAGCTCATTCTAAAAGTTTCAAAGGATGATTTTACTTACCATTGCCGTCAGCACATTGCTGATTCTGAAAATAACTTACTCGTTTTTGATCCTAAATTAGACTTTGCTACACAAAGTGGAGCCTACTTTTTACAGCTTGTTAGAACATTGATGGACGCTTTAGCATGTGATCAACACCCGCTCCATCACCCTTTAGCCTTTAAACAATTTGAGTCAAATCTATTTAATGCACTTATTTATGGTCAACCCAATAATGCATTACATAAAATAGATCAGCATAAAGAAAAAACAGTCTCTCCTTATTTTGTGAAGCGTACTGAAGCCTATATTAAAGAACATTTACATGAGCCGCTGAATGTCGAAATTTTGGCTGAACATGCGGGTGTCAGTGTGAGAACACTATTTACTGGTTTTAAAAATTATTTGGGGACAACCCCAATGTCTTACCTAAAAGAATTACGCTTTGAACAAGCTCATTTAGAACTCATGCATAATGAAAATCTATCGGTCACTGATGTTGCATTTAAATGGGGATTTACCCATTTAGGCCGTTTTTCTCAAGAATATAAACGCCGCTATGGTGAGTTACCCTCTTCGACTCGCCGCTCTGGTCACAGTGAAGGTTCAGGCTTAATTACTTCAATTTTTTCTTAAACTAAAAATAGAGAAAAGCCTTTTATATTGTTTTATACAAAAGGCTTTATTTATGACTTAGAAATGATGGATATAACGAACTTGTAGTCGCGTACCTTCTGGTCGATTTTCAGCATCTTGCTCAAAATAAGCATTTGCAACCAAGTGATCATTTTTAGAAAAACTATACATCGCACCAGGACCAATTGCCCAGACTTGCTCACGTCTACCTTTGACTTTTTCACCATCAACTTCAGTGTCAGTGACTTGTTTTAGCCAATAACCATTTAGTCCTAAGCGGAATTGTTCAGTAATGGCATAGTCTGTTGCAAAGTTTGCATGAATTGCTTGCCCAGCTTGCATATCATTTGCTCCAGCAAATGCATAGCTAGGGTCATCATTTTTAAAGTTATAGAGATAATGAATACGTGTTGAAGCGGTCCACTTGGGATTAAACCAATACGTTGCAGCCCAATAAGGATCGAATGAAACAGCGTTATTACTTGGGTTAATATCTTTTTGTTGATCGTATTCGCCAGTAGGTAAATTCACCTGAAACTCAAAACGATGTACAAACTTCGGCCCTTGTGCACCCATGACTGGATCGAACTGAATAAAAGGCCCAATCATGATGTCCCCAAAGCCACTCTGGGCTTTAATAGCAGCATTATTCAAGCCATCATCCATGTCCATTTTGCTGACAAAAGGAATTAAAAAATTCATACCTAGGCTGGCTTTATCTTTTACTCGGACATTCGATAAATAACTAATCTGCTCAACCAGTACTTGATAATTTAAATCTGTTTTAGGTAAACCTAATTTTTGTCCATTGGCATCGATCAGTTTATTGCTATCGTAATTTTGAAAATAGGTTTGAGCATACCAGCCGGGCCCTGCGGGTAAGCCGCCATCGAGAAAGCTGGTCATACCTAAGTTTACAGTCGGTAAATCATAGGCATGCGAAACCAATGGTAAACCCAACAACGTCCCTGCTAAAAAGCCATGTTTAATTAAAGTGCTTTTCATCTTCTTATTTCCTATAAAAAAATCACGACCGGATTGATCGTGATTGTGGTGAATTAATGTGCTAATTCTGGATGCTCAGCGGCGATGCGATACTTTCCGGCATGGAATACCAATGGTTCACCTTGGCGTTGTTGGTATTGTTCAATTTGACCAATAAAAATCAGGTGATCTCCCCCTTCATACTGATTTACATTGCGGCAAACCAAGGTTGCGAGTGCGTCGGTCAAAATTGGAACACCTGCATTGCATTGCTGATGTGCAACGCCAGCAAACTTGTCTTCAGCACCTCGAGCGAAATGTCCCGAAAGCTGGTGATGCTCCTGTGCCAACATGTGAATGGCAAAATATTCAGCTTCAACAAAATCAGATAAACTTGGCGCTGTTTTTGAAAGGCTCCACAAAATCAATGGTGGGTCTAAAGACAGCGACGAAAATGAATTGGCTGTCATACCTATTTTCCGACCATCTTTACCACGGGTTGTAATCACTGTAACGCCAGTTGCAAACTGACCAAGTAAATTACGGATTTCTCTTGGATTTTCAGCATTAATCACTTGTAAAGCTAAAGTTTCAATTGTGTCCATTTTTAACTCTCCCTTTGATATTTTGACCTTAAGCCACTTTTGCTGCGGTTTTTGAAGCCATGAATGCCTGAGCCTGATTTGCATCAAACCACCAAGGGGCAAAGGCGCGCGGGTCATCAAAGTTATTGGCCATAATTGAAGCAATACTCTGGTTTTGGCTTGCGGCTGCTAATAGTTCAACAACATGTGGCTGCGGTGGCACTAATAGGCTATTGGTCCAAGCCACGACTTTTTCTGCATAAGCCCAATAACGCTCAAAGGTTTGAACCATCCATTGTTCGCTAAAACTTTGATTATCATTGGCTAAAATGGCATCGAAATAGATTTTGCTACACTTAGCAGCATTGTTTGAGCCTTGACCAGTAATCGGATCATTCACCACCAAGGCATCTGCCATGCCAAAAATCTTCTTGCCAGACGGTAAGGTTAAAACGGGTTTGCGTACGGTCGGCGGGAAACGCCCTGCCAAATAACCCCCAGCATCGGTCAACTCAACATTTGTGCAGCGTTCATATTCCCAAGGCACAAATTTCTTGAGTAAGTCCAAACTGCATTGCAGATGTTGTTCTGGTGTTTTGACATCTTGCCAGCAGTCCATTGGTCCATTTGGAATACCTTCAAACACCATAATGTCGCAAGGCCCATTCACGGTAAGTGCTGGAAATGAAAAGTACTCGCCCACTTCTGGAATAATATTAAAAGTCACACGAGAGTATGGGGAAATTGGCTTCATATTTTTGACATAGGTCAATGCCAAAGCGCGCTGTGGTTTATCAAAAACGCTACGCGCATCATCACGCTCAAACTGTTTAACGACTTCACCTTTACCAGCCGCGAGTAATACAAGCTCGTAGTCGTTTGCGAGTTGTTCTAACTCTTCAATACCCACATCCTGAATCACCAAGCGACCACCACGGCGTTCAAATTCTTCCATCCAATATGGCATTTTAACGCGCTGATCGACCGATTGAGCATAGCGCTCAAGACGAGCACTCCATTCAAATGCTTTACCACCATTTTCAGGATTGACTAAAGCCAGCCCAATACCTTCTACCGCTGGACATTGCTCTTCCCAAAAATTTAAACCTAAGTCTCGTTCAGTTTGTAAAGCGGTATGAAACATACACTGGCTTGACATGACTTTACCTTGACGGATTTCATCGGCAGTTCGGTTGGTGATCATGGTTACGTCATAGCCTGTATCTAATAAACCCAAACCAAGCTGTAAACCAGACTGTCCTGCTCCAACAATTGCAATACGGCGCATAATATTCTCCATAATTTTCTAAATGTGCTTTTAAAACGCTGTGCTATTCGGCTAAACGTGGAATAGCGGGCTGTGATCCTTCAGGGCCCATTACTGAATAGCCACCGTCGACTGCATAATCTGCTCCGGTGACAAAACTCGCAGCGGGTGACAATAAAAACAAAACGACATTGGCGACTTCTTCGGGATGACCCAATCGGCCTAGCAAGTGATAATCGGCTGCCACGCGATCGGCCTTTTCGCGGTTATTACCGCTGACTTCTGCAATGACACGAGACCATGTCCAACCCGGTGAAACAGAGTTGACGCGAATACCATCGGCAGCAAAATCCATTGCCATGCTTTGTGTGAGTTGACGTATCGCGGCCTTAGAAACCGGATATAACCAGCGTCCTGTTTGTGCCACTTTGGCTGAAATGGAAGTAAAGTTAACAATTGAACCTTGTTGCTTTTTTAGGTCATTGTATAAAGCACGGCTCAGCTCAACTGTAGAGACCAGATTAATATCGAGTGCTTGTAACCAATCCTGACGTGAAGATTTAAAACCGTCATCTAAGTAGGTACATGCCAGATTGACCAAGTAACTCACTTCACCTAAATGTTGGTGAATATCCGCCACAGCTTGTTGAATAGCCGCATCGCTGGTTAAATCGGTTTGAATAAACATCACATCATGGTTAAAGCTTTCTGCAATTGCCTTGCCTTTGGCATCAATATCTAAGATAGCGACATGAGCACCTGCACTGACTAAGGCTTGCACAACAGCTTTACCAATCAGTGTTGCACCGCCGCTTACCACAGCGACTTTTCCTCTTAAATTTATATTCATTGCAAATACTCCTTAACTGACTGGCTTGCCTTCACTACTTGACCAAGATGGCATCAACGTATTGGAAGGAAGATCTTCATCAAGAAGTTTTCGCGCTGTCTCGACACCTGCAACTGGTAAGCCTGTTGGGTCTAATAAACCAATTTGAACGAGCACCGATGCTTGGTCCCAGTAAATATGTTCATGACACAGCTTTGAACCTCTGAACTGAATTACACCTAACATTGGAATTTCGACGTATTTACCAGTTGGTTTTACACCCGGTAATAACCAGTCAATTTCAGCGTCGTGTGTAAAGCTCATAATGAACTCGTCTACCACTTGCGTTGAGCCAACCGTACGAGAGATCGAAGTGATCTTCATATCTTTCGGGTTTTGATGAACAAAGTGATACTGATAAAAACGAGCAAGCTGGCTTTGGCCTACCCCACCAGTTAACGTTGGAATATGGTTGACATAAGGTTCTGCGACCATTGTTGCCATAGTTGCGGGGACGTCACGCGTATCGAACTCATGACGGATATGCTCTTCCCAGAGTGCGACTAGGTCATATTTCGGTCCAATCGTTTCATGTAGAGCTGTTACTGTACGCTGGTGAGCAAAGCGTGCTGAAGGTTTGTGGTAATGGTTGCTTTTTGGTCGTGCAAAGGCATGATCAACGCCTTCGTAAACATAAGCTTGTACATTTGAATATTGATTAGCTGCATCGACAATCGCTTGTCTCGCATCTCGCGGTGTAAATTGGTCCAGTTCTGCAATATGTAAAACCAAACGCCCTTTTACGTTAGCTAACTCATCTAAGGCTTTTTCAATACCTACACCGTAATAACCTACGGCACATGCTACTTCAGAAAGTCGACAGCCTGCCAAGTAAGCTAGCTTTCCACCTAAACAATAGCCCACCACGCCGAGACCTGTAGAGGTATCACATTCTGGCCGTGTCTTTAAAAAAGCTAAGCTGTCTTGAATATCTTCAACACCGAGATTTTCGTCATATTGCTGATAAAGTTCAAAAGCTTTTTGAAAATCTTCTGGTGTGTAACCCAGTTCAATATTAGGTGCTACACGCCAAAATAAATCAGGTACTAAAACGGTATAGCCTTCTTCTGCAAGAAAATCTGCCTTTTCCCGCATTGCTGCATTCACCCCAAAGATTTCCTGACAAAGCACCACTCCAGGTCCTTTTCCTGTTTCTGGCGTCGCTAGATATGCACTGAACTGCTTTCCAGATGCAGTTTTAATTTGAATGGTTTGACCAGCCATAGTGTCAACTCCTGACATTGTTATGGCTTTATCTTCTATCTGAAATTTTTTTTAGACTGTCCAAAAGCTGCAAGCATTATCCAATCTCTGCGCAATTATCAAAATCAATCAAACTGGATAAAAATTAAAAACAAAGAAACATCTATATTTCAAAAACTTAAATTAAAAAATTAAATTACTGCTTTTTATCAATTTGGAAAAAATGGATGAAGATTAGGACTTATAGGATAGTGAAGACTGGCTAAAAATAGTTCAATCAAAGATACATGTTTTGTAACGAATACATTGAATTACTCAGGGAATTAAATAATTTTAAGAAGGAATACATATGAAAACGATAGATGCGAATACGATTATCAATCGCGAAAAACTGTCTCCCTTACAGTGGGTGGTTTTTATTCTAGGCTTTTTTGTCTTTTTCTGTGATGGTCTAGATACAGGAATTATTGGTTTTGTTGCCCCGGCATTACTAGATGACTGGGGAATTACCAAGCCTCAACTTGCTCCAGTTTTAAGTGCTGCTTTAGTCGGTATGTCAATTGGCGCAATTATTTCGGGACCATTAGCCGATAAATTTGGTCGTAAAGGTGTTATTGTTTTTACCAGCCTTTTATTTTCGATATTTACCATTTTGTGTGGCTTTGCCAATTCAACTCAAGACTTAATGATTTATCGCTTTATTACTGGTGTAGGTCTAGGCGCGGCCATGCCAAACATCAGTACCATTGTCTCAGAATATATGCCTGTAAAACGTAAAGCATTTCTTACAGGTCTTGCTGGCTGTGGATTTATGCTGGGTATTTCTTGTGGTGGTGTGTTGTCAGCTTATCTATTAGAAAGCTATGGCTGGGCCAAAGTGATTATTATTGGCGGAAGCATTCCCCTAATTTTAGTGGTTGCTTTGTTGCTTAAATTACCTGAATCAACGCAATACTTAATTACACGTCATCAACAAGATAAAGCACAGCGTATCTTAGAAAACATTCAAGGTCATTCTTTTCAAGAGCCTGTAAAACTTGTTTTAACTCAAGCAGAAACTGCATCGGATGAAAATCCGGTTAAAGTAGTTTTAGGAAAATATCTTTGGGGTTCAAGCATGCTTTGGCTCTGCTGTTTTACTAGTCTTTTGGTGTTCTATCTTTTAACAAGCTGGATGCCAACGATTTTAAAAACAGCAGGTTTCAGTACCCAACAGTTTAGTTTAATTGCCGCGATTTTCCCTTTTGGTGGTGTAATTGGCGCAACCATTATGGGATGGTACATGGATAAACTGAACCCAACTACAGTCATTAAATATTCATATCTGATTGCTTTCGTCCTATTCATTATTGCAGGTTTGGTGAGCTCAAATATTTTCTTATTGGGTCTTACTATTTTCTTAATTGGTGCTTTACTCGCTGGTGCACAGTCTTCATTACTGCCACTTGCGGCTATGTTCTATCCAGCAGTATGCCGCGCGGTTGGAGTTTCATGGATGCATGGCATCAGTCGTATCGGTGCAATTTTAGGCGCTTTCTTTGGCTCTCTCATTTTCACTTTCAACCTAAGCTTAAGCGGTATTTTCTTTATTCTAGCAATACCAACCTTCATCTCATTTATTGCACTTAGCCTAAAAGTAATTTATGAGAAATCTAAACACAAACAAGTGTTAAAACTCGAAGAAAGTCTATAAATATTAATCGATAAATAAAAAACTGATTTAGTTGCCTAAATCAGTTTTTTTTATTTGGAAAATTAAATATCAGAAAATTTTGCCTTTGGTCTCACTTGGGTTTTCTCCAAATTCTTCACGATATTCTTGAGAAAAACGGCTTAAATGGTTAAAGCCCCAGTCATACGCAAGCTTTGAAATAGAAACCTTTTTATCTGCTCCTGTAGTGCTCAAGATTTTGTAAATTTGTTGAAGACGATATTTTTTCAAATACGACATTGGGCTAGTGCCGTAGTATTGTTGAAATTCATCATACAATTTTGATTTTGAAACCCCAGCCAAACGCTGCAAGTCTTCTGCACAGATTTCTTCGTGCGCATGTTCAATAATAAAATTACGAACCTTTCGAATATAAGCTGGCTCATCTTGATGTGAGAGTGACTTTAAAGCTTTAGAGTAGTTGTTTTCTTGAGATAATAGTAAGGCTTTAATTACAAAATTTTCATAGTCTTCAGATAACATCTGCAAACCATAAAAATTGCTATATTGCGATTTTAGCTGTAAAAAATTCTGAATATTCTTCCACCACGCTCCAATCAGTTGCTCAGAGTCTAAGTGCATTTCAGGGTTAAAAATGATAGGCGTTTCTATAGGTTTATTCAGTAAATCTGCAAGGACAATCTGCATACTTCGCTCAGGAATAACCACCTGAAATTTTCTACAGTCTTTATCGATAATCAGATCTTGTTGATCATTATTTGAAACAATTAGGCCTCTGTTTTCATCAGATTGATAATGTGCACCACGAATGTTGAGAGCTTGTCGCCCTTGTATAGGTAAACTAATGCTATAAGCTTTTAAATTTGAGATGTTGATGGCAACATTTGCACCATAACTGATTGTGCCGATTGCCATTTTTTTATTGGGCAAACGCATTCCGTCATAGTGGAAATCGAGATTATCTTTGTAAATTGTGTCTAGACGGTGTTCACCACAAATTGTGGACATTAGATTCTGCGCAAATTCAGCTTTGCGTGAATAATGATTGAGTTCCATCTGTTGGCTGAGTGATATCATATCCTTTTCACCTAGCTAAAACTTATTGCTAAAAAAGCAACTTGTATGCCAATTAATACCCTTTAATTGACGAGTTTTCCTGAAAAATATCTAATCAAGAAAGAGAGTAAAGATTACTTTCTCACACTCTATTAGATTTTAAAAATAGAAATAAGTTAAATACCTTTAAAGTATAATTTCATACCTTAACAAACTTATTTTATTAGTTTTTTTATAACAACTTATAGTAGAGATAAAGCATTATTTTGAATAGTAGGCGATCGTAAATTTTTAACGAATAAAAAACCGCTTATATAGAATAAGCGGCTTTTATAAAACAATTAAATTATTGGGCCGTATAACCGCCATCCATCACGACAGCTTGGCCTGTTACCCCTCCTGCTTTTTCACTCGCAAGAAAAATTGCATAATCAGCGATTTCTTCAACAGAGAGTAAACGCTTTTGAGGAACCATTGCCAAAATTACATCCTCAAGTGCACTGTCTAAACTTACATTACGGGTTTTAGCCAAATCTGCAATTTGCCCACGAACCAATGGTGTATCTACATACCCTGGACATAAAGCATTTACTGTAATACCGTCACGTGCACATTCTAATGCCGCAACTTTTGTTAGGCCAATCACGCCATGTTTAGCGCTGTTATAACCTGCCTTTCCAGCAAAACCAATTAAGCCATTAATTGAAGCCATATTAATAATACGACCATATTTTTGAGCTTTCATGATTGGAAAAACGTGTTTAATACCAATAAATGCCCCTGTTAACATGACCTGAACTAGCTTTTGAAAAACAGCCGTTGGAAACTCTTCAATAGGCGCAACATGTTGAAAGCCAGCATTATTAATTAAGATATCAACCGTACCAAAGGCCTTTTGAGTCAGCTCAATGGCTTGTTTATAAGCATCTTCATCAGTTACATCACATGGTGCAGATAATGCATCAAAACCTTGCTCTTTAAGTAAGTTCGCCGTTTCTTGGCACTTTTCAGCATTCATGTCAGAAATGACAACTTTGGCACCTTCTTGAGCAAATTTCTTAGCAATCTCTAGACCGATACCACTTGCAGAACCTGTAATAAAAGCGACCTTACCGTCTAAAAGTTTTGTCATTTATTTACTCCTTAATACTTATAACATGCTGATTTAAACAATACCCGTTACGGTAAAGACCGTAATCACCACAAATACCGCTAATGTCTTAATTACTGTGACTGCAAAAATATCTTTATACGATTGTTTATGAGTTAAGCCTGTAACGGCGAGTAAAGTGATGACAGCACCATTATGCGGAAGCGTATCCATACCACCCGATGCCATCGCAACCACACGGTGCATAACTTCTGGTGGAATACCGGCGGCTAAAATCGCGGCGTTATAATGTTCAGCCATTGCACTTAAAGCGATACTCATACCACCAGAAGCTGAACCGGTAATACCTGCTAAAACGGTTGTGGTCACCGCCCCATTCACTAAAGGATTTGTGAAGGTACTGCTCATTGCATGGCTAATCAGAGCAAAGCCTGGTAATGACGCAATAATTGCCCCGAAACCATACTCAGAAGCTGTATTCATCACTGCTAAAAGTGAGCCGCCAATACTGGCATTAATGCCCTCTTTGAAATTCGTCACTACACGCTGATAATCAAATAAAATTGCAGAAATAATCCCGACAATAAGTGCAAGGCCTACTGCCCAGATCGCACCAGTTTTCGCAACATCTACGGTGTAATCCGCTAGACCGACTGTGGCAAAATCAAAACCATTTGGATACCACTCTTTGATTGCTTTAGACAAATATTTATTCATTACTGCAACAAGAATAAGAGGTACAAAAGCTAAAAACTGACGCGCCGTACTTCCATTATTTTGCAAGTTCATATCGGCTTCAATTTCTTGAGACGAGGTATTGTCTACTCCAAAGCCAGAGTAGCCTTCACCTGCTTTTGCAGCAGCGCGGCGACGCCATTCTAAGTAAGCCAAACCCATACATAAAACAAAAATTGCACCAATAATTCCTAGAAATGGTGCGGCGTAAATATTGGTGCCAAAGAATGTGGTTGGAATTACGTTTTGGATTTGTGGCGTACCGGGCAATGCATCCATGGTAAAGGTAAATGCCCCAAGCGCGATGGTTCCCGGGATTAAACGTTTTGGAATATTCGCTTGTCTAAATAGCTGGTTTGCAAATGGATAAATGGCAAATACAGCAACAAATAAACTTACACCGCTATAGGTTAAAATTGCACCTAAAAGTACAACGGTTAAAATTGCTTTTTTTGCCCCAATCCATCTCACAATAGTTCGTGCGATAGACTCAGCAATTCCTGACATTTCAACGACTTTACCGAAAATTGCCCCCAGCAAAAACACAAGAAAGTAATCTTTAATAAAGTTCACCATTTTGGGCATAAAGACACCCGAATAAAACGGTAAAACATTGGCTGGATTAATGAGTAGAACAGCAAGTAAGGCACAAATTGGTGCCATGAGAATGACTGAAAAGCCCTTGTAAGCTGTATACATTAACAGCCCAAGCGAAAGTAGAATTACGAATAATTCCCACATATATTCTTTCTCCCTAAAGAATAGATATTAGGTTCAATAAAATTACCAAAAGATATTTAGGTTATCCCAAACCTAAAATGATAAAAATCACAATATCTATGTGTGGTAATAGGTAAATGAGCTTAAAAATAAAATATCACTAAAATATTTAAAAACAATGTAATTTATTTAAATTTTAAAATATCAATAAAATACAGTTATTTATATAAATTTATTGGTAAAAACAAATTATTTAAAAACCATTATTAATTTATAAAACTTATTAATTATTGAGTAAATTAAATCAATAATTTCATATTATTTAGTAAAGACAATTAAATAATATATTTTTTAAATTAATTTAATAAATATTTTCTTATCTGTGATCAGTATTTTTATACGTAATAAAAAACCCACTTTATAATGAGTAGGTTCAATTAAAATTCAATATTATTCGACTGCCTTAAACACAGGCGCTTATACTTTTATTTCATTCGAGTTAGTCTTAAATTAAAGTCAGATGGAAGTAAAATTCGATATTCTATCTCTGCTCCTGGTTTGACTTCTGTTTCTTGGGAAGTTGCGATATTAGGGCACATTCCCCCACCAGTTTCTAATCTAAAGATATAATATTTAGGCTCAAGATAAATGGTAGCTATTTCGTTTGAACGAATTGAGAATGCTTTTTCGTTATTTACATAAATATCATGAGTACAGCCAGATCCTAGAAAACCTTTATCTCTTAAAAAAGTAACTTTTGCTTGTTCAGGAGTCTGTTTCTTTAAATAGTTCTGATTGTACACTCTCTCATTAGGTATTGGTTTTGCTGTATTTGAAACAACTGGGGCTGTTGAACACCCAATTAAACTCAAAACTAACCCTAAAAAAATGATTTTTCTCATGACATTATCCACTTTAATAACGAGTTAAATTTAAAAGTTAAGGATAATACAAATCCCCCGTGAGTAGTTTAAGTTTTTGAAAAAAGTATTTATTTTATCTTCGTTATTCAATAGAATGCAGATATAAATTTTTATAAGAAAATGAAAAACTATGTGGCTTAAATTTATATTATACCCTCTGGGCCTGTTTGTGCTGTGGCAAATCATTTTCATCATTGAACAGCTTTCTTTAGAATTTTTAAATGCGCCACAAATACTTGTAGCTATAATTGCACTGATCATAAATTGTGGTATGCAAATTTTGATTGGGTATAAAGTTCCTCAAATAGCACCAAAATATAAGTTTGTAGCGAGTATTACATACATCATCTTATTCACTTTTTTAGTAGCAATTTACTCAACAACTATTTTATTAGAAGGCTTAAAAGTTGCTCCTCAAGCAATTTGGCTAGGTTATTTATTTTTTCATGTCGTTGGAATGGCTCTATATTTTGCAAATAACACTGATGAATTCTGCTTGGATAACTTACTAAAGTAGCTCAGCACATTGTTCTCTACTTTTTTCATAATTTTTTGTCAAAAAACATCATATTAGACAAATTTTCGTATAAATTACCCTTCTAGGTGAGCAGAGCAATCTAAAGGAATGAAATGACGCTTAAACAATTAAAAGCTTTTTTAGCTCTTGCACGTACCCTCAACTATGCCAATGCATCACTAGAGCTACATTTAAGCCAGTCTGCTTTAAGCCTCACCATCAAAAGCCTAGAAGAAGAATTAGGCGGAAAGTTGTTTAATCGTAATACACGCCGTGTCGAGCTTACCCAAGAAGGTAAATCCCTTATTCCATATGCTAAAAAATTACTCGCCAATTGGGACGAAATGGAAAACGATGTCAAACAACGTTTTAAGCTTAATCGTGGAACTTTAAGTATCGCCTCAATGCCCTTCGTGACTCATGCAATTTTGCCTGAAGTGATTCATCAATTTTTAGAGCTTCACCCCAACCTGAATTTTTCAATTCACGATATTCCAAATGAAACCATTATAGAAAAAGTACAAGATGGTATCTTCGAGCTTGGCATCTGCTTCGAACCTGATCTCACCGAAGGCTTAGAGTTTAAACCTCTGTTTGAAGAAGACTTCTTGGCTCTATTACCTAAGACTCACCCTCTTGCTCAATCGTCTTCTATCACATGGCACGAGCTTTGTTCAAATCCATTCGTGACCTTACAAAAACCTTCAATTGTTCGATATTTAGTTGAGCAAAATTGTTTGCGAAATAATATAACGCTCGACTTAAAAGTTGAATGTCATCAAATTTCATCACTTTCAAGTTTTGTGGCTTATGGAATTGGAGTAAGTGCTATTCCTAGACACTTTGCTAAACACATTGATAAAGAACATAATGTTTTGATTGAGTTAAAAGATGAAGCTATTCATAAGACTGTAGGAATTGTTTATAAAAAGAACTTTGAAATTTCAAATATTTCTGCCCAATTTATTGAGGCTTTAGTTCAATATAAATTTTAAAAAATTAAACACTGCATTTTACAGTGAGCTAATCCTACGCTTAAGCTAAATTTATTAATTATTATAATTTTCAATGGCATGAGATGAATTTTTAAATTATTTTGCTTTATATGCTTCTGATCTTTTGTCGGTAATTTGATACCATTCATTGATTATACTTATTAATCCTTTAAAAAAATTAACTTCTATAACATAAAATGTGATGCTAAAACTAAGATTACTAAGGGATATAGGATAACAATAGAGTGAATAAAGTTTATGCCAATGCAGAGGCAGCACTGAAAGACGTTATTGCTGACAACCAGACACTTGCTGTAGGCGGTTTCGGTTTATGCGGAATTCCTGAAAAACTGATTGTTGCAGTTAAGCAAAGTGGTGTGACTGGTCTCACTTGTATTTCAAATAACGCAGGTGTAGATGATTTTGGTTTAGGTATTTTGCTTCAAACCAAACAAATCAAAAAAATGATTTCTTCATATGTGGGTGAAAACAAAGAATTCGAGCGCCAATATTTAAATGGTGAACTTGATGTAGAACTTACCCCACAAGGTACTTTAGCTGAAAAGTTACGTGCTGGTGGTGCTGGAATTCCGGCCTTTTACACACAAACTGGTGTCGGTACACTTATTGCTGAAGGTAAAGAAGAACGTACCTTTAATGGCAAGAACTATATTTTAGAAGAATCTTTAACTGCAGATGTTGCTCTTGTTAAAGCATATAAGGCAGATAAAGCGGGTAATTTAGTATTCCGTAAAACTGCTCAAAATTTTAATCCTGAATGTGCGATGGCTGGAAAAATTACTATCGCAGAAGTTGAACAGGTTGTTGAAATTGGTGAATTGGATCCGGATGAGATTCATCTACCAGGTATTTATGTCAACCGAATCATTCTCAATGCCACGCCAGAAAAGCGCATTGAACAAAAAACCATACGCACGGAGGCAGTATAAAATGGCTTGGTCACGTAATGAAATGGCACAACGTGCTGCACAAGAACTAGAAGACGGTTTTTATGTCAATTTGGGTATTGGCTTACCGACCCTAGTGGCTAACTATATTCCTGAAAATATTAATGTTTGGCTTCAATCTGAAAATGGCCTTTTAGGTATTGGTGAGTTTCCAACTGAAGAAACTGTTGATGCTGATTTAATTAATGCCGGTAAACAAACAGTTACTGCACGTCCCGGCGCTGCCTTTTTCTCAAGCTCAGAATCTTTTGCCATGATCCGTGGTGGCCATGTCAACATTGCAATTTTAGGTGCAATGGAAGTTTCTGAAAATGGTGACTTAGCTAACTGGATGATTCCGGGTAAAAAAGTCAAAGGTATGGGTGGTGCAATGGACTTGGTTGTTGGTGTTCAAAAAGTTGTTGTGCTTATGGAACATTGTGCAAAAGATGGCACGCCAAAAATCGTGAAAAACTGCAGTTTACCTTTAACAGGTAAAGGCGTGGTTCATCGCGTAATTACTGACTTAGGCGTAATGGACATTACCCCCCAAGGCGTAGAACTCATTGAACTTGCTAAAGATGTTACGCTTGAACAGATTCAAGATGCTACAGGTGTTGAGTTTCACAAAACATTAGTCGCGTAAATTTTAATTTTTAGTTAGCGAGATAAGACTTAAGTTAGGAGGTGAGCTTAAGTCTTAACCCTTTTAAGCACCGGATGTGCTGTCTATAAATAAGAACGAGAAGGATTTTTTCAGCTATGGAAAAACAGCAAGGAATTTTTGAAAGATTTGCTCTTCGGATTAGTGACTGGTCTGAAAAATGGTTTCCTGATTCATATATTTTTGCTCTACTTGGCGTCATTATTGTCTCTGTTGCCGCATTAGGTATTGGTGCGCCGATACATGATGTAGCGACTTCATTTGGTAATGGCTTCTGGAGTCTTATTCCCTTTACTCTGCAAATGACCATGCTCATTATTGTGGGTTATGTCGTCTCTGTATCTAAGCCCGTAAAGTTTCTGATTCAAAAAATGGCGCGTATTCCAAATTCTGGACGTGGTGCAATTGTTTTGGTGGCAACTGTCAGCTTATTAATTTCTTTGGTCAATTGGGCAGTAAGCACGATTCTTACAGCACTTTTAGTGATTGCATTAGCAAAACGTAAAGAGCTGAATATGGATTACCGTGCAGCGGCAGCGGCGGCAATTATTGGTATGGGAGCAACATGGGCACTGGGAATTAGCTCTTCGGCAGCACAGCTTCAAGCGAATAAAACTAGTTTACCTGAGTCAATTTACAACCTAACTGGTGTTATTCCATTTACTGAAACGATTTTCCTTTGGCAATCTATTGCGATGACTATTATTTTGGTGATTGTTTCAATTGCAATTGCTTACTGGTCAGCTCCAAAAGGTAATAATGTTAAAACAATTGACAGTTTTGATGTGCAGTTTGAAGAAGACAAACCACACGAGGAAAAATCAACACGCCCAGGCGACTGGTTAGAAAACTCGCCTATTTTAACGATTATTGTGGTGGCATTAGGCTTAATCTGGATGTTTTTTGAATTTTCAAAAAGTAATCCAATCATCGCTATTTCAAGTTTAAACACATACAACTTTGTGTTTTTAATGCTTGGGTTAGCGTTGCATGGAACGCCAAGAAACTTTTTAAATGCTGTTTCAAAGGCAGTTCCTGCTGTATCAGGAATCTTAATTCAGTTTCCACTTTATGGAAGCATCGCTTTTATTATGACGCAAGCTTTAAATAGTCAGGATTTATCGCTGTCGCATTATATAGCCGAGTTTTTCGTTTCAATCGCCTCAAAAGAAACTTTTGCAATTGTGATGGGAATTTACTCTGCCATCCTTGGGTTCTTCGTGCCATCTGGCGGTGGAAAATGGATTATTGAAGCCCCATATGTCATGCAAGCAGCCAATGATTTGAAAGTTCATTTAGGCTGGTCTGTACAAATTTATAATGCAGCCGAAGCTTTACCGAACTTAATCAATCCCTTCTTTATGCTTCCAATGTTAGGCATTTTAAAACTAAAAGCAAAAGATGTGATTGGTTTTACAGTCACTCAGCTCGTTGTGCATTTTCCATTAGTTTTATTTTTATTGTGGTTCTTTGGAAGAACACTTAGCTACACCCCACCCACTTTTTAATTTACTGGCGCCTTTAGTTTCGACTAAAGGCAAATTTAGCAAATAAATCAAAAAGAGATATTAAGATGAGTTCAATTGTTATAGTTTCAGGTAGCCGCACTGCAATGGGCGGTTTTCAAGGCAGCCTATCTGCTTTAACTGCACCAGATCTTGGCGCTGCTGTCATTCGTGAATCGATTCAACGTGCAGGTATTGCTCCTGAACAAGTAGATGAAGTTATTTTTGGTTGCGTATTAAGTGCAGGTATTGGCCAAGGTCCTGCTCGTCAGGCGATGCGTAAAGCTGGTGTACCTGATCATGTCGGTGCAGTCACCATTAATAAACTGTGTGGCTCTGCCATGAAAGCGGTGCTAATGGCATCAGACACTTTAAAAGCAGGCAGTGCCAATATTATTGTTGCAGGTGGCATGGAATCTATGACCAATGCTCCTTATATTCTGCCGAAAGCTCGCGGTGGTTACCGTATGGGACACGGTGAAATTAAGGACCATATGTTCTTAGATGGTCTTGAAGATGCTGAAACAGGCCGTTTAATGGGTTCGTTTGCGCAAGACATGGCAAACACTAAAGGCTTTACACGTGAGCAAATGGATAACTTTGCAATTTCTTCACTTAAAAAAGCGCAAACTGCGATTACCGAAGGTTATTTCAAAGAAGAAATTGTTCCTGTTGAAGTAAAAACACGTAAAGGTGTTGAAGTTATCGATCAAGATGAACAACCATTAAAAGCCAATCTTGAGAAGATCCCAACATTACGCCCAGCTTTTAGTAAAGATGGAACAATTACAGCTGCAAATTCAAGCTCAATTTCTGATGGTGCTGCTGCGTTAGTACTCACCACAGAAGAATATGCTCAAAGCCATGGCTTAAATACTTTAGCGAAAATTGTTGCAACTTCGACTCACTCACAGCATCCAAGTGAATTTACCATTGCTCCGATTAGTGCAATTCAAAAAGTGCTAGAGCGCGCTGGTTGGTCAGTTGACGAGGTAGATGCTTGGGAAATTAATGAAGCTTTTGCAATGGTGGCAATGGCACCAATTCATGAACTCGGTATTGATGAAACAAAAGTTAACGTACATGGTGGTGCTTGTGCTTTAGGCCATCCAATTGGCGCAACAGGCTCAAGAATTATTCTTTCTCTTATCTATGCTTTAAAACGACTAGGTAAAAAGAAAGGTGTTGCCGCATTATGTATTGGTGGTGGTGAAGCTACAGCTGTCGCAATTGAAATCTAAAAATCAAACCACGCAGAAGGTGTAAGCGTTTTTCTTACACCTTCTTTTTTTAGACTTTAAAAAGTTCATAACAGGTTTGGCGGAACCATTTATGACTACTTTTATGATGGCACGACATATGCCAATGTTGTTTAACATCATAAGTTGGGAAGTCTAAAGGCGCCGGTAAAATCTGTAAATTTTCTCTAACCAATAAAACTTGGCTTAAATAATACGGTACCGTTGCAATCGCATCTGTTTCTTGTACTACTAATCCCACTCCTAAATAACTTGGTAATCGAATTAAAATATTTCGATCCAATCCTTTGTTCTGTAATTCATTTTTAATATGGTAGTGCCCAATTCCTGCATCAATATCAATATGATATTCGCGCATATAATCATCTAAAGTGAAATTATTTGGGTCTAAACGAGGATGGCTTTTAGAGCTAATCACCACATAATGCTGTTTAAAAAACTTTTGTTGGTAAAAGCCTTCTTCTAATTGGGGTAAAAAGCCAATTGCGAGGTCAATTTCACCATTTGCCATTTGGTAGCTGGTTTCTGGCGTAATCGGCCTAATATTTAAGCGAATTAAAGGCGCTTTTTCTTTCAAATAGTTGGTTAATTGCGGTAATAAAACCAGATGAGAGACATCTGTCATGGCAATTGTAAAAAGCTGATCTGAAGTTAGCGGATCAAAGTTCACACTAAAGTTATTAATGCTTTCAACTTTATCAATCACCTCACTAATGAGCGGAAAGATTTCTTTAGCCAATTCGGTTGGAATCATTTCATTTCCAACACGAATAAAAAGTGGATCATTAAAATGCTGACGGATTTTGTTGAGTCCATTACTAACACTCGGTTGGGTAAGGCCAATAGCATCGGCAGCCATTGAAACGCTTTTAAACCGATAAATATGATAAAAAATATTTAGTAATCTACTATCTAGATCAAACAAAATTGTCTCCGTCTGGATCAAATAATCCATTCAAAAGGAATGAAATCAAGTACAGCATATATAAAAATGCCCACTCAATTTCTGAATTATTGATATATGGTCTAAATTAACAAAGAATCTAGACCATGAGCAATGCTTTATAAAGCCTTTCATCACAAAGACAAAGATATGAACTCTTTAATTGATTACTTTGTATGTAAATATGTTGAATACATCACATATCATTATAAATTTTAATCATGCTGAGTTTGGAAGCCCTTCCAGATTTGCTGAACTGATTTGTTATCACTCAAGTTATTTTTAAAAATATAAATATCTTGTGGCAGACAATACTCATTATGGTCCAACATGACCAATTTTCCGGTAGCGAGATCTTCCTCTACATTAATTTTTGGAATCCATGCGACACCTAGACCTTGTAGTACAAGTTCTTTCAAATTGGTGGCATTGTCAGTTTCATATAAAGTTTTATAGATCAGTTTGCCTTCGATCAGTTGATCTACCAATTTTCGTAAATATGCATGCTTACTATAAGCAAGTAATGAAAAATTACTCTGAATTGTATGCTTAGGCGTATGGTCGGCCTCGGTAGCTGATACTGGAACAATCTCTGTTTCGGCAATCTTGATGCCACTTAAAATATCATCACCAACCCGATTAATATTAGATCGATCTGCATAACAAATCATAAAATCACAGGCGCCTTCCTTTAAAAGAGATAAGCCTTCACCACTATTCGTCGCGACAATTTCAATTTTTAAATCACGCATAAATGTTGGGAATTTTTTTAAAAAAGTAGTCAAAAAACCTGATGCTAATGAGTGGACAACACAGAAACGAATCGTTGATTCGGTTTCATTTTTGATATTTTTAATCAGCTTGGCTGTTTCTTCTACCTGCTTCTCAATATTTTTAGACATTACCAACATAATTCGCCCAATGTCGGTAAATTCAATATTATTTTTATTATTTCGAATAATAACTTCAGCTCCAATCATCTCTTCTATTTGCTGAATCCTACGTGTAAACGCGGATTGACTAATAAATCGTTTTTCGGCTGCTTTTGAAATAGAACGCTCACGCTCTAATGTTAAAAGGTCTTCTACCCAACGTACTTCTAAGTTCATTTTATGCATTCCCTTTTTATATTTATGTCCTTAATTTGTCTGGTTGGGAAGCTGAAGAAATAGCTGAATAGATGAATAAAAACTATAAAACATGGGAGTACCTGCAAAAATGCGATGGAGGATTGGCAAAGCCAAACAATAAAAATAGGTATTGAATAATTCTGACATAGAAACGAGCGTAAGAGAATAAAAGACTTTGATTTAACTCAACAACTCATAAAAAGATAAAATTATTACTCTAAAAATTATTTTAAATCAAAAACTAAGGTTAATATAATTCAAGTAAATAACAAATTTCGCCTTAATAAAAAACAGAAATAATCCCAAGATTTACTCAAGTTTTATTTTTAATAAAAAAAGTCCGCACCTTGGGGAAGAATACGGACTGTAAAACAGAAAAATTAATATCTTGCCTATTTCAGGATTTAAGCTCTCTGACCTAATAAATTCATTTAAATCAGAAGATATGTTTGCAGTATAGCTCAACCAAAAAAACCTGACTATTCTACTAAAGTATTTAATCTAAGACTGAATTTCTAATATTCACCAATGAGATAATATAACTTTCTTGAAATTTCAACCATCATATTAGAAGTATATTGAGTAATTTCAAAAACTTGCTTTTTCTGGGGATTGAACACCATATTGTCTTTTTCATCGCTAAAAAAGATATAGGTGGTGTATTTATCCATATGGTGAATATGCTCTTTTAAGTTTAATTTTTCCCCAGAATTGGGATCATAGGCGATAAACTTCATTCTCATGAATTTTGTCTCTATACATACAATCTTTTACCTAAAATTTTAAAAAAGTTTAAGTAAAACAATATTTTGATGGATGATATAAAAGGTTAACCTAACAACTTCGGCTACTTATAAGATATGGGTACAATACTATTAGCCTTATTTACAGAGGTTTCAGCAGAAGCGATAGATTGCTCTGCTTCTTTAAGCAGACGAGAAGTTTTAGACTCACTTTTCTCTTCACCATGGAAAAGTACATAGTATGTAAAACTTCCCAAGATAATTAATGCAGCTGTGATTTTTAACATAAACTTAAAACTAAAATTTTTTCGTATTATAGTGTTTTTTATGTGAAATGCATCACATTTTTATATAAATTTGTTAGACGATCTTCACTTTTGAAGTCAATAATATAGATAATTAAGTTGATATTTCACTTAAATTAATCAGTGTTATATTTTTTAAAGGATTATTTCAAAAAATTAGATCATTCTTCACTTTATAAAAAAAATTATAAAATTAAATTTATCTTAATATTAAGTATTTAATTTAAATAGAAAAATTCCATAGGAATTGATAGCTAAAGACGGAATCTCCTAATGCATTCATTGTAAAATTAAAAATTTGATATGCAAAAAATGCATAATTAACTTGATAAATGCATTAGAAGTGAAGCATTTCGAAATCTAATATGAATTATCTTCTTTACTAATTCGAAGTTTAATGATGAACGCTGAAATTACCACCCGTATTGAGAAGGATCTTATTGGTTATAGAGAGATCAATAATAACGACTACTACGGAGTTCAAACATTACGTGCTCTAGAAAACTTTAATTTAACTCAAAGCAAGGTCGGAAATTTCCCTCACCTTATTAAAGCTTTAGCCATGGTAAAGCTTGCTTGTGCTGAAGCAAACTATAATCTTAAAAACTTAGATCAAACTAAATTTGAAGCGATTGAATACAGCTGTAATCAGCTTATTCGTGGGAATTTTCACGACCAGTTCCCGATTGATATGATGCAAGGCGGTGCTGGTACTTCAACCAATATGAATGCAAATGAAGTATTGGCAAATGTGGCTTTAGAATATATGGGACATTCTAAGGGTCAATATCAATATCTACATCCTAATAACGACATTAATATGTCGCAGTCAACAAATGACGTGTACCCTACTGCGATTCGCTTAGGTTTGTTATTAAGTTTAGATGAACTAAATCTTCCTTTTAATAACTTGATTTTAAGTTTCCGCAATAAATCTCAAGAATTTGCTCATATTTTAAAAATGGGTCGTACACAGTTACAAGACGCTGTGCCAATGACATTAGGTCAAGAGTTTGGCGCTTTTGCGGTAACTTTACAAAAAGACCTTGAGCAAATTAATACGCTTATTCCAAATGTTTTAGCCTATATGAACCTTGGCGGTACAGCGATTGGTACGGGAATTACTACTGAATATAGTTACCGTGAACTTGCGATTCAGGCACTTGCAAAAATTTCTGGTAAGAAAATTAAGTCCGCTCCTGATCTAATCGAAGCAACTTCAGATATGGGCGACTTTGTTCTTTTATCGGGTTTATTAAAACGTACCGCAACTAAACTTTCAAAAATTGCCAATGACTTGCGTTTACTTTCAAGTGGTCCGCGTACTGGCATTAATGAAATTAACTTAGAAGCACGTCAACCGGGTAGTTCGATCATGCCAGGTAAAGTGAACCCAGTTATTCCTGAAGCGATGAACCTTGCTTGCTTCCAGATCATTGCAAATGATTTGGCTGTAACTTTAGCTGCTGAAGCTGGTCAATTACAGTTAAACGCAATGGAACCACTTATTGCATTCAAACTGTTTGAATCTATGGACTTGCTTGGTAAGGCAATGGCCATGTTCCAAAGTAAATGTATTGATACGATTACGGCGAACCCTGAACACTGTAAAGCTTTAGTTGAAAACTCAATTGGTATTGTGACTGCACTTAACCCATACCTAGGTTATGAAACGACAACTCGTATTGCTAAAACCGCAAACGAAACTGGACAAAGCGTATTGGCTCTAGTTCAGAATGAAGGCTTATTATCAGCACAAGTGCTTGATGATATCTTGTCGATTAATAATATGGTTAAACCCAAAATGTCGGCTTAATTCCTGAAATAAAAAAGGAGCTTTTATAAGCTCCTTTTTTATTTGTTCTATATTTTAAAAAATGAAAGTTGTAGAGAACTGAGCTGCACGTGGATTACCTAAGAATAAATAGTCATCACCCATAAATGCACCTACATCACGCCAATATTTCTTATTAAATAAGTTATCAATGTTGAATCTAAAAGTTGTGTCATGCCCAGCAAAATTTGTTTTATAAGCAGCACCAATATTAAAGACGCTATAGCCACCTACTTTTGCAGTTCCCTCTTTATTTGCATATTTACTGCTACTGTATTGCATACCACTCAGTAATCTTAACCCTTCAACAGAAGGTACTTTATAAGATAATTGCGCAGTTGCACGGACTTTTGGAATATTTTGAGTTTGATGACCTTTGTAGCTGTCACTATCAATATCAACAAGACGTGATTTGGTGTATGTAATGCCAGAGCTTACGTCAACTGTATCGGTTAGAGCACCAGTTAAACCTAACTCAATACCTTGATTGTGTTGTTCACCTTGTTCAACAAAATCAAAAGATCCATCTGCATTTACTTTGCTGTATTGATTATCTTGCTTTAAATCAAAAATAGCTGCTGTTAATAAGAAGTTGCGTATTTGCTGCTTAATCCCAATTTCATATTGTTCAGAATTTTTAGGAGCAAGAACTTCTAGGGCATTATTAGCAAACCATGGTGCTTCACCACCATCTGATAAACCTTTGGCATATGAAGCATAAAGATTAGTCGTAGCAGTTGGGCTATACATGAGCGCTAATTGCGGTAAAAACTTATTTAAATCTGTGTCTCGGCTTTGCTGCCCATCTGGATCATAAGCTTGTTCATCAAGGCGAATAAGTTTTCCACCTAGTAACGTTGACCATTGATCATTAAATTGAACTCGGTCAGATACAGTAAATGCTGTCTGATCACTTTCTAAGGCTTTATAGTAATTTCTTAAGTCAATCTGAGCTGGTACATAATCCTTTGTCTCTTCATAAATATTACCGGTTCCAATAGGATTAAGCTCCATTGAGTTAGAGTTATAGCGCTCCAATGTTTTATAAGTATGTTGTATTTCAAAAGCGATTTTATGCTGAATATTGCCAGTGTTAAACTGACCATTTAACCCAGCAGAAAACTGGTTAGTAATACGTGTATCATCTGGACTACGGAAATCGTAAATACCGTAATTACCATCTTTATCAAACGTATTAATTTGACAAACTCCATCACTATAACAAGCCCATGGAAAAGCGCTATAATCATCTATCACAACACGGCTTTGAGATGCACTTAAGCTACCATTCCATTGATCATTAAATGCGTATTGATATTTTAAACTCGCATTTATACTGTTGTTTACAACAGGTTTACTCCAAGACTGATAACCCAACAAACGGTCTTGATCTACATTTGTTGGTACTTGTCCATCAAGCAGTTGATAACCCGGTACGGAGCGTTGGCTTTGATGCTGAGCTTCAATATCAAATAATAATTTAGAGCGATCATTAATTTTCCAGTCTAAAGCTACTGAACCAAACTCACGTTTACCATTTGCATGGTCAACATTTGGATGAATACTTTCATGCGCTAAATTGATTCGATAGCCAAAATTGTCATTAACAAAACCACCTACATCCGTTGCCAGTGTATAGCCACCTTCTGAATTTGCATCTACAGTAATGTTTTTAATATTGGCAGGTCTTTTGGTTACATAGTTAACAACGCCGCCCGGAGTCGACATTCCGCTTTGAATTGCAGAAATACCTTTTAAAATTTCAACTTGTTGTTTATTTTCTAAAGCAATATTTTGCTCACCACGTATGGTGTGACCGTTAATGAGATAACTTGAACCTAAATCGAGTGCAAAACCTCGTGCTACAAAGTTTGGATAATAGCCAATAGCAGCGTAGCCATCTCCCAATGAAGAGTCATTTTTAATAACATCGGTTAGAGTTTTTGCGTGTTGATCTGCTATGCGTTCAGAAGTAATTGTTGTAATAGATGCCGGAACCTTCTTTACATCACCAGTTTGAAAACCAGATAAATTAACTTTCTTTGATGTGTATAGCGCATCATTATTTTGGGTGGCGTTCACAGTAATGGTTGGGAGCTGGGAAACCTCCGCTTCATTTGCATAGACGACAGATGTTATGAGTGCAATAGATGAAGCCAATGCTGTTTTAGAGCATGTCATGAAGTGAAGATTTAACGAACGTCTTTCCATTGAATAACTACCTGCCATACCGTGCATAATTTGAAGCGCTAGAAGTAACTACTGAGCCTATTTTTAGCCACGCAAGAATACCGCTACATATATTGAGAAACAACTTATTCTGTATTTTTTCGATTAAGTGAATGTGATACAACTTTTATGGGCTTATCATTATATAAATTTCATGTATTTTCTTAGAAATTGGCGCTATAACTTTTTAAGCATTACCAAATATTCAAAATAAACTTAAGCTAAAAATGGTACTCAACAGGAGAAATAGAACAGAAAAATAATGTTGTTAAATTAGCTTACTGATTTTAAATACTATTAATTATTAAGTTAAGACAAAGGAAGTGTTCGATCATCGGTAAAAATATCATTAAATCGAACAAAAGGACGTAATCTCACTAGAATCGAATTTTAAAATTAGAAAAAATGAAGGGTTAGGAATTTAAGGACATGCTCAGGATTGAGTGATATTTAAAGTTTCATTCTTTTTTCTATCCAGCATATCTAAAAATTCCTCGTTTTTGTCTGCAAAATGATGGAAGAAATATGACATACACTCAGGAAGAAAAACGTAGCAGAATACGTGGGATTGTAGGCGCAGCCTCTGGTAATTTAGTTGAATGGTTCGACTTTTATATCTATGCAGTATTTGCTGCCTACTTTACTCAAGCTCTAACTGCACCAGATATGGATAGTACGACTAAATCTATCTATGTGTGGGGGGTATTCGCTGCAAGCTTTTTTATGCGTCCTATTGGTAGTTGGGTATTTGGGCGTATTGCAGACCGGCATGGTCGAAAAAAATCGATGGTCATCTCAATTTGTCTTATGGCTTTGAGTTCTTTTTTATTTGCAGCCCTACCTACTTATGACCAAGTTGGCTTATTTGCCCCGTTTCTTTTGCTGGTAGTGCGTTTACTTCAAGGTTTATCGGTTGGGGGGGAATATGGCGCCGTAGCAACATATATGAGTGAATTGGGTTTAAAAGGCCAACGTGGTTTTTACTCGTCTTTCCAATATGTCACCCTATCTGGTGGTCAATTACTTGCCAGCTTACTCGGCGTAATTTTATTAACATTTTTAAGTGAGCAACAATTACATGATGGCGGTTGGCGTATTCCATTTGTTATTGGTGGTTTTGCCGCAATTTTATCTTTACTGGCACGTAGCCGCTTAGAAGAAACACTTTCACATCAAGACAGCGAACGAAAAGAATCTGGGAGCTTAAGAGAGCTCTTTAAAAAGCATTGGAAAACTTTTTTATTGGTGGTGGGTTATACCTCGGCTGGTTCATTAACGTTTTATGTAGAAACTGTTTATTCAAAAACCTATTTAACCAATTTAGGAATGGACGGAAAAACCGTTGGTTATATCATGACCTTCGCACTATTTGTCTATATGTGTGCTCAACCTGTATTTGGCTCAATTTCGGATCGTATTGGGCGACGTTCTTCAATGCTGGCATTTAGCTTATTATCTGCGATTTTTATCTATCCAGTCATGGCCATTGGGATGCCTAATTATATAGATTCGCCGATTATTATTGCCTTGCTACTCATTTTTATGATGATGATTCTGAGTTTCTATACCTCTATTAGTGGTTTGGTAAAAGCAGAAATGTTCCCACCTCATGTACGAGCTTTAGGTGTAGGGTTTTCTTATGCTGTAGGGAATGCGCTGTTTGGTGGTTCTGCACCTTCGGTTGCCTTGCAGTTCAAAGCCGCTGGAATTGAAAACACCTTCTTTATTTATGTGATTGTCATGCTCATTATCTGTTTCTTGTGTAGCCTTGCGCTTCCTAAAAAACCCGATTATTTAGAACATGATCATTAGAAAATAAAAGATAGATATTCTTCTAGAGATTTTTTTAGAAGAATATCTTTTTAAAATAATAAGAAATTCATTTTTATTCTGTATCTTATAGCTGCATAGTGCATCCAACTTATTTAATTCACTAAAAGTAACTAGTTTTTAATGTTCTTGATCCATATGAATCAATTTTTTTGATGGGATAAAAATGGAAAACGAAAAATCCCCTTTACCTGAAAGTATTATTCAAGTCACCTTCTGGCAAGCTTTTTTATTTTGGCTCAAGCTTGGTTTTATTAGCTTTGGCGGGCCAGCTGGACAAATCGCTGTGATGCATGAGGAACTCGTTGAACAAAAGCGCTGGATATCAGAAAAAAGATTTTTGCATGCCCTGAACTACTGCATGTTGTTACCCGGTCCTGAAGCACAGCAGTTAGCAACCTACATTGGTTGGCTTATGCACAGAACTGCTGGAGGATTGGTTGCAGGGATTTTATTTGTATTGCCCTCTTTATTTATTTTAATTGGGCTATCTTGGGTTTACATAAAATTTGGAGATGTTCCTGTTATTGCGGGTATTTTTTACGGGATCAAGCCTGCCGTTACCGCAATTGTCTTTCATGCAACATACCGTATAGGTAGCCGTTCACTTAAAAATAAATTTTTATGGTTCGTCGCAATTGCTGCGTTTTTTGCCATTTTTGTCTTAAAGCTTCCTTTCCCGCTTATCGTATTATCAGCTGGTATTGCTGGCTATTTAGCGAGTAAAAAGTACCCAGAACTTTTTTCTTCAGTCGCTGGACATAGAGCCAGCCAAAAAGATTATGGCCGAGCATTTATTGATGATGATACCCCAACGCCAGAGCATGCTAAATTCCATTGGTTGCGGTTAGCTAAACTTATTTTTGTGGCAATCGTTTTATGGTTATTGCCAATTTTAGCTTTAGGTACATATTTTGGGTGGTATCACTCTTATACCCAAATGGCTTGTTTTTTTACCAAAGCTGCACTGCTCACATTTGGAGGTGCATACGCTGTTTTACCTTACGTTTATCAAGGTGCTGTAAATCATTTTGGATGGCTTTCACCAACTCAAATGATTGATGGGCTCGCTTTAGGTGAAACTACACCTGGCCCACTCATTATGGTGGTTGCCTTTGTTGGTTTTTTAGGGGGTGTTAATCATTCATTACTTGGACCCGAGCATCTATTTTTTGCTGGAGCACTTGGTGCTGTCATTGTAACTTGGTTTACTTTCCTTTTCTCATTTGTCTTTATTTTTGCTGGTGCACCCATTATTGAATCTACCCATAATGAAATTAAGTTTACCGCACCACTTACTGCCATTACCGCTGCTGTGGTTGGTGTTATTTTAAATCTGGCATTATTTTTTAGTTATCATGTGTTATGGCCAGAGGGTTTTTCAGGACACTTTGATGCTGTCGCAGCCATCATTACTGTAGCTGCATTCATTGCTTTATTCCGCTTTAATATTAACGTGCTGTATGTGATTTTTGCATCAGCGCTGATTGGACTAGCCGTCACTTTCTTTTAGTTATTTATTGATTTAGTTTTTTAATTATCCATAGACACAGCCGAACAATGATATTACTGCTCGGCTGTTTATATTTTTAACCTGCTAATTGTGCGATTTGTGCTGCTGCATTATCTAAGGCAGCTTGACGTGCTTCTGGGCCGAAAGCGATACCTTCTGCGCGCACAAAAGTAATATCAGTCACACCAATAAAATTGAAAAACGCTTTAATATAAGTTTCTTGATAGTCTAAAACTTCGGTTGGTGAACCTGCCGAGTACACTCCACCACGCGAAGAAGCAATAATAATACGTTTCCCCTCTACTAAACCTTGAGGACCGTTTTCCGTATAACGGAAAGTTTTCCCAGCAATAGATAGGCGGTCAAGCCACGCTTTTAACTGTGATGGAAAGCTAAAGTTATACATAGGTGCGCCAATCACAACGATATCTGACGATAAAAACTCATCCAAATATTGGCTGTTTCGTGCAACACGTTGTTGCGCTGTTTCATTATTAGGTTCCACCCCTTGCCATGCTAAAAACTCGGCATCAGACAAATGAGGAATTGGCTCTAAAGCCAAATCATGATGAATAATTTCTACATCTGGATAAGCTGTGCTGAGCTGACGAATAACAGATGAGGTGAGTTGGCGGCTAACAGATTGTTCACCCAAAATACTTGTGTCAATTTGAAGTAGTTTCATCGTTTATACCTACAGTATAAAATTGTTACTTGAACTAATTATGTTACTACTATTATTCTTATGCACAAGAAGGCACATTTAGGGAACCAAGTAATATGACTGTAACCATACCTCATGATTTACAAAGCTCAGATTGCCAAAGAGTCAGCCAAGTTCTGGCTAGAGTTGGTGAAAAATGGAGCATTCTTATTGTAATGACACTTGCATCACGCCCTCATCGATTTTCTGAAATAAAGAGAAATATCAATGGAATATCACAGCGTATGCTCACATTGTGTTTGCGTGGTTTAGAAAGAGATGGATTGGTTAAACGTACGGTCTATCCTGTAGTTCCACCGCATGTTGAATATGAATTAACACCTTTGGGCCATTCACTTACAGAGCCTGTAATTGCTTTAGGCCAATGGGCACAGCAGCATATCGCGGATATTGATGCGGCAAGGGCTGCATTTGATGCAACTCAAGATAAACCAATTACATGAGATGCTTAACGTAATTGTGAAGGACTTATGCCATAAAACTGTTTAAAGCGATGGCTTAAATGGCTCGCTGAACTAAAACCACATACAAGAGCAACATCTTGTAAAGAAAGTTGAGATGACTGAATTAAACCTTTTGCCTTAGTTAAACGCCTTTGCATGACATACTGGTGAGGCGCCATATTCATAGATTGTTTAAACATATGGGCAAAATGATATTCGCTTAAATTCACAACATTTGCTAAATCAGACAAAGTTAATGCTTGGTCTAGATGCCCTTCAATCCAGTCTTGAATATATTTAAGTTTATGAGGTGCCAGCCCACCTTTAATGACGGGTTGCTGCCACTTCACATTGCTATATCTTCGAATTAAATGATTGAGCAATAAGCTAGCAGTGGTACTCATCTGTAAATGGTTTGCTGAATCTTTCCAATCACAATCTAATAGGAAAAACTGATATAACGCTCGAATCCGCTCATCGTCATTGAACACCACTTCATTTAGTTCAATTTGATTGGGTTCTTTGTCCCATATTTTTTCAGCAACATCACGCAAATGTTGGTCGGTATAATACAAATGAACGAATTTAAGCCCACCTCGTATATCCCAAGTCGACTCCTGATGTTCAGGCAATAAGCAAAAACGACCCGGCCCACCGCCATTTTTCCAGCCCGCAGGTGTTTTTTGATAGCTTTCATAGCCATCTTGAATATACAGACTTAAAGTGTGGTGATCGCTACAGACACTTACACGATCTTGCTGATTAGACCAAAATGCAAGTTGCATATTTTCATCAAGCACCACAGTTTCGTGAAGCTTGGCTTTAGATTGCTGTAGCTGTTCTAAAGTTTGATAGGCCATGCAAAATTAAAACGAATCTCATTGAGCTTAAGTTAACCATATTCAGCAAAATTGAGCTAGTTTAGTTCTATAAAAAACGCAAGATCTTGCATGTAGAACACAAGAATATATACGTGAAAAATTATGCATTCCTAGATACTTAAGCTTGGTAATCGAGGATGAACTTATGAATATTTTACTCTATGTTGCGGTGGTGTTGATTTGGGGAACAACATGGATTGGAATTGCCGTTCAGAGCCATTATGCAACGCCTGTCGTCGCAATTTTATGGCGTTTTGCCATTTCAGCCTTATTACTTTGGGTTGTTTTACTATTTTCAGGAAAATTACAGCGAATTGCTTTAAAAGATCATTTGTTTTGTATGCTACAAGGCCTTTGTGTTTTCGGCCTAAACTTTATTTGTTTTTATACCGCCGTTAAATATGTAAATAGCGGTTTAGAGTCCGTCATTTTTTCGATGGCTGTTTTCTTTAATGCCATTAATGCGCTTATCTTTTTTAAGCAAAAACCTTCACCAAATTTTGGACCAGCTGCACTTTTAGGTTTAGGTGGCATCGTTTTACTCTTTTGGCATGATCTCATAAATAGCCAATTTAATGCACAGTTATTATTAGGTATTGGCCTATGTGCTGTAGGCACTTACGGTTTTTCTTTAGGAAATATGATCAGTGTTAGACATCAAAAACGTGGTCTAAATATCTTTTCCACAAACTGTTATGCGATGACTTATGGATCATTAGTGATGTTAAGTTTAGCTTTATTTACTGGCCAAGATTTAATGCCTCCAATGAATTTCCCATTTTTAAGTTCGGTACTTTACTTGGCTGTATTTGGCACAGTTATTGGATTCTCTGCTTATTTTTCTCTGGTTGGGAGAATTGGTGCTTCAAAAGCAGCATATAGCACGTTGCTCTTCCCCTTAGTTGCTCTAACTGTTTCTACCTTCTTTGAGGGATATGAGTGGACCTTAAACGCTGTATTTGGAATTTTATTAATCTTACTTGGCAACTACCTAATGTTTAGTAAGTTTGAAATTGGAAAAAAGTTATTTAATAATCAAAAAAATTGTGAGAAGCAGGCATAAAAGCCTGCTTTTTATAAATCATAATTAATTTTAGCAGCTCATTTTTAGCATCAACTCGAAATCTTTTAAAGCCGCGGCTGCTGTAGCTAAGGGTGCAGATGCTCCTCCACTTACAACAAGCTCACCCATTTCTTGAGTTAACACCCGAATGCATTTATTAGAACCTTGTAGATGAGCAAAAGGATGATGTGTTGGAACTAGCCTTAACTCAACACCTGTTTGAATTTGCTGATTTTTATTATGAATAAAACCCACCAAACGAGGAATTAGATTTTCTTTTTTCCAATCACGAATATGATCAGCAGTCACATGACTGATTCCTTGTCTTGGAATATCTTGAATTTTTACATCAGCTCCCAAAACAGTATTTGCCAATATCGTAATTTTGGCAGCGGTATCCCATCCATCTACATCGAAAGAGCTGTCAGGTTCTGCAATCCCTTTTGCTTGAGCTTTTCCAAGAGATTCTGCAAACGCACATTCATGTTGCAACATATCATTCAAAATAAAATTTGTGGTTCCGGTAAAGACACCTTCTATTTCTAAAATTTGACAGCCAGCCAAGTTATATTCAAATAAATCAACAGTTGGTAAAGCTGCAGCAGTCGCACCACTAAAAAATAGTTTTTTATTGTGCTGATGTGCCAAGTTAATTAATTTTTTACCATCTACGACTAGAGCACCTTTAGATACTGCAATCGCATTCATGTTATGTGTTAAAGCATAATTTAAATAAAATAGTCCTTTTCCACCTGTCACATAGTCACTTGGCCCTGTCTCAATAATGACATCTGCTTGAACCTGTTGTAAAAACTTTTGCTCAGTTAGGCCTGCTTGATACTGTGTTTTATCTAGCCACTTGGCAGCTTGTAAACCTTCTTGATCAATTAAGCCTGATGATGAGTTGCAGACACCCATTAAACGGGCATCAATTTGATATTTTTGTTGATAGTATGCCGATCGATTTAAAAGAAGCTCTGCAATTTGTTGCCCAATCCGTCCAAAACCACAAATTGCCACATTAATTCGCTTCATATCGCTTTCTCAAAAATTTATATGGTTTAAATCAAATTTCCAAAGATAATTTTAACATCTCATCTTTGGAAAATTGCTATTTATAGAGAAGGTTAAAATATTATATCGTTTAGATATTTGTTAGATTAACAATCTTAATGACCATATAAATTGCGACAGCAAAAACCATTAAAGCAAAGACTTTTTGCACGATTGCAGACGGAATAAAACGAATAGCTCTGCGTCCTAATAACATACCAAATGCACATGCGAGTGCAAACGCACTGGTAATGCCTACTGGATAGTGAAAACCCTCTGCAATATGCATCACAATACTCATTCCACTAATGAGAAAAATAATCATAAGTGAAGTTGCAACAATGCTATGCATATCCAAATTTGTGACTTTTCTAAGTGCTGGTACAATTACAAAGCCACCACCAACTCCTAACATTCCAGTTAAAAGCCCAGCAATAATTCCGATACTTGCAAGAACGCTTCCCGTTTTAAAATTCCAGATAAAGCGTCCCGTACTTGGGTTGACCTGACACGGCGGATTATGGAAATCTGATACTCGGTTACTAATGAGTCGATAGCCCACTGTAAACATGACTAAGCTAAACATTAACATGAGCCATACAGGTGGAATCGCATTGGCTATTAAAATGCCGATATGTGCCATAGGGGTACCAATTAAGGCAATCCAGATTGCAGCACGATAACGAACTATCTTTTTAAATAAACCTTCAATGGTGCCAATGAGTGTAGATAGAGCAACTGCCAACAATCCAATCGGCGCAGCTTGAGCCACACTCCAACCTTGACTGGTCATGAGCGCAGGTACGGCAAGAATACCGCCACCTGCACCAGTGAGACCCAGTAAAAAACCAATCACAATGCCTTCAACGACAAGTAATAACATATCAAAAGCCTAAAATTGCATATACATCGTTTGCAGTAGACTGCTGGTTAATGAGGGAGTAAGTTCTCGTCTTCTTGCGAAGCTTCAACCGCTTCTCAGGACAAAGCGTTGCTTTGTTTACCCTCTTAACTCGAACGTAGTTCTTGTCTTGCGCTCGGGTAAAGATTATTAATCTTTACTTATCCTCTTCCGCTCAAGCACAGCTTTCGCCTTGCGCTCGGACAAAGCGTTGCTTTGTTTACCCTCGCTCAGGTTTGACCATCCATTCGCGGCCTTTGAGCATGCCTTGCCAATAAATTGGCGGTAAAATCTGTTCTTTAAGCAGCCAAGCCAAACGTGATGGTTTTTGCCCATCAATCACCCATTTTGGAAAACTTGGAAGAAGCTTACCGCCGTAACCAAACTCAGCCAGAACGATTTTTCCACGCTCGACAGTAAGTGGGCATGAACCATAGCCGTTGTATTCACAGAAGCTTTGTTCACCCTTGAGCTGGGCTATAACATTCACAGCAACGATGGGTGCTTGTGCTCGTGCCGCAGCAGCAGTTTTGGCATTAGGCGCATTCATCACATCGCCTAAAGCAAAAATATTGGCATGTTCTGTGTGTTGTAAGGTTTGAGGATTCACACTCACCCAGCCTGCTTCATCAGTAAGAGTACTGGCACGAATAAAGTCTGGGGCTTGTTGCGGTGGAACAACATGCAGCATGTCAAAATCTGTTTCGACCAATGCTGCATTTTCATCGTTCACTACCTTAAACCATGCTTTTTTTGCAGGCCCATCTACTTTGACAAGCTGATGGTTAAAGTGCAGTTCAGAACCATATTTTTCGACATATTGCATTAGTGCAGGTACATACTCCTTCACACCAAATAAAACACCGCCGCTGTTATAAAAATGAAGAGAGATATCTTTAAGTTTGCCTTGCTTTAACCAGTGGTCGGCTGAAAGGTACATTGCTTTTTGAGGAGCACCAGCGCATTTAATTGGCATAGGCGGCTGGGTGAAGATTGCCTTTCCACCGTTTAGCTGTTGCACCAATTCCCATGTGTACGGCGCTAAATCATAACGATAGTTAGATGTCACCCCATTTTTACCTAAGGTTTCAACTAAACCTTCAATTCCATGCCAATTGAGTTTTAATCCTGGACAGACGACCAATGCCTTATATTGAATGGGTTGGCATCCTTCCAAAATAACCTGACTATGCTCAGGGTCGAATCCAGCAACGGCAACTTTCATCCATTTCACTTTTGAAGGAATCACACTTGCCATAGAGCGTGCGGTTACTTGTGGTTTAAAAATACCAGCCCCTACCATGGTCCAGCCGGGTTGATAATAGTGGGTATCGGCCGGATCAATAATGACAATATCTAAATGAGGTTCACGAGACAGTAAGCTCGATGCAACAGAAATTCCTGCAGCCCCCGCACCAACAATCACAACGCTATAACAAGGAATAGTGGCTGGTTCATGATCACGTTTTAAAATACGTGGCACTAAGCCTTTTAAATTAAATCCAAGCTTATTACCCATTTCTACTAAAAGTGCTGCATCCGAAGGGTCAACTTCAGCCAAAGCCCATAAACTGATGGCACGCATACCAGAACGGCAATACGCTAAAACAGGTTTCTGGGCATTCTGATAAAGCTGTTTAAATTCGGTAACTTGCTGATCAGTAATTCTGCCACTCGTCACAGGTTGATAAATTACTTTTAGGCCATATTGCTGAGCTGCTTCTTCAATTTCAATTATATTGGGTTGGTCTGCACCTTCTCCATCTGGTCGGTTACATATCAGAGTTTTTACTCCCTGATCGGCAATTTTTGCGACCTCATCGACAGTGATTTGACCAGCAACATAAAAATCTTGATTAACTTGTTTAAGTTCCATATTGCCACCTTATTATGATTGTGAAGTTGAACCACAGGCCTGATTAGCAGGTAGTGCTTTATCGATTTGTTTTGGATATGGCAGATTTAAGTTATTCATCAATTTAATAAAATCTTCGCGCGAGCGGTTTTGACCTAGGCGTGAGTTATTTAAGCGTTCATAACCAATTGTTGAAGATAAACGACCTTTATAGTCATGTCCCGGATACACAATAGTGTCGTCAGGCAGGCTGAAAAGTTGTTTATGTATACTGTCATAAAGTGTGCCTGCATTACCTTGCTGGAAATCGGTTCGACCGCAACCATCAATTAATAATGCATCACCCGTGAAAACCATGTTTTCAACTAAATAACTCGTACACGCATTGGTATGACCTGGTGTATAACGCGCTTCAATACTGAGGTTGCCGAATTTAAGCATGCATCCATTTGTAATTAAAATATCTCCACAACTTACATCTGAGTTTCGGTGTAAAACCGATTTGCAATGGAAACGTTCACGAAGTAAATTTGCAGCAGTAATATGGTCTGCATGAACATGTGTATCTAATGTATAGATAAGCGTAAATTGATGCTGCTCTAATTCTTTTGCATAAATCTCTATATCTGAAGCGACTGGATCAATTAAAACAGCCTCTCGTGTTTCTTCACACCCAAGCATATATGTATAAGTCGAACTTTCCTGCTCAAAAAACTGCTTAAAGAACATGATTTATACCTTAATAATTTATTTCTTTCCTATATTTTGCAAATAAGGTGCCAATTATTTAAAATTTAATAATAAATATAAAAATCAAATTGTTAGGTTAATTAATAAAATTAAGATAAGAAAATGAACTAAGCTTGATGTTCCCTTGAAACTCAAGTATGTTTCAATGAAACGATTGTGAAACACATGAAATGGCAAAGTTAAATTTTGAGTCAGAACAAGATTTTTACATATTATTTGAGCAACTTAAGGCTTTATTTCCAAATGCGAGTCTGTTTTTAGCAGACACAACGACTCACGCAATTCACTATAAATTTAATACAGACGATATTTCTGTTGAGAGTATGGCAGCGCTTACTCAAGATCATCACAATCAATATCTTGAGATCAATACTCCTAAAATAAGAAAGCGATTTATCTATCAAGAACATGATATTTATATTGCCGAGCATCATATTATTGGCAAGTTACATATTTTACAGCCAGTTGGCACAGAAAATGATATTGCTGGTCAATCAACGCTAACAGAACAATTGCAAGACTTGGCTAAAGTTTTCAATAGTTGCTCACCAGAAATGACTCGTATGTTTTCAATCATTCAAAGAGTAGCAATTACTGAGTTTCCAGTGCTGGTCCGCGGTGAATCTGGTAGTGGTAAAGAACTGGTGGCAAAAGCAATTCATG